>JBKJIY010000092.1:0-9928 GCA_046598315.1 Gemmatimonadaceae bacterium
CATGTACGAGGCGCTGATCGGATTTCCCCCCTTCGATGGCGCGGATGCCTTCTCCGTGGGCTACAAGCACGTGCACGAGAAGCCGGTGGCGCTGCACGAAGTGGACTCGCGGATGCCCGTGGCGATCGCCGACGCGGTGATGCGCTGTCTGGAGAAGAACCCCGCCGATCGCTTCGCCCGCGGAAATGCGCTGGCCGACGCGCTCCTGGCCTATCTCGCCTCGACCGACGAGGCGAGTGCCCCTCATCGCGCCGCTGCCGCTGCCGTGGCGTGGCGCCACACGACCGCCGACCGCCCATGAAGCTCACGCACGAGATCATCGCGCTCCGCACGAAGAATCCATTCGTCATCGCGCGCGGCGGGGCGACCGAGTACCGCGTCGTCCGCGTCGTCCTCACCGCACCCGACGGCGCCACGGGGTGGGGAGAAGCCGCCCCGAGCAAGTTCTACGGGGAGACGGCGGACACGGTGGTGCAGGTGCTGCCGATGCTCGCCGACGTCGTGGCCGGGACGGACGGCTGGTCGCTGGAGGCGATCGAGCACGAGCTGGCGCGCACCATCCGCTACAACGGCTCGGCGCGCGCGGCCGTGAGCGCGGCGCTGCACGACCTCATGGGCAAGCGCCTCGGCGTACCCGTCTACAAGCTGTGGGGGCTGGATCCGGCGCATGCGCCGCCGACGAGCTTCACCATCGGCATCGCCCCCGACGAGCCCACGCTGCGGCAGCGAGTCGGCGAGGCGACGCCGTATCCGGTGCTCAAGATCAAGCTCGGTTCGACATGGGACGAGCGGATCGTGCGCGTGGTGCGCGAACTTGCGCCGGACAAGGTGCTGCGTGTGGACGCCAACGCCGCGTGGACGCCCAAGTCCGCTCTGCGCATGATCCCGCTGCTCCAGGAGCTGGGCGTGGAGTTCGTGGAGCAGCCGCTCCCGCCGCACGACCTCGAGGGGCTGCGCTTCGTGCGCGAGCGCTCCTCGCTCCCCATCGTGGCCGACGAGAGCTGCATCGTGGCGGCCGACATCCCCAGACTGGCCGGGGTGGTGGATGGCATCAACATCAAGCTGGCCAAGTGCGGCGGACTGCGCGAAGCGCTGCGGATGATCGCCACGGCGCGCGCGCACGACATGCTCGTGATGGCGGGCTGCATGATCGAGAGTTCGCTGGGGATCACGGCGGCGGCGCACTTCGCGCCCCTGCTGGACTGCGTGGATCTGGACGGCGCGGCACTGGTCGCCAACGATCCGTATGTGGGCGCAACGATCCATGGCGGCGTCGTGCGGCTTCCGGCCGAGCCGGGGTTGGGGGTGACGGCACGGTAGCGCCGGCGCGCCGGCACTAACTTCCCGCGGATGCCGCTGATCGCCGTCGCGCTGTCCCTCCCGCTGTACCGCACCTTCACCTACCGCGTCCCGGACGGGACGACCGGCTGTGTGACACCCGGGTCGCGCGTCGTGGTGCCGTTCCGGAATCGCGCCGAGATGGGCATCGTCGTCGGCACGGCCGACGACAGCGAGGGGATGACCTGCAAGGACATTCACGACGCGCCGGACGACGCGCCCGTGATGGACGCCCCGATGCTCGCGCTCTGCCAATGGATCGCCGACTACTACATCGTGCCGCTCGGCGTCGCCCTTCGCAGCGCGCTGCCCGTCCTCCTCACCGGCGCGCATGCTCCCATGCCGCCGCGCAAGACGCGCCGAGTGGCGCGCATCGTGGGGGAGCTTCCGTCGCTGATGCAGCGCGACGCGCAGTTCAGGCGCTCGGGACAACAACGCGCGCTGTACGAGACGCTCGAAGCCATGGGCGGCAGCGCGGCGGTGGAGCATCTCGGCGCGCGCCTCGCCTTCTCCGCCTCGGTGCTCAAGGGGCTCGTCGCGAAAGGACTCGTGCAGATGGACACCGAGATCGTGCAGCGCGATCCCTTTCTCACCCGCGCGCGGCGCGCACCCGACGCGCATCGTCCGAGCGCGGCTCAGCAGCATGCCATCGAACGGCTCGCGCTCGCCCAGCCCGGTCACGTCGCCCTCCTGCACGGCGTGACCGGGAGCGGCAAGACGCTCGTGTACCTCGAGCTGCTGCGCCGCGTGGTCCTGGACGAGGGACGATCGGCGATCGTGCTCGTGCCCGAGATCGCGCTCACGCCGCAGACGGTCGACCGGTTTCGTGCCGTGTTCGGCGACCGGATCGCCGTGCTTCACAGCGCGCTGTCCGACGGTGAGCGGTATGATGCCTGGCTCGCCCTGCGTCGCGGCGACAAGCGCATCGCCGTGGGCGCCCGGTCGGCGATCTTCGCGCCCATGCGCGACCTGGGTGTCATCGTCGTGGATGAGGAGCACGAATCGAGCTACAAGCAGGGCGAGTCGCCGCGGTACCACGCGCGCGAGGTCGCGATCGTGCGCGCGCGCGCCGAGGGTGCCGTCGTCGTGCTGGGCAGCGCGACCCCGAGCCTGGAGAGCTGGTCCAACGCGCAGCACGGCAAGTTCGAGTTGCTCACCCTCCCAGACCGCGTCGGCGGCGCGAGGCTCCCTCGCGTGGACATCGTGGACCTGCGCGCCGACAAGCCCAGAGCGAAGCCGAGCGACAACGCCGAGGGTGACGCCGCCTTCGCGTACGCCATCGGCCCCGCGCTGGAGCACGCCCTGAGGGACCGCCTCGTGAGGGGCGAGCAGAGCATCCTCCTCCTCAACCGCCGCGGCTACGCCGCGTTCATGCAATGCGGCACCTGCGGCGACGTCGCCGTCTGTCCCAACTGCAGCATCAGTCTCACCTATCACCGCGGGCCCGAGCGGCTCGTGTGCCACTATTGCCAGCATCACGAGCCGCTGCACCCCGCCTGCAGTCGCTGCGGCGGCGCCCGTCTGCGGCAGCGCGGGCTGGGAACGCAGCAGGTGGAGCGCCTGCTCGGCGAGCGCTATCCCACCGCGCGCATTGCCCGGATGGACGTGGACACCACGAGCGGCAAGTGGGCGCATACCGAGATCCTGGACCGCGTCGGCGCCGGCGAGGTGGACATCCTGCTCGGCACGCAGATGATCGCCAAGGGGCTCGACTTTCCCAACGTCACGCTCGTGGGCGTGATCGATGCGGACGTGGGGATCAATCTCCCGGACTTTCGCGCGTCGGAGCGATGCTTCCAGCTGCTCAGCCAGGTGGCCGGGCGTGCCGGCCGCGGTCCCAAGGGAGGTCACGTGCTCATCCAGACGCGTTCGCCCTTGCACCATGCCGTCACCCGCGCCGTGACGCACGACTACCTGGGCTTCGTGCGGCAGGAGCTCGCGGGACGCAGCTACCCGGCGTATCCGCCGAACGTGCGCATCGCCAACGTGGTGCTCAGCGGCACGCAGGAAGACGCCACCGCCCGGCTGGCGACGGATGTGGCGGCGTGGCTGCACAAGCTGCTGGCGGCGCGTCCCGCGCCCGGCGTGATGATCGTCGGGCCCGCGCCCTGCCCCGTGGAGCGAGTGAAGAACCGGTGGCGCTGGCACGTGCTCATCAAGTCCGAGCGGCCGCAGGAGCTCGGCCGCGTGGCGCGGTACCTCGTGGAGCGATTCGACGTGCCCAGGCAGTTCGGCCTGCGGATGGCCGTGGATCGGGATCCGGTGGCGCTGTTGTGACCGATCGCGCACGACGAGCACGTCGCTCGCCCCACCGAGCTTGTACCGCACTGCGGCCCCGGCGATCTTTCCTGCGTGACGACCTACACGCATCCTGACTTTCACGCCGCGCCGTTCACGGACTTTCCCGACGCGCGCTTCGTGCCCGCGCCGGCGGAGGGCGTGCTGCCCGAGGGATTCTTCTCCACGACGAACCTCCCCACCTACGTCCGGGTGCAGGGCATCTGGCGCATGCCCGCCGAGCCACGGATGGATGCCGTGCTCGTGCTGCGCGCCGACGGCACGCTCTGGGTGCGCGAGATGCGCAACGTGCACGCCAACGAGCTCGTCGCCGTCGGCGAGGCCGAGGACGGGCGCGAGGGGATCTACGTGGACGTGGCGGGCTTTCTCGGCGACGTGCAGGGCGACGGCGAGTTCAAGTTCATGGCGAGCGAGGTGTCGCGGGAGAAGCCGACGGACTACGCGCTGATGGCCCGCCTGCTCGTGGACGAGCGGGACCGCGGCGGCTATCCCGTCTGGGTCACCGGACCGGCGCTCGTGCATTCGCGCGCGCGCAGCGACATGGTCTGGTTCATCGAGAACGGATTCGTCGGCGCGCTCCTCGCCGGCAACGCCGTGGCCGTCCACGACATCGAGGCGTCCATCTTCGGCACGACGCTGGGGATGACGGGGCAGGGCGAGTCCACGCGGGGTGGCCATGGGCTGCACATGCGGGCGATCAACCGCGTGCGGGCCGCGGGGTCCATCGCCGCCGCCGTGCGAAACGGCACCATCACCAGCGGCATCATGCACGCCTGCGTCCAGCGCGATGTGCCCTTCGTGCTCACCGGCTCCATCCGCGACGATGGCCCGCTGCCCGACGTCATCACGGATGCGCTGGCGTCGCAGGACGCGATGCGCGCGCACGCCGTGAAGGCCACGATGGCCATTCTCATCGCGACCGCGCTGCACGCCATCGCCACCGGCAACATGCTGCCCGCCTTCGTCATGGATCGCGGCGGCACACTGCGCGAGCTCACGACCATCTGCGTGGATTCGCTCGAGTTCGTCGTGGCCAAGCTCAAGGACCGCGGAACGCACCAGGCATTCGGCGTCGTGACCAACGCCCAGGATTTCATGCACATTCTCCGGCTGTTCGTGGAGCAGGAGATCGAGCAGCGTGCCGCCAGCCATCCCTCGGCAGGTGCCCGATGATGCTCGACGACACGCGCTCGCGATTTCTCGCCGCCATCGCGAAGCGCGTCGCTGCGGAGCGCGTCATCGAGGTGCATCTCTTCTCCGGCCTCAGGCAGGGGGGCACCGAGAGCGGCGTCGCCGTGCTCGCCGTGGAGCACGAGCCGATCGCACTGCGGGACGTCGACATCGGCGTGGGTGTGCCGGCGAGGCCCGAGGCCCCGAGCGTCGCGTCGCGGTACGTCGTGTACAGTGCGCGCTACCGGCTCACCCTCAAGGGAGTGGACCGCGGCAAATGGGAGGTCACCGTCACCGAGGAGGCCGACGCGCCGCTGCTCACCGTCGATGCCGTCGTGCGCGGCGTCCAGCGACGCTCCGGCGACGCCGACGAGACGGTTCGCCTGTCCGGCGACGAGTTCCGCGCCAGCCTTCCGCCGCTCGTCGCTGCCGGATAGCCGGCGCGGGACCGCGTGGAGTCAGGGCTGCTCCGGCAGTTGATAGTCGAACGTGTAGAAATGGTTCTTCTCCACGATCTGGATCCCCATGGATCCGGTGAGCCCGACAAGCGCGCCGGTGGCCGATCCTGGCGCGACGAGGACCGTGAGGTGCTGGCCGTCACTGGTCATGGTGCCCTGGTGGAGCAGGAGAAAAGTGCCACGACGTCCCTGGAGCGTGCCATCCACCTGCTCCACGGCCACGTACGCCGCCGCGCCCGTCTCCGCGATGTGGCTCGCGAGCATGGCGCCCTTGCTCAACGCGTCCAGATCGCCGTGAAACTGCTTGTCGATCGACATCTTGGCCACCGCGGGCCCGTCGGCGTCATCGGCGGCGGCCGGGGTGATCCTCACGTCGAAGGTCCCGGTGGCGTGGACGGTCATCGAGGCTCTGCTGAAGGGTAGGCGGGCGCCGGTTCCGCGACCCATTCGCGAACACGGCGTAACAGTTCGCGAGCGGGCACCGGCTTGAGCAGCACGTCGCGGCACCCGGCGGCCCGGCAGCGCGCCACGATCTCCGGCTCGTCCCGCCCGGTCAGCGCCACGGCCGCGCGAGGCATCCGGCCGGCCGCGGCGAGCCGCGCGAGCACCTCGAGTCCATCGCCGTCGGCCAGCCCGAGGTCGAGCAGCAGCACGTCGACGTGCTCGTCGGCGGCGATCTGCACGGCGGCGGACACGGTCGCCACCGTCGTGACGCGATGCCCCGTCTCCTCGAACAGTACGCGCAGCGCGCCGCACACGAGCGCGTTGTCCTCCGCCACGAGCACGTGCGGCAGCGCCGTCACGACACGCTCAGCCGGGATACGGAATGGTGAAGAAGAAGCGGCTGCCGTCGCCCAGCCTGCTCTCGACCCAGATGCGTCCGCCGTGCAGCTCCACCAACTTTCGCGCGATGGTGAGGCCGAGCCCCGTGCCGTGGTGCTGGCGCGAGGCGCTCGAGTCCACCTGCGCGAACTCACGGAACACCAGATCGTGATGCTCGGAGTCGATCCCGATCCCCGTGTCACCGACTTCCACCATGCACTCGCGGCCGACGCGGCGCGCGCGCAGCCAGACCCGGCCGCCGCGCGGCGTGAAGTCGATGGCGTTGCCGAGGAGATTGCTCACGATGTGCGTGACCTTCTCGCGGTCGGCCGTGAGCGGCTCCAGATCGTCGGCGATCTCGGCGACGAGATCCAGTCCCTTGCGACTGACGAGCGACTCGTTGAGCGAGCCGAGCTGATGCACCACGTCGGCGAGAGGGAAGACGGTGCAGGTGATCGTGAGCTGGTTGGCCGCGCCGCGGGCGTAGGTGAGAATCTCCCCGACCTGGTCGAGCAGCTGGCGGCCGCCGTTGATGATTCCGCCAATGCTGTCGAGCTGGCGCGGCGTCAGCTCTCCCAGAATGCCGTCGCGCAGGATCTCGGCGTGCGTGATCACCGCGGTGAGGGGGGTGCGGAGATCGTGCGAGATGTTGGCGAGGAGCTGCGTCTTGAGCGAGTCGCGTGCCTCGAGCTCGGCGATCTGCTGCTGCGCCAGCGTCAACCTCGCGTCCAGTTCGGCGAGGCGGGCGTCGGTCGTCGGCTCCCTGGTGAGCGGCGTGTGCGCCTGGGCGTCCAGATGGTGCATGGGCAGGAAGTCTACCATAATGCGTCCGCCGTGCCAGTACCTCGACCTGGCGACGGCTCATGCGGCGGTATCGGGCACCGCGCCGGTCTCCAGCGACTCCTCCAGCCGCTGCCGGCTGAGCAGCGCCGCGTACCGACCCCGCGCCGCCATCAGCGTGTCGTGCGTGCCCTGTTCGACGATCGCGCCGGCATCGAGGACGATGATCCAGCTCGCCTCGCGCACGGCGCTCACGCGGTGCGATGCGATGACCGCCGTGCGACCGGCGAGCGCGCTCCGGAGCCCGCGCATGATGGCCGCTTCGGTGTGTGTATCCACGGCGGACAGCGCGTCGTCCAGCAGCACGATGTGCGGGCGACGAGCGAGGGCGCGGGCGAGCGCGAGCCGCTGCTTCTGGCCGCCGGACAGATTGACGCCACGCTCGCCGAGCACGGTGCCGTAGCCATGCGGAAAGGCCGCGATCGTCGCGTCGAGCTGCGCCACCTCCGCGGCCCACACATGCGCCGCGGCGTCGCGCGCTCCCGAGTCGCGCGAATCCGAAGCGTCAGCGCGGCCGTCGGCCGCGCGCTCGAACAGCCCGTGACGCCCGTCGCCATAGGCCAGGTTCGACGCGATCGTGTCGCTGAACAGGAAGGTTTCCTGCGGAACGTATCCCACTTCGCTGCGCAGCGTCTCCAGCGAAAGCTGGCGAATGGGCACCCCATCGATGAGAATCTCGCCCTCCTGGGGATCGCTCACTCGAGGAATGAGGTCGATCAGCGCGCTCTTGCCGCTCGCCGTCGCGCCCACCACGGCGAGCGTGCCCCCCGCCGGCACGCTGAAGCTCACGTGTCGCAGGACCCATCGGGGCTCCTGCCCGTGTGCGGTCGGAAAGTGAAAGCCGACGTCCCGAAAAGTGATCGAGCGTCCCTGCGCCGCGGGTGGTAGAGCCATGGGCATGGCGGGCGATGCGATCGCCGCCCGGGCATCGAGAATGTCGAGCAGCCGAGCCATCGATGCGCCGCCCCGCTGGAAGAGATTGATCACCCACCCCAGCGCGATCAGGGGCCAGGTGAGGATGCCGACGTAGAATCCGAAGGCCACGAAAGCGCCCACGCTGATCGCGCCGCGCACGGCGAGGGCGCCCCCGAGGCCGAGCACCACGACGACGCTCAATCCCGCGAGGAGTCCGAACAGGGGATGCATGATGCCGTACAGACGCGCCAGGCGGAGGTTCCGTTCGACGTACACGTCGTTCAGCGTGGCGAAGCGCGCGATCTCCGCCCGCTCCTGCCGGTACGCGCGCACGACGCGCACGCCGGCAAAGTTCTCCTGCGCGTGCGTCGTGAGGCGGCTGAACTGCTCCTGCACCGCGTCGAAGCGCCGATGGATCGCGCCGCCCAGCGTGATCATCACCACCGGCAGCAACGCCATCGGAAGCAGGGCGAGCAGGGTGAGGTTCACGTCGAGGCGCAGCATGAACACGAGGGCAAACGCGCCGCCGAAGATCGTGTTCGTGAGGTACATGATGGCGGGCCCCGCCGCCATGCGGACGGCGCTGAGGTCGTTGGTGAGCCGGGCCATCAGGTCGCCGGTGCGCACGCGCGCGAAGTACGGCTGGTCCAGCGTGGTGAGATGCGCGAACAGTGCCTCGCGCAGGTCACTCTCGATGTGGCGGCTGAGGCCGTTGAGCACCTCGCGCATCCAGAAGCGGAGTGCGCCGCCCACGAGCGCGATGGCGACGATGCCGGCGGCAGCGAGGTGAATCTGCCGCGCCGGCGCGCCGGCGCGCAGATCGTCGATGCCGGCGCGCAGCAGCCAGGGTACGACCGCACCCAACGCCGAGGAGGCCACGACCAGAGCCAACCCTCCCGCGAGCATCCCACGGTAGGGGCGGTAGAACGGGAGCAGCCGTCGCAAGGCGGGCGCGGCTGGCGTATTTCTTGCGACAAACACGTGGGTTCAGGTAGCCATAAGTCGTTACATTACACTCACTTCGCCGCTGCCCACGTCGGTGATGCGTACCCTGGAGTCAGGAGGCTCTGCCATGTCCAAGTATATTCGTCAGCTCGGTGGTCCGCTCGCCCTCACCGCGATGCTGGCGCTGAGCGCCTGCACCGTGAAGGACAGCAAGAGTGACACGTCGCTGGCGCGCGATACCGCGCTCAATCGCGACCTCGCGCTGGCGGGCACCGACACCGCCGCGCAGCCGCAACTGCGTGATGTGCCGGCCACACCGGCGCCCGAGCCCGCGGCCCCGGTCGCCGCGCCCGCGCCCGCCCCCGCGCCGGCACGCACATCGCCGACACGGACCGCGGCGCCGGCTCCGCGGCCCGCCCCGCGCACCACGGCCCCCGCGCGCATCCCCGCACCGCGGACGAGCACGACGGCGTCGGGCAATACCGTCACGCGCAATCCCGCGGGCGCCGGCGGCTCCAGCGCCGGCGGCGCAGTGGGCACCATCGCCAGCGGCACGTCGCTCAATCTCCGCTCCAACTCCCGCGTCTGCACCAACACCTACCAGGTCGGCCAGACCTTCTCGGCCACGACCAGCGCCGCCGCCACGGGCTCCAACGGCGCGACGATCCCGGCCGGCTCTACCGTGTCGCTCGAGGTGACGCAGCTGAAGCGCAGTGAGAACGTGAACGACAAGATCGTGATGGAGTTCGCCGTTCGCTCGGTGAGCTTCGGCGGCCGCAGCTATCCGGTGAACGGCCAGGTGGCCGATGCGCAGATCGATCGCGTGCGCAACCAGCCGAGGGACAAGGACGTACAGAAGGTGGTCGGCGGCGCCGTGATCGGCGCCATCGCCGGCCAGATTCTCGGCAAGAATACCAAGTCGACGGTGGTCGGTGCGGCGACCGGCGCAGCGGTGGGCGCCGGAGCCGTCGCCACGACGAGCAACTTCGAGGGTTGCCTGCCGGATGGCGGCACTCTCACGGTGACTTTGAATGCTCCGTTGCAAGTCAAGGTGATGTAACGCAGGAAGACAGGAAGACAGGAAGACAGGAAGACAGGAAGACAGGAAGACAGGAAGACAGGAAGACAGGAAGACAGGAGGA
>JBKJIY010000060.1:0-13088 GCA_046598315.1 Gemmatimonadaceae bacterium
CCATGCGCGTGACGGTCACCGTCTCCGTCGCGCCACGCACCGTCACCGTATCGACGCGCACGATACGAACCGTATCGACGCGCATCTCCATGGGCGCATCCTTACGAACGGGAATGCTGGTCTGTGAACGGGTGCGCTGGGCCGAAGCCTCCATGGCGCCGCCGAGGGTGATAGCGGCTGCGAGGCCGAGTGCACACAACGCTGAATTCCGAGTCTTCATCCTTGTCCTCCGTCGCCGTCGCCCAAAGTTCTCGTTCCCCGCGGGCGAGGTTGCGGGTGCGACGAGAGTCGTCGCAGTTCTGCCGGGCTCGGGGAATGGCAGACCGCGTGCCGCGGCGTCTGAAATCGGCAAGAAAATCCGAAAAACGTTACGAAAGCCCATCAAAACGGGCCTCCGAACACGGACAGGCTGCCATTTCCCCGAACCGCCTAAGCTAATATAGACACCGCGCTGACGCCACCGTGCCGTGCGCATGCGTCGCCGGCATGTGTCCCGAACCGAGGCACGGAGGGAAATACTCGACGCAACCCAGTAGAATTCCGTGAGCCCGGCGCACCGACGCGCCAGGCTGGTGCGTTGCCCTGCTCGCGGGCCCACTCATCAGCCGGAATGGGTGACAAATGCCTTCAATTGGGACGCCAGAGTAAATGGATCGAACGGCTTCATCACGAATCCCGACGCCCCGGCCTCGCGCAATGGGTGCTGCGCCTCCCCGGTTGTCAGCGCCGTGAGAAATACGATCGGGATGTCCGCCGTGCGCGAGCCGGCCCGAAGCGCGCGGCAGGTCTCCGCGCCGCTGAGTCCCGGCATCAGGCCGTCCAGCACGATGAGATCGAATGGTGACGTGGCCGCCACGTCCAGGGCGGCGGTGCCCGACTCCACCAGTGTGAGAATGACGCCGGGCTCCATGCCGAGGGCTAGCTCGAGCAGGAGTCGCACGTCGAGTTCGTCATCGGCAGCGAGAATGCGCATGAATCGGGGCAGCGGAGGGTCAGCGTGCTCCGCATTCTACGTCATGGGCAGCGTCTCGCCAGAGGCGACGGGCATCGGATGACCCTCTCGCCGCAGTCTCCTCAGGTCGAGGCGATGCGCCGCCTGCGGGAGCGGTTCGAGTCCACGATCGACAACACGCTCGATGCATTTCGCCAGCTCGCGCGGCAGCTGGGAGAGCGCCCGGACGCGCCTGAAGTCGTGAATGCGTTGCGCCGCGAGCTCCATCGCGTGCACGGGACGGCCGGCAGCTACGGCTATGCAGAGGCGAGCGCGTTGGCCGCGCGTGTCGAGGCGCTGGCCGTCTCGTGGTCACGCGATGTGAGTCTGCAGCGGGGGGAGCGCGCGACGATCGTGGAACACTTCGCCAGCGCGCTGGAGCTCGCGTTCAAGCGCGCCGGCGCCAGTGCGTCCGACGCTGCGGAACAGGTGGCCGACATCCGCACGATCGTCGTGGTCGGGCTGGCGCACGAGTCGGCGCTTCGCCTGCGCCTGGACGCGGCGGAGCGAGGAATTCGCGCCGTGTCGCTGGAGATGGGGCAGGTCGGCGCGGAGTTGCTGAAAGAGCTCCGGCCCATCCTCCTGGCCGCCCCACCGGAGCTGGCCCGTCAGCTCACGGAAACGGCCTGGATGCTCGGTCTGCCGGTCGTGGGCCTCGAATTGCGCTCCCCCGACTCGCGAACGTCCAGCATACCGCGCGACGCTGGTGTCTCGTTGGTGGATGTGGCGGCGGGCTTCGGGCCACTGTTCGACGTCGCGGAGCACGCCATGGTCCGCTCGCCCCTGGCGGGCGCGACGATCCTCGCGCTGGATGATGATCCCTCGATTCTCGCGATCGTGAGCTACGTGCTCACTCGTTCCGACGTTCGCGTGGCCACGATCAGCGATCCCGCCCAGCTGGCGGAAGCGCTGGCGACGTACCTGCCGTCCCTGTTGTTGATGGATATCAGCATGCCGCCGCGCAGCGGCATCGACATCGCGCGCGAGCTGCGTGCGGACCCGCACACGCGGGATCTGCCGATCGTGCTCTTGTCCGGCGAAACGGACGCGCGCCAGCGCGACGAGGCACTGCGTGCCGGCGCCGACGAGTTCATCTCCAAGCCCATCGCGGTGTCCGAGCTGCGGGGGCGCATCGGGGATCGGCTGGATCGGCACCGACTACAGCGCCTCGCGGCGGGGTTGCATCCCGTCACCGGACTTCCCGCCGGCGCGCGGGCGGCGCGAGACGAGTTGCAGCTCCTCGACCACGGGGGCGAGGACGCCGCATGCAACTACACAGTCGTGGTGGTTCGTCCGGCGAGAGGCGACGCAGACGACGTGACGACGACGACGTGGCCGCGCGAGCTGCTTCGGGTGAGTCGAGCGCTCGAGGCGGTGACGCGCTTCGCGGGACATCTCGAGAATGACGCCTTGCTGCTCGTGCTCACGCTGTCCGCTGCCGACGCGGCGTCCCGGCTTGCGGCGCTGGATCGCGGCCGCTCGACCGACGCGCCGGCGTGGCACGCCGGCTTCGTCGCCCTGTCCGATGCCCCGCG
Organism: Gemmatimonadaceae bacterium; assembly: GCA_046598315.1. GTDB lineage: Bacteria > Gemmatimonadota > Gemmatimonadetes > Gemmatimonadales > Gemmatimonadaceae > AG11. The sequence continues at coordinate 2,527 of JBKJIY010000060.1, forward strand.
CCGCGAGATCGCCTCCGCGCGCCGGTGCGCCGAAGAGGCGGTGGACGTGGCGCGCGTGAACCGGGAGCTGGTACACCGGTGGCAGTCCGACGAGGCGCTGTTCGCCCCCGACGTGATCGTCGTGGAGGACGATCCGGCGCTCTCCGACATGTTGCAGTATGCGCTGCGCGCGACCGGCTTCGCCTTTCGCGCCTTCAGTAACGGACGCGTGGCGCTCGACTTTCTCATTGCGGCCAAGACGCAGGGCCGGCGGCCGATCGTGCTGCTCGACGTGGACCTGCCGGGCCTGGACGGCTATTCGCTGCACGAGGAGCTGGCCGTGGCGCGGGCTGGGGAGTACTCGGTCGTGTTCGTCACGGTGCACGGGGCCGAGACCGATCAGCTCCGCGCCCTGGCGGGCGGAGCGGTGGACTTCGTCCAGAAGCCGCTCAACCTGCGCATCCTCATGGCGAAGATGCGCTCCTGGACGACGATCACCAGCGCCGGCACGCGCTCGTGACCGTGGTCGCACTGCTGGTGGTCGTCGCGCTCGTCCAGAGCGCCTTCCTGCTTGGCATCGTCGTCCTGCTGCTCGTGAACCGCGCTCGCGCGTCGCGTCGCCGTCGAGTGCGGGCAAGCGTGACCGCGGAACTGACCGCTCCGCTGCAACGCTGGCTGGCAGAGAGCGGAACGCCGGACGACGTCGCGGCGATTCTCGTGCGGTTACCCGTGCAGGAGGCGCTGGCCCAGGCGATTCTCATCTCGACCTCGCGGGCGGCGCCGACCCAGCGCGATGACTTTCGTTCGGCGATCCGGGATGCCGCCTGGGTGGCCGAGGTGCTCGGACGCGCGCGCTCGCGGTCATGGTGGCGCCGGCTCGACGCGGCGCGGCTGCTCGCGATCGTCGGCACCGCGCGCGACGCCCCGCTCCTGCACCGGCTGCTCGACGACGAGCACCCGGCCGTCCAGAGCGTCGCCGCGCAGTGCCTCGCCTCGGTCGGCGACCTCGACGCCGTGTCGGCGGTCCTCGAACGGCTCCCCGATCGCGCGCTCGCGGTGCAGCTGTCCCAGTTCGCCGTGCTGCGCGAGACGTGGTGGCTCACGACCCCCGCGCTGCTCGAGCGCATGGTGGCGGAGGCGCGGCCGGCGAGTCTGGAGACGTGGATCCGGCTCGCCGCGGTCATCGGCACGCCGGATGTGCTCGCGCGCGTGTGCGAGCTGCAGGCGCACGCCGAGCCGCGGGTCCGCACGGCGGTCGCGCGCGCGCTCACGCGATACTACCATCCGGACTCGGAGAGCGTGTTGCTGGCCTATCTCGCGGACGCCGACTGGGAGGTGCGCTCGTCGGCGGCGCGGTCGCTTGGCGCGCTCGGGAGTGTTGCGGCCATCCCGCATCTCGCCGTCTCGCTCGGGGACGAGAACTGGTGGGTGCGATTCCGCTCGGCGCTCGCCCTCGCCCAGATGGGCGAGGCGGGTCGCGCCACGCTGCGAGCCATCCGCGCGGGGGGCGACCGATACGCCGCAGAGATGGCGACCATGATCGGCGGACTCTCGTCGGGCAGCGTCGTGGAGCTCGCCGAGTCATGAGCCTGCCCGCCGCGCCCGAACTCGTGCGGGAGGTGCTCACGGTCGCCGACAATACGATTCTCATTTATTTCCTCGTTCTCAACACCTTCTACGCACTCCTGCTTCTCCTCTCCATCCCGGAGCTCTGGAGCCACTGGCACCTCGCTGACGATGAGCATCTCAAGCACGTCCTCGGATCGGACGCGCTACCGCCGCTGAGCATTCTCGTTCCCGCGTACAACGAGGAAGCGACGATCGTCGCCAGCGTCCTGTCTTTTCTCACGCTGCAGTATCCACGGCACGAAGTGGTCCTCGTGAACGACGGCTCGCCCGACGCCACGATGGAGACGCTCATCACGGAATACGACCTCTACGAGATTCCACCCGCCGTGCTTCATGAGGTGCCGAGCAAGCCGGTACGTGCCTACTATCGCTCACGCCGGTTCAGCAAGTTGCTGGTTCTCGACAAGGAGAACGGGGGCAAGGCCGACTCGCTCAACGCAGCGATGAACGCGGCGCGGCACTCCTACGTGCTTGCCGTGGACGCCGATACGCTCGTCGAGCCGGACGCCCTGTTGCGCCTCGCGCGCCCATTCCTGCTTGGCCAGTCGGTGGCGGCCGTGGGCGGCACCATTCGCGTCGCCAATTCCTGCCGCGTGGAATACGGCCGCGTGGTGGAGGCGCGCGTGGACCGTCGCTGGCTGCCCGGAGTGCAGACGGTGGAATACCTGCGAGCCTTCCTCTTCGGACGCCTGGGGTGGAACCGGCTGGGGGGCAATCTGATCATCTCCGGAGCCTTCGGCCTCTTCCGACGAGACTACGTGATTGCGGTGGGCGGCTATCGGACCCGCACCGTGGGGGAGGACATGGACCTCGTCGTGCGGCTGCATCGATATCTCAAGGAGCACAACATCGAGGGCAGCATTCCGTTCATCCCAGACCCCGTGGCGTGGACGGAAGTGCCGACCTCGATCCGCGTGCTGGGCCGCCAGCGCGAGCGCTGGCATCGTGGCCTGATCGAGACGCTTGTCGAGCACCGAGCGATGCTCTTCAATCCCCGGTACGGGCGGATCGGGATGATCACCTATCCGTACTTCCTCTTCGGGGAGCTGCTGGCGCCAATCGTCGAGGTGCTGGGATACCTCTGCCTCGTGCTCGGCCTGATGGTTGGCGGAGTGAACGTGCGGTTTGCCTGGCTGTTCCTGCTCGTCGCGCTCGCGTACGGCACGCTCCTCTCGTTCTGGGCGATCGTGCTCGAGGAGCTGAGTTTCCGGCGCTACCATCGCGTGGGCGACCTGCTCGCCTTGTTCGGTCTCGCGGTCGTGGAGGCCATCGGCTACCGGCAGATCACCGTCTGGTTCCGTCTCCGGGCGTTCTGGAGCTATCTCCAGGGCGAGCAGAGCTGGGGCCACATGACGCGCGTGGGCTTCGCGGACCGCAGCACGGTCACGGCGCCCGGCGGGCCGCGTCCTGGCGCGGGTCGCTGACGGAAGCGCGAGGCTGGTGTATCTTGCCTCCAGTGGACGACGCGCCGCGCTCGCCCTTCCCGTCCCCCTCGCCGTTCACGAGCCCCGTCATGTCTGAGAACCGTCTCGCGCGCCTCCACGACGCTGGCCAGTCGATCTGGCTGGACTTCATCGAGCGCGCCATCCTGCGCAACGGCGAGCTCGCGCGTCGCATCCGTGATGACGCCCTGACGGGGATGACGTCGAATCCGACGATCTTCGAGAAGGCGCTGGCCGAGAGCGCCGACTACGACGACCAGCTCAAGAGCGCGCCGGCTGGGCTGACCGAGCTCGAGCTGTTCGAGCTCGTGGAGACGACGGACGTGCGCGACGCGTGCGACCTCTTCCTGCCGGTGTACGAGGCGACCAACGGAGACGACGGTTACGTGTCCATCGAGGTCTCGCCCTCCGCGGCCAACGATTCCCACGCGACCGTCGCCGAGGCGCAGCGTCTGTGGGCGATGGTGGACCGGCCCAACGTGATGATCAAGGTACCGGGTACGGCGGAGGGCGCCGTCGCCGTCCGCACGCTCATCGGCGCCGGCATGAACGTGAACATCACGCTGCTCTTCGCCATCGAGGCGCACGCACGGGTCATCGAGTCCTACTTCCTCGGACTGGAAGACCGGCTCGCCGCCGGCAAGCCGATCGACCGGATCGCGTCGGTCGCCTCGTTCTTCGTGAGCCGGGTGGACACGGAGATCGACACGCGACTCGACGAGCTCGCGGCAAGCGCCATCGGCACCGAGAAGGAGCGTCTCCTGACCCTCCGCGGAAGGGCGGCGATCGCGAATGCCCGGCTCGCGTACCAACTGTTCCACGAGCGGTTCACCTCGGCGCGCTGGGCGACGCTCGCCGCGCAGTCGGCCAAGCTGCAACGACCACTGTGGGCGAGCACAGGCGTGAAGAATCCGGCGTACCGCGACACGCTGTACGTGGAGCAGTTGATCGGTCCCGATACGGTCAACACCATGCCCCCAGCGCTGATCGATGCGTTTCGCGACCATGGGGAGGTGGCGCGCACCGCGGACGTTGAACTCGACCGCGCCAGGCAGGTGGTCGCCGACCTGGCCACGGTCGGGATCGGCATGGAGGACGTGACCGGAAAGCTGCTGACCGACGGGCTGGCCAGCTTCCAGAAGAGCTTCGAGAGTCTCACGGCAGGATTGCAGAAGAAGATCGCCACCCTCGGGCGCGAGATGTCGTCCGCCCGCTGAGCGCCTTGAGGGTGGGCCGAGCGGGGAGCACCGCCGGCGCCCCCGCCACTCCGATCCATCTCCCGTGCACTACCCGCGCACCAAGATCGTCTGCACCCTCGGCCCCGCCACGGCCAACGCCGCCACTCTCCGCAGCCTGATGGAAGCCGGGCTCGGCGTGGCTCGCCTCAACTTCTCGCACGGTACCCACGAGCAGCACGCCGCCACCGTGGCCCTCGTGCGCGCCACGGCCGACGAACTGGGCCGCCCCGTCGCCATCCTCGGTGACCTGCAGGGGCCCCGCATCCGGATCGGTGACCTGGCCGAGCCCGTCACGGTATCGGACGGGGAAGACGTGATCCTCGTCGCCGGGGAAGTCGTGGGGCCGGGGCAGCTCCCCACCACCTACGATCATCTCTGCGACGATGTGAAGGTGGGCGACCGAATCCTCGTCGACGACGGGCTGATCGAGCTGGTCGCGCTCGACGTGAACGCCACCGCGCGCACCGTGACGGCTCGGGTGCTGCATGGCGGCACGATCAAGAGTCACAAGGGGATGAATCTCCCCGGCGTGGCCGTGAGCGCGCCCTCGATCACCGAGAAGGATTGGGCCGATGTGGAGTTCGCCGTCGCGCACGATCTGGAGTATCTGGCCCTGAGCTTCGTGCGCCGAGCGGCCGACATTTCCGAGCTGCGCGAGAAGATTCCCAAGCACATGCTCGTCGTCGCCAAGATCGAGAAGGACTCGGCGCTGGAGAACATCGAGAGCATCCTGCGCGCCTCGGACGCAGTGATGGTGGCCCGCGGCGACCTCGGCGTGGAGCTCCCGTTCGAGGAAGTACCGATCGCGCAGAAGAAGATCATTGCGCTGGCGAACCGGCTGGGACGGCCCGTGATCACGGCGACCCAGATGCTCGAGTCGATGATCACCCACCCGCGCCCCACGCGCGCCGAAGCGAGCGACGTGGCCAACGCGATTCTCGACGGCACCGATGCGGTGATGCTGTCGGCCGAGACGGCTGCTGGCCAGTACCCGCGGCTGGCGGTGGAGGCGATGACACGGATCATCAACGAGATCGAGAAGCATCCGCGCATCAACCGGGCGGACGAGCGCCGCGCCGGCGTCGAGTCGGCGGTATCCACCGAGCATGCGATCGCGGCGGCGGCCACGTCGGCGGTGCGCAGCCTCGGCGCCCCCGCGCTGATCGTCTTCACCAAGAGCGGTTTTTCCGCCCGCGTGGTCGCCGCCCACCGGCCTGGCGTGCCGATCCTCGTCCTCACGGATCAGGCGCGCACCTACCGCCAGCTCGCCCTGGTCTGGGGAGTGATCCCCTGCCTCGTCCCGCACTGCGACTCCTACTGGGACATGGTGAAGCTGGCGCTCGACGCGGTGCGCGCGCGTGGACTGGCGCGTGAGGGTGACCGCGTGGTCGTCACGGCTGGGGTGCCGTTCGACGTGCCGGGAACGACGAATCTGATGAAGGTCGAAACGGTATGACGGCGGTGTGCGCCGTTGCCGACGCGTGAAGCTCACCTTCCTCGGCACCGGCACGAGTTTCGGCGTGCCGCAGCTCGGCTGCCGCTGCAGCGTCTGCCACTCGCACGATCCGCGCGATAATCGGATGCGGGTGGGTGCGGCGGTGGAGACGGACGAGGGGGCGGTGATCCTGCTCGATACTCCGCCCGAGTTGCGGCTGCAGCTCATCCGCGCCGGCATCGACCGGGTGGACGCGGTGCTGTTCACGCACGGTCACGCGGACCACACGCACGGCATCGACGACCTGCGCGCCATCACCGCACGGCGCAACACGCATCTGCCGATGTACGGCGCCGCCGACACGCTCCGCGGGCTGGCGGAGAAGTTCAACTACATTTTCGACGACGACATTCACCCGCTGCCCGGAACGTCCAAGCCGCAGGGCAGGGCCATCGTGGTGACAGCCGGCGAGACGGTGACGATCGCGGGCATCGACGTGACGGCCGTGTCCGTCCCGCACGGCACCGTGACGGTCTTTGCGTACCGCATCGGTCCGCTCGCCTACGTCACCGATGCGAAGGCAGTGCCGGATGACGCGTTGGCCGCGCTGCGTGGCGCCCGCGTGCTGGTGGTCAACGCGCTCTTTCGTACACCGCACCCGTCGCACCTCAGTCTCACGGAAGCGCTCGACGTCGCCAGAGCGGTCGGCGCCGACCGCACCTACCTCACGCACCTCACGCACGACAATTTTCACGCCGATCTCGAAGCCGAGCTGCCTCACGGCATCTCGCCAGCCTTCGACGGCTTGACGATCACGGTCTAATCATCCTGCCATGACGCTGCGCCTCGACTTCACGAACATGATGGCCCCGCCCATCGACGGCGGTATCCACGCGGCCGAATGGGAGGACGCCCAGGCGCGATTCCTCGCCGCGCACCGGGCCGTCGTGGAGCAGCACGCCACGGGCGCGCTCGGGTTTCTCGACCTCCCCGAGGACCGGCGGTTGCACCAGCAGTCGCTCGGGTTCGTCGATGCGCTGCGAGCGCGGGGGGCCATGCCCGCCGACGTCGTGGTGCTCGGCATCGGAGGCTCGGCGCTCGGGCCGATCGCGCTGCGAACGGCGTTGCGGCCCCCACACTGGAACCTGCTGTCCGATGCGGCGCGCGAGGGACACCCGCGGCTGCACGTCCTGGACAACGTGGACCCGGCGAACGTGACCGCGCTCCTGGGGCGGCTCGACCTGGCGCGCACGCTGTTTGTCGTGATCTCCAAGTCGGGGGGCACGGCGGAGACCCTGGCGCAGTACCTCGTGATCCGCGGCCGTCTCGCCGAGCGCCTCGGCGCCGGTGCCGCCGCATCGCGCTTCGTCTTCGTGACCGATCCCGACAAGGGCGCACTGCGCGCGATTGCCCGCGCCGATGGCGTCCCCGCCCTGGACATCCCGGCCAACGTGGGGGGACGGTTCAGCGTCCTCACCCCGGTCGGGATGCTGCCCGCCGCATTGATCGGCATCGACACCACCGAGCTGCTCGACGGCGCGGCGGAGATGCGGACGCGGTGCGCGTCGAGCCATCTGCATGTGAACATCGCCGGAACGTTCGCCGCGCTGCAGTTCCTCGCCGACTCGCGACACGGCCGCCACGTGCAGGTGCTGATGCCGTACAGCGACGCCCTCCGTGATATGGCCGACTGGTTCGTGCAGCTCTGGGCGGAGAGTCTCGGCAAGCACCGGGCCGTGGGCGACGAAGGCGTCGGGCCCACGCCGCTCGCGGCAGTGGGCGCCACGGATCAGCATAGCCAGGTCCAGCTCTTCATGGAGGGTCCGGCCGACAAGACCGTGACGTTCATCGGGGTGAACGAGATCGACGGCGACGTGGAGATCCCGCGGCTGCACGGAGACATCCCCGAACTCGCCTACCTCGGCGGTCATTGGCTCGGCGAGCTGCTGGACATCGAGCGACGAGCCACCGCCGGTGCACTCGCCCGCCGAGGCCGGCCGAACATGACGCTCACCCTCGACCGGGTGGATCCGTTTCACATCGGCGAGCTGTTCATGTTCCTCGAGCTCGCCACGGCATACGCCGGCCAGTTGTACGAGGTGAACGCATTCGACCAGCCGGGCGTGGAGCTCGGCAAGCGCTTCACGTACGCCATGCTCGGGCGAAGCGACGCGGAGGAGGCGAGGCAGGAATGGGAGCTGTTGCCCAAGCCGAATCCGGCGCACGCCATCTAGGCATCGCGGACCGCCCGACGGGCTTGCAACGCCTCCCGCTCACGGCGAGCTTGCACGCATTCCATCGGCCCTGAATCCGCCCTGCTCGGCGGACGCACCTTTGTGAGGTAGGCATGACAGACATCGACGCGGTAAATCAGCTCTTTGGCGATGCCGTGCGCGTGCGGGACGGACGCGTGACCGTGGCGCGGCCATCGGCGCTCGCGACGGAATCGATGGACGCGCTGGCGCGGGCCGCGGTGTTCGGCGAGGCGGGCGTGCGGGAGCACGCACGCTGGCTCATCTGGGAGGCGGGACAGGCGGTCGGCGTGCGCCCCGCGTCGATCCACGAGCTGTATGTGGCGCGCGGACGCGGCGAGGTGAGTGGCTTCACCGTGCCGGCGATCAACGTGCGCGGCGCCACGTACGACACGGCGCGGTCGATCTTCCGCACGGCGATCGCCATGAAAGCCGGCGCGTTCATCCTCGAGATCGCCCGCTCGGAGATCGCGTACACGGATCAGCGTCCCGGGGAATATGTCGCCGTCCTCCTCGCTGCCGCGCTGCGCGAAGGATTTCGCGGACCCCTCTTCGTGCAGGGTGATCACTTCCAGGTCAATCACAAGAAGTTCGCGATTGCGCCCGAACCGGAGGTCGAGGCTGTCGTCGCCCTGGTGCGCGAGGCGGTGCATCATGGCTTCTACAACATCGACATCGACACCTCCACGCTCGTGGACCTCGGCAAGGACACGCTCGTCGAGCAGCAGCGGCTCAACTACGAGGTGGGCCTCGACATCCTTCGCGTGCTGCGCGAGGTGGAGCCTGCCGGCGTGACCATCTCCGTGGGCGGGGAGATCGGCGAGGTAGGGACGGAGAACTCCACGGTCGAGGAATTGCGCGCCTACATGAGCGGCTTCAATGCCCTGCTGCCCCAGGGGATGGCCGGGCTGTCCAAGATCAGCGTGCAGAGTGGCACGTCGCACGGCGGCGTCGTCCTGGCTGACGGTTCGATGGCCGACGTGAAGCTCGATCTGGACACGCTGGAGCTGCTGAGCAAGGTCGCCCGCGACGAGTATCAGCTCGCCGGCGCCGTGCAGCACGGCGCGTCCACGCTACCCGACACCGCATTCAACAACTTCCCCACGCGGGAAGTGGCCGAGATCCATCTCGCCACGAATTTCCAGAACATGCTCTACGACGCCATCCCCGCCGCCTTTCGAGACGAGATCTACGACTGGTTGCAGGCAAACGCCAAGGACGAGCGAAAGGCGACGGATTCGGACGAGCAGTTCTTCTACAAGACGCGCAAGAAGGCCCTGGGTGTGTTCAAGGAGCGGTTCTGGAATCTGGCTCCGGGCGACAAGGCGACTCTTGCCGGCATGTACGAGGCGAAGTTCCGGTTCCTGTTCGAGCAGTTGGCGATCGGCGACACGGCCGCGATCGTCGCCCGGTACGTGACGGCGCCGGAGCAGCATCGCCCGATGCCGTCGGGTGCCGCGCCCGCGCATGCCGCGGCGCCGGACGACGCCGACCTCTCGGACTGAATGGCTTCGGTGTCGCCGCCCGAGGACCTGCGCGTCCTCTGGCTCGCCACGCTGCAGCGGGCGATCGGGCGGGCATCGCACGACGTGAAGGACGCGTTGAATGGCGTATCGGTCAATCTCGAAGTGATCCGCTCCCGCGCCGGGCGAGCCGACGTCCCGGCCTCCTCGCTCGCGCCGTTTGCCGAAGCGGCCGGGCAGCAGCTGGTACGCATGACTACCTTGGTGGAGGCAGTGCTCATGCTCTCGCGCGCCGAGCGGGAGCCTGCCGACGTGGGCGTCACCGCGCGGTGGCTGGCCATCCTCTGCGGCGCCTCGGCGTCCTCGGCCGATGCCGCGGTGGAGCTCTGCGAGACTGCGACGGCGAGCTCCATGGTGACACGCGTGAACGGCGACGCGGTACGGGTGGCGATCGCCGCTCCGCTCCTCAGCGCCGTGGCGGGGTCTGACCGTCATCGGCGCGCGTCCACCGTGGACGTCGTCCTCGGAGGCGATGAGGGATCCGTCATCGTCACTCTTGACGCGGCGGGACGCCGGCTGGTGATGCCTGAAGCGGTGGACGACGCGGTGCGCGGGGCGGGTGTTCGTTGGACCGAGTCGGAGCAGGCCTTAACACTGGCCTTTCCGCGCGCTTGAGGAGCAGGCGCGCGGGACAGCCGTTTCACGAGGGACGATGAAGCTCGCCAAGATCCTGATCGCCGATGACGAGGCCGCGATCACCGCGGGACTGAGCGCCATTCTGGAAGACGCGGGCTATACCGTGGACGTGGTGGGCGACGGGCAGAAAGCGCTCGACATGCTCAGCGCCGAGCGCTATGGCGTGGTCCTCGCCGATCTGAAGATGCCGCGGCTCGACGGCCTCACGCTCCTCAGCGTGCTCCAGCAGCGCGACATTCCCACGGAGTGCATCATCATCACCGGGCAGGCCACCGTGGACTCCGCGGTGCAGGCGATGCAGCAGGGGGCCTACGACTACATCGAAAAACCGCTCAACGCGGAAAAGCTCAACCGTCTCAAGGCGCTCATCCCGAAGGCGCTCGACAAGTATCAGGTGCAGCAGAAGAACCGCGAACTCTCGTCGCGGC
>JBKJIY010000093.1:0-11162 GCA_046598315.1 Gemmatimonadaceae bacterium
TCATGAGCTCCAAGCACATTCGCGGCGACCTCAACCTGGCGTGGCCCACTGCGGAAATCGCCGTGATGGGACCGAAGGGCGCGGTCGAGATCCTGTTTCGGAGAGAGATCGCCGAGAGCGACGACCCAGTCGCCGCCACCGACGCAAAGATCAACGAGTACCGTGACAAGTTCGCGCACCCGTATGTCGCCGCCGGCCGAGGGTATCTCGACGACATCATCGATCCACGCGACACGCGTCCGCGGCTGATCGACGCCCTCGAGTCGATGCGCACCAAGCGCGATCGGAACCCGCCCAAGAAGCACGGCAACATTCCCCTCTGATGTTCAACAAGGTCCTGGTCGCCAACCGCGGCGAGATCGCTCTGCGGGTCATTCGCGCCTGCCGGGAGTTGGGTGTGCAGAGCGTGGCCGTGTACTCCGAGGCCGACGCGTACGCGCCTCACGTGCGCGAAGCCGACGAAGCGGTGCTTCTCGGGCCCGCGCCGTCGCGCGAGTCGTATCTCAAGGGCGACGCCATCATCGCGGCGGCCCTCCGGACGGGCGCGGACGCCATCCATCCGGGCTACGGCTTTCTCTCCGAGCGCGCGTGGTTCGCCCGTGCCGTGCGTGATGCGGGCCTCGTATGGATTGGACCGCCGGCCGAGGCGATCGCCGCGATGGGGAGCAAGACGTCGGCGCGCGAGCTCGCCATCGCCGCCGGCACTCCTGTCGTGCCCGGGACGACAACGGCGCTGCGAGATGCCGCCGAGGCGGAAGCGGTGGCGGAGCGGTTCGGCTATCCGGTGCTGCTCAAGGCGGCCGCTGGCGGTGGAGGCAAGGGCATGCGCGTGGTCCACCAGCGTGTCGAGCTGGCCGCGGCGCTGGCCTCGGCGCAGCGCGAAGCGAAGAATGCGTTTGGCGACGATGCGGTCTACGTGGAGAAATTCATCGTCGGCCCGCGACACGTGGAGATCCAGGTGCTGGGCGACCAGCACGGGACCATGCTTCATCTGGGCGAGCGGGAATGCTCCGTGCAGCGGCGCCATCAGAAGATGATCGAGGAAGCACCCAGTGTGGCCGTCACGCCGCAGCTGCGCGCGCGCATGGGCGCGGCCGCCGTCGCGGCGGCCCGCGCCGCCGGCTATGTGAATGCCGGAACGTGCGAGTTCCTGCTCGACGCGGCGGACAATTTCTATTTCCTGGAGATGAACACGCGCATCCAGGTGGAGCATCCGGTCACGGAGCTCGTCACCGGCGTGGACCTGGTGCAGTGGCAGTTGCGCATCGCGGCGGGCGAGCCGCTCAGCTTCACTCAGGACGAGCTCGCCCCGCGTGGCTGGTCCATCGAATGCCGCATCACGAGTGAGGACCCGGCGAATGGATTCCTGCCCTCGACCGGTCGCGTGCGGTATCTCCACGTGCCCAGCGGTCCGGGGGTCCGCTGGGACAGCGGCATCGAGACCGGAAGCGAGATATCTCTCCATTACGATCCCATGCTCGCCAAGCTCATCGTCTGGGCAGCCACGCGGCCCGAGGCGATCGAGCGCATGCATCGCGCGCTCCTCGAGCTGACGATCGATGGCGTGGAGACCTCGCGGGAGTTTCATCTGCGCGTGATGGAGGACGCCGACTTCCGCGCGGGGCGCATCGACATCCAGTGGCTCGAGCAGCGACTGGACCGCCTCGCTGTTCCGGCTCCGCCTGAGGGCGGCGTGGTGCTCGCCGCGATCGCCGCGGTCCTGCTGGCCGAGCGCGACCGCGCCGCGCCGCGACGCGCTCAGTCCACGCAGGGCGGCGACGCCGCGCTCGGACCGGGCGGCGCCGCGGCGCCGAGCGCCTGGATGCATGCGGCACGCCGGGAGTCGCTGCGGTGACGGACCCGCTCACGAGGGTGGAGATCGCCAGCGTGGCCGCGGGAGGCGACGGCGTGGGCCGCGTCGACGGCATCGTGGTGTTCGTGCCACGCACGGCGCCGGGCGATGTCGCGCTCGTTGGCATGCGGCCGTTCGGGCGGTACGCGCGCGGCACGCTCGCGTCCCTGGAGCTGGCTTCGCCACTGCGCGTCGAACCTCGCTGCGCGCACTACACCGCCGACCGCTGCGGCGGGTGCCAGATCCAGCACCTCGAGTACAGCGCGCAGCTCAGGGCCAAGGGCATCATCATCGGCGACGCGCTGCGACGCATCGCCAAATGCGACGTGACCGACCCGGAGGTGGAAGCGAGCGATCCGCAGTGGCGGTATCGGCGGAAGCTCACGCTGCATCTGCGGCGAACCGCCGGGCAGTGGACGGCCGGCCTGCACCGGTACGACGATCCCGTCGGCATCTTCGACTTGCGCGACTGCCCCATCACCGAGGAGCCGGTGCTCGCCATATGGGCAGAGTTGCGCGCGGCATTTCACCTGCTCCCCAAGGAGCCGGCGCTACGCGCGTCTGTTCGATTGACGGCCGAGGGGGCCGCGGTCGTGGTGGAGGGCGGACACGCCTGGAGCGCGTCGGAGCGCTTCTTCGCCGCGGTGCCCTCGGTCACGGAGCTGTGGTGGAAACCCGAGAACGCTCGGCCGCGGCGGATCGCCGAGCGGGCCGGCCCGAGCGAAGGCGGCGCTTCCTTTGCGCAGGTGAATGCCCACGTGGCCGCGCGCCTGCACGCGCATGTGCTGGAGCGCGCGCGCGCGTACGAGCCGGTGCGCGTCGTGGATGCCTACGCCGGCACGGGGGCCACCGCGCTGCCGCTGGCGATGGACGGACGCACCGTGGTGGCGATCGAGTGGGACCGCGACGCCGTGGCCGCCCTGCGGGCGCACCTGGCGCCGCCGTCCTCGGCCATCGCCGGCCGCGTGGAGGATCATCTGGCCACGGCACTGCCGGCCGACGTCGTCCTGCTGAATCCACCTCGCACCGGAGTGGACGCGCGCGTCATCGAGGCGCTGGAACGCGCTGGAACGAAGCCGCGTGGGCTCGTGTACGTGAGCTGTGATCCCGCCACGCTGGCCCGGGATCTGTCGCGCCTGTCGAGCTATCGGCTCGTGGGCGTGCGGGCGTACGACATGTTTCCCCAGACCGCGCATGTCGAGACGGTCTGCGAGCTCGCCACGGAGGCCGCGTGAGATATGTCGTGAGGGTCGGTGAGCGTGACGTGGACGTCGAGCTGGACGGCGACATCGTCTCGACGGGCGACCTGTCAGCAGTGGCGCATCTGAACGAGGTGGAAGGCACGCCCGTGCGTCTGCTCCGCATCGGCGATCGAACGCATCGCGTGATTGCGCAGCGTGGCGAGACGCGCGGTCAGTTCACGCTCTGGCTCGACGGGTACCGGTACGACGTGGAGGCGCTCGATGAGCGTACGCGTGCGATTCGCGCCCTCAGCGGCGCGCGTGGCGTCGTGTCAGGACCCGCGCCACTGCGCGCACCCATGCCGGGCATGATCGTGCGCGTCACGGTCCAGGTCGGTGATCAGGTGCAGCCGGGACAGAGTCTCATCGTCATGGAGGCCATGAAAATGGAAAACGAGTTGCGCGCCACAGTGGCGGCCACGGTCAGGGCCGTGCTCGCTCAGACCGGGATGGCAGTGGAAAAGGGAGCGGTGCTCCTGGAGCTCGAGTGAGAAGCGCCTGCGCCGGGACCGCGGCCCTCCTGCTCGCGATCGGTGCCGGCGTGGCCTCCGCGCAGGCGCCGGATACCGAGATCTACCTTGCGCCAATCGCTCGTCACGGGGACTCGCTCGTCGTGGGGCGCGTGGAGAACGTGACGCGCCGCGCGGGATACGACAACCAGCCGTTCTTTCTTCCCGATGGCAGCGCGCTCCTCTATACCGCGATTGGCGGGGATGGCCAGGCCGATGTCTGGCGATACGAGCTGTCCACCCGCATCAGCACGCGTGTCACCGCCACCCCCGAGAGCGAGTACTCGCCAACGGTCATGCCCGGGGGGAGCCGATTCAGTGTCATTCGCGTGGAGCGTGACTCCGCGCAGCGGCTGTGGAGCTTTGCGATGGACGGCAGTGATCCGCGCCTGGTGCTGCCCGCCCTCGCGCCGGTGGGCTATCACGCGTGGCTGAACGCGTCGCGTCTGGTCACCTACGTGCTCGGCGCGCCGTCCACGCTCCATCTGGTCAGCCTCGATGGCGCGACGGACGAGGTGCGCGCGCGCGACGTGGGACGCGCGGTGCATCGGGTGCCGGGCCGTCCGCTCTACAGCTACACGCAGCGCGATACGAGCGGCGCCCTCTGGATCGTGGCGCAGGAGGTATCAGGGGCCTCGCTCGCGGCCATCCTGCGCGCTCCGGCGGACAACGAGTTTCATGCGTGGACGCCCGACGGCGTGCTGCTCAGCGCGTCCAATGGTGTGCTCCTCAGATGGAGTGCGCCTGGGCAGGGCACCTTCCGCTGGCTCCCCACCGCACGACTCGACGCCTTCGGGGTGAAGAACGTGAGCAGGCTGGCGGTGAGTGCCGACGGGAAGTGGCTGGCGTTCGTGGCGGAGCCCGTGTCGCCCACGCGTTAACGGTCCGTCCGCACCGCGGTACACTGTTTGATAGTGCGGAGCGGCAGGCGTGCACCAGCTGTCGCCCACAATCCGCGCGGGGGGAGTCATGGCGGTTCGGGAGTTCACCGACAGAAGCGGCGTGGAATGGCGTGCATGGGACGTCACGCCCACGCACATGCATCCGGTGACGCGCGGCGAGGATTACATGGCGGCGCTGGGTGAGGGATGGTTGGTGTTCGAGTCCGACACCCAGAAACGCCGGCTTGCCTGGCCGTACCCGAAGGAATGGATCAGTTGCACCATCCCGGAGCTGGAGGCTCTGTGCCGCCGCGCCTCGTCGATCGTGCGTCGCGCGCCGACATCGGCTAGCGGGAAACGTCGCGCGGTGAGTGCCGCGGAGATCGAGCTCGCGGCGATCGTGCAATCGGGCACACGCCGCACCTTCGTGAGCCCGGGCGGCCGCGAATGGACGGTCCGCATCCACGAATGCGTCGACCGATCGGGCGACGAGCAGATGGTCCTGCGGTTTACCGCGGGTGACATCGTGGTGGAGCTCGGCCGCTGGCCGGTCGACTGGCGGACGGCCAGCGTGGAGGAGTACGCCCTGATGCTCCTGGACGCCGATCCGCCCCGGCGCCGGCACAAGGTCGGTCCGCAGCGCCGCCGCGACGATCGACCCTAGGTCGCGGGCGCCAGCGCGCCCGACTTTCGTGACCGGGAGCACGCAGAGGTGACCGGGGAAAAACGGTCACCACAGTTTTCAACGCGTCTATCTCTTCTTTCCAGGGGCAAGGGCGCCTCGGCCGAAACGCGTGCGTACCGCGTCCATCGCCCGCGAGAGGTCGCGATCGCGCTCGGACTCGAGCGCGGCTGGCGGGGCGCCGAGCAAGTCGAGCTGTCGCGGCGCGGGGGCGGTGAAGCTGGAGAGGCCCACTCCCACCAGCCGCGCCGGTACGTGGCGCGCGTGCCGCAGCTTGCCGAGCAGCGCTTTCGCCAGCGCGAACAGCGCGCGATCGGAGCTGAGCAGCTCGTCCACCGTGCGACTCGCCTGTCGGGTCGTGAAGTCCATGTCGCGAATTCGCACGGTCACCGTGCGTGCGCTCAAGCCCTCGTCACGAAGCTCGGCGCCGGCACGCCCGACGAGCTCGCCCAGCTCGCCCAGCAGCCGCACGTCGTCGTGAATGTCCGCGTCGAAGGTTTCGTCGCGGCTGATGCTGCGGGCGGGCTCATGCGCCGCGACCGCGGCCTCATCGATGCCTCGGACGCGGCGCTCCAGCCACGCCGCGTCTCGTGCGCCGACGAGTCGCCGTAGCGCCGCATCGTCCAGGGCAAGCACCTCCTGCACGCGGCGAAGCCCGCGCTCGGCCAGACGCGCGGCCGTCCTGGGTCCGATCCCGGGAATGTCCGCGAGTGCCAGCTGGCGCATGAACTCGAGTTCCGCGCCGGGCTCCACGACGTGCACTCCGGTGTCCCCGTTCCCGGGCTTCGGCTTGGCGCGCTCCACGGCGAGCTTGGCCACGAGTTTGGAGGTGCCTCCGCCAATCGACACCGTGAGTCCGGTCTCCGCGATCACAGCCGCCCTGATGCGCCGCGCGAGCTCCGCCAGCGGCGCCCCGCGGTACAGGGTTTCCGTTCCGCCCAGGTCCAGGTACCACTCGTCGATGCTCGCCGACTGCACCAGCGGGGCGAGTCGCTCCAGCACCACCCTGATCTCCCGATGCTTCCGGGAGCATTCCCCGCGAGGAACCGGCACGCAGAGGGCCGCGGGGCAGAGCCGCAGCGCACGCGAGATGGGCATGGCCGACCGCACGCCGAACTGTCGGGTCTCGTAGGAGGCCGAACACACCACGCCTCGGCCGCCCGGTGCGCCGCCGACGATGAGCAGGGGCGCGCGGCCGGCTCCCTCGGGGTCCACGAGGCGGGCCACGGCGACGAAGAAGGCGTCAGCGTCGACGAGGAGAATGCGGCGAGGTGAAGGAGTCTCCCGATGCACGCCTGAAACATACGTCCTCCAGGGCGCGTGGTCATCCCTGAAGTCCAAGCGTTGACTACGCTTACAGCGTCGTCTATCTTGCAAGTCTGTCTAAAAACGCCTTTGCTGGCGGCCGAGACCCGGGTTGCATGACGCACCGGTGAGGCGCAGGTCTCATTTCGTTTGGTCAGGTCATGTTCAAATCGTACACCGCCACGCCCGACGACATCCAGCAGGACTGGTATGTCGTCGATGCCGACGGCATGGTCCTCGGGCGACTCGCGACCGAAATCGCCCGCATCATTCGCGGCAAGCACAAGCCGATGTTCACGCCGCACATGGACACGGGCGACGGCGTCATCGTCATCAACGCCTCCAAGGTTCGTGTCACGGGCCGCAAGGCAGAGCAGAAGGAATATTTCCGCCACACCGGCTACATGGGTCACGAGCGGTTCACGCCGTTCGCCAGCATGCTCGCGAAGCACCCCGAGCGCATCATCGAGAAGGCCGTGTTCGGCATGCTTCCCAAGACGGCCCTTGGCCGTCAGGTCCTGCGCGGCAAGCTCCGCGTGTATCCCGGTGCCGAGCATCCGCACATCGCGCAGGCTCCCAAGACGCTGACCTTCTCGAAGGCCGAGGCCAAGTAACGCATGTCAGACAACACGATCACGCACACGATCGGCCGCCGCAAGGAGGCCGTCTGCCGTGTGTACATCAAGCCCGGCTCCGGGAAATGGGACATCAACGGCCGCACGCTCGGGGATTATTTCCCTCGTCCGGCGCTGGTGACGTCCATCCAGCAGCCCTTCACGGCCACGGACAAGCTGGGCCAGTACGACGTGAAGGCGAACGTGAATGGTGGGGGACAGAGCGGCCAGGCCGGCGCCCTGCGTCTCGCCGTCGCGCGCGCCCTCGTGAAGATGGACGAGACGCACCGGCGCAAGCTGCGCGACCTCGGACTCCTCACGCGCGACGCTCGCGCCGTCGAGCGCAAGAAGCCCGGCCGTCCCAAGGCGCGCAAGCGGTTCCAGTTCTCGAAGCGGTAGATAGTCGGCAGTACCATCTCTCACGCGACCCGAGTCTCCATTCCGGTGCCGGCACAGCCGGTGGATGGAGATGCCGACGGTCCGCGGACGAATCAACCAACAGCATCCCTCATGGAACAGTCCGAGAAGTCCACCCGTCCGACCGTTGAACAGCTCCTCGCCGCCGGCGTCCACTTCGGGCACCAGACGCGCCGCTGGAATCCCAAGATGCGCCGCTTCATCTTCGCCGAGCGCAACGGGATCCACATCATCGATCTCCAGAAGACCCTCCGCCAGCTCGAATTGGCGCAGAAGCTCGTGCGCGACGTGGTGCTGCGCGGCGAAAGCGTGCTCTTCGTCTGCACCAAGGCACAGGTGGCCGGGATCGTCAAGCAGGAAGCGGAGCGCGCGGGCGCCATGTACATCACCGAGCGCTGGCTGGGTGGCCTCCTTACCAACTTCCAGACGGTCAAGAAGCAGCTGAAGCGCATGAAGGAGCTCGAGGCCGGCTCGGCCGAGGGCGGCGAGTGGGCGAACTACACCAAGAAAGAGCGTCTGATGATGACGCGTGAGAAGGAGAAGCTCTACAAGTACCTCAATGGTATCCGGAGCCTCACGCGCACCCCCGGGCTGATGTTCGTCGTCGATGCCAAGAAGGAGAAGATCGCGGTCGCCGAGGCGAACAAGCTCGGCATCCCGATCATCTCCATTGTGGACACGAACGCGGATCCCGATCTCATCACGGTTCCCATCGCCGGCAATGACGACGCGATCCGCTCGGTGGAGCTGATCACCAAGGCCATCGCGGACACCATCGCCGAGGCGCGCCGCGAGGCGCCGATCCGCGCGGAGTCGGACGAGGGCGGCGAGGGAGCCATGACGTACAGCTCCGAGCGCGGAACGGAAGCGGCGGGTGACCGCGGCGACGACAAGCGCAAGCGCCGTCCGCGCCGCCGCCGTGCGAAGCCCGAGGCGATTGCGGCGCACCTGAAGGGCACCGACGGCGAGTCGGCCGAAGGCGCGGAGAGCGCCGACGCCGAGGGTGGTGGGGACGACGCGGCCGAGTAGTTGCCGCCCGCGCCATCGTGGGAGCGCAGCGGCGCTCCTGCGCGGTCTCGATTACCATTCAGACGCCGCCGGCCCGTCCGGCGGCGTTTCCACGACAAATAAAGGATTCGACGAGTATGGCTGCGTATACCGCCAAGGATGTGTCGACGCTGCGTCAGCGCACGCAGGCCGGCATGATGGATTGCAAGAAGGCATTGGAGGAGACCGCGGGCGATATGGAGCTGGCGGTGGAGTGGCTGCGGAAAAAGGGAATTTCCCGTGGCGAGACCCGCGCCGGACGCACCACCTCGGAGGGTAAGATCGTCGCCAGGTCGAGCGCTGACGGTGCCACGGGCGTTCTCGTGGAGCTCAACAGCGAAACGGATTTCGTCGCCCGCAACGAGGTCTTCGGTCAGACGGCCGAGCGCGTCGCCGACACGCTGCTGGCCACGGGCTCGGACGACGGCGTCGTCGCCAACGCCGAAGGCTCCGCACTCATGCACGCGAGCTTCGGCGATGCCGGCACCCTCGCAGACTCGCTGAAGCAGTTCACGGGCACGATCGGGGAGAACATCGTGCTTCGGCGCTATGCCCGGTTTGCCGGTTCGGGTGCCGCAGGATCGTATGTGCATCACAATGGCAAGGTCGGCGCGCTGGTCGAGCTCACCGGCGTGAGCGGCGAGGCGGGCCAGCAGTTGGCGCGCACCATCGCCGAGCACGTCACCGCTGGCGTGCCGTCGGTCCCGGTGGCGGTCAACCGCGACGACGTGCCGGCCGACCTGGTGGAGCGGGAGCGCCGCATCTTCTCGGAACAGGCGGCGGCAAGCGGCAAGCCGGCGGCCATCATCGAGAAGATGGTGGGCGGGCGCATCGACAAGTTCTACAAGGAAATCACGCTGATCGACCAGCCCTGGGTGCGCGACGACAGCAAGACGATCGCCGACCTGCTGAAACAGGCGGGTGCCGACGTGTCCATCCGCCGCTTCGCGCGTTTCCAGATCGGACAGGAGTAGCGGCGCGTGGCCGACCTTCGCTATCCCCGGGTGCTGGTCAAGATCTCTGGTGAGGCGCTCGCCGGCGCGCGGGGTTTCGGCTTCGACTTCGACACGATGGCCCGGATCGCCGATGAGATCGCGACGGTGGTGCGCACCGGGTGCACGCTGGGGATGGTGATCGGCGGCGGCAACATCGTCCGCGGCTCGCAGATCTCCAAGATGGGCATGGATCGCGTGAGCGCGGACTACATGGGGATGCTCGGCACCGTCATCAACGCGCTGGCCGTGCAGGACATCCTCGAGCGCAAGGGGATGGAGACGCGGGTCATGACGGCGATCCGGATGGAGGAGCTGGCCGAGCCGTTCATCCGCCGCCGGGCATTGCGCCACTTCGAGAAGGGACGCATCGTCATCTTCGCCGCCGGCACCGGCAACCCGTATTTCAGCACCGACACCGCCGCCGTCCTGCGAGCGATCCAGATCAAGGCGAATGTCATCATCAAGGCGACGAGCGTGGACGGCGTGTACTCCGCCGATCCCAAGACGGATCCACATGCGAAGTTCTACGAGGAGATCAGTTATCGCGACGTCATGCTGGAGGAACTGAAGGTGATGGACCAGACCGCCGTGACACTCTGCAAGGAAAACTCGCTTCCGTTGATCGTCCTGAACATTCACCGTCCGGGCGCAATCGCCGCCGCAGTGCAAGGCGAGCGCATCGGCACTCTCGTCCGATGAGCCCAATCCAACAGATTCTGAAGGACTGCCGCACCTCGATGGAGAAGGGGATGGACGCGGCCAAGCGCGAGTTCTCCTCCGTCCGCTCCGGCAAGGCCTCGCCGAACATGCTCGACACGGTGCGCGTCGAGGTCTACGGTCAGACGATGACGCTCAATCAGGTGGCGAGCATTGCCGCACCCGAGCCGCGCACGCTGCTCGTCACTCCCTTCGACAAGACCCAGGTCAAGGCGATCGAAAAGGCGATCCGCGATTCCGATCTCGGGCTTGAGCCGTCGGCGCAGGGGGGACTGATCCGCGTGCCCCTGCCGCAGATGAACGAGCAGCGGCGAAAGGACCTCGTGAAGATCGTCCACAAGCTTGCCGAGGACGCCAAGATCGCCGTGCGGCACGCGCGCACCCACGGGCGCGACGGGCTCAAGAAGCTCAGCGGCGTCAGCGAGGACGATGTGAAGCATGCCGAGAAGGATCTGCAGAAGGTGCACGACGACTACATCGGGAAGATCGATCAGATGATCAAGGCCAAAGAGGCCGAGATCATGGAAGTCTGACGCGATCCCTCTCGCCGGCGCGCGGCGGTCATGTCTGAGCTGACGAAGCGGGTAGTCGTCTCGCTCCTCGGAGCGCCGATCGCGCTCTGGATCGTGCTCGCGGGGGGCGCGCCGCTCGCCGCGCTCCTGGCGATCGTCAGCGCCATCGCCGCCTGGGAGTTCTTCCGCATCGCGCGCGCCGCCGGCAAGCACCACCCACAGCGCGAGGGGCGCCGCGACGATGGAGACGATGACGCGACGAGTGAGCTCGCTCATGGCCGCGCCGTGTGCCGCATCAGTCGCGTGCGTCAGACTTCCATGATCTCGGCCTCTTTGGCCTTGATCATCTGATCGATCTTTCCGATGTAGTCGTCGTGAACCTTCTGGAGG
>JBKJIY010000083.1:0-15941 GCA_046598315.1 Gemmatimonadaceae bacterium
TTCAACGGCAACATCGTGGGCCTGGGCCAGACCGGGTCGCCGCTGCCGCAGGAGGCGCTGGAGCAGTTCCGCGTGTACGTGAATCCCTACGACGCGGAATACACGCGCGCCGGATCCTACGTGATCAGCGCCGAGAGCCGCCGCGGCACCAACGAGTGGAAGGGCTCGGCGTTCGGCTTCCTGCAGAACAAGAGTCTTATCGCGCAATGCGTTCCAGACGGTCGTGCCGGAGTTCGGACGCCAGCAGGTGGGCCTCAACATCCGCGGCCCGATCAAGAAGGACAAGCTGTTCATCGCCACGAGCTACGAATTGGCGGCCACCAATTTCTTTCTCGACGTGAATCCCACCAGCGGACCGTTCACGCAGTTCAAGGGATCGTTCAAGGCGCCGAACCGGAATCACACGCTGTTCAGCCGGCTCACCTGGGTGCAGAGCCCCGCCGTCACGTATGACGCCATGGGATCGGCACGATTCCTCAAGGGCGAGGGGAACTTCGGCGGGCGCGTCTCGCGCGATGCAGGCATTTCCCAGGACTACAAGATCTACACAGGACAGATCCGGCAACGGTACCTGGCGCCGGGCGGCGGTTTCGTCAACGAGGCGAGCGTACAGCTCGTCAACTGGAATCACAACGAGGCGCCGCTCATTCCCGGCCCGCAGCTTGTCTATCCGGGGATCATCTTCGGGACGTCCGGCTTTCCCCTCGTCCTGAAGGAGACGCACCTCCGGTTCGTCGATCGTGCCACGTGGCATCTCGATAACAGCACCGGGTCGCATGTGCTCAAGGCGGGCATCGAGCTGAGCAACATCGCGGCGACGCAGGATTTTCCGAACAACAAGGACGGCACGTTCGGGTTCCTGACCGACACGTCGTCTCTGCCCAACACCGCGTCCATCGCCGTCGGCTTCACCGACCGCAACGGAACGAGTGACGCCGTCGCCAACGCCACGGGCCGCACGACGGGCATCTATGTGAACGACGAGTGGCGCATGCGCGACAACTTCACGCTCTCGCTGGGCGTGCGGCACGACGCCGAGTTCAACACGATGAACAACGGCTACACCGTGCCGTGGGCGAGCGATCCCGCGCTTCAGGCGATCCCGGATCTCAAGAACTTCCTGAACACGGGCAACCGGAAGAACCAGTTGGGCAACATCTCGCCGCGCGTGTCGTTCTCCTGGGATCCGACGAACCGGAATCAGACATTCGTGCGCGGTGGATTCGGCATCATCTACGATCGCGTCACCAGCTTCATCGGCTTCCAGGAACGAAAGAACTCCACCTGGCGCACCTACAACTTCACGAATCCGGGGACGAAGGACCCGGCCGTGCTGCGCTCGCGAGTCATCGCCGGATTGTCCGGATCACCCGCGCCGATCCTCGTCAAGCTCGACATGAAGACGCCGCACAGCCGGCAGATGTCGCTGGGCATCGGACACCAGTTCACCGGCGAGTTCGGCCTGAACGTGGACTACGTGCGCCAGCACATGGACAACCTCTACGTGCAGCGGAACCCGAACTACCTGGACAAGACGGTGACGCCCAACCGGCGGCGGCTCACGCCCGCATATGGCGACATCATACTCTGGGACGACATCGGCCAGTCCGACTTTTCCGCGGTGCTCATGCAGGGCACGTATCAGCGCAACAAGACGCGCGTGAACCTCGCGTACACGCTCGGCTGGTATCAGGGAGACTTCGACACGGCAGGGCTGCCCAACTTCGCCTATCCCTTCCTGTTCAACCGGCAGCGGACCTCGGGCGACGAGCGGCACCGCCTCGTGATCTCGGAGGTGAGCCCGATCCCCTTCGGCTTCATCTTCTCGTCGATCGCCACGGTGGCGAGCCCCCGTCCCTTCGTCTCCATCGACGGACGCGATATCAATCTGGACAACATCACGACCGACGACTTCATCGGTGGCACGCTCACCAGCACGGGCAACCGGACGACGCGTCCGACGAACGACTGGGCCAACTGGTACCGCACGGTGGACCTGCGGCTGGCCCGCGCGCTGTTCGATCGCGACGGCCGCAAGGTGAGCTTCTCCGCCGAGGTGTTCAACCTCTTCAACTGGAACAACAACCTGTCGTACGGCGGCACGCAGTTTACCGCCGCCGGCGTGCCCGTGCCGTCGTTCGGTATCCCGACCGGCGCCTACGCCGCGCGCCAGGGACAGGTGGGGATGCGCGTGGACTGGTAGCAGTCCCGGCGTGAGCGCGGAACGACAAACGGTGAACGCACGATCGCGCGTTCACCGTTTGTCGTTCATTCCCTCGCCGTCACGGATAGAGCAGGAACGGCCGCACCAGCTCCGAGAAACGGCGCGCATCCGAGTCCCACGAGGCGATCAGCGCATCGACGGTGTTGTTCTCCACCGCGGCACGCAGTCGGTTGGTCCCCGCGAGCCGGTCGATCTGAGGCACCCGCCACTGGAAATCCTTCGGGTGCCGGGCGTAGATCGCGCGCAGCATGCGGATGCCCACCTCCACGGGACGAACCGCATTGCGGTCGGTGACGCGCACCTTGATCATCGGAATCGTCTGGCCGCCGAACTTGTAGCCGGGCTCGATCGCGCGCGTCGCCGTGTCGAAGCGCACTCCGGGCAGCGCGCGAGCATTCAGCTCCGCCGCGATCGCCCCATTGTCCGTCATCCAGGCGGCGCCGACGAGCGTGAATGGATCCTCGGTGCCGCGGCCTTCCGCCGCGGTCGTCCCCTCGAAGAACACCGTACCCGGATACAACAGCTCCGCGTCGAGATTTCGAAGATTGGGTGACGGGTGGACCCGCGGAATGCCCGTCTCGTCGAACCACATCGAGCGACGGTAGTGCTTCATCGGCACGACCGTCACCTTGGCGCCCACCTGGCCGGTGCCAGCCAGATAGCGCATCAGCTCGCCGGGTGTGAGCCCGTAGCGGAGTGACACGGGATACTGGCCGACGAAGGACGCAAAGTTGGAGTCGAGGATGTTGCCCTCCACGCGATCGGCACGGATGGGGTCGGGACGATCGAGGACGATGATCGGCCGGAGTCCCGTCTGCGCGATGAGGGCGAGCGTCCACTGGTACGTGTACACCCGGGCACCCACATCCTGAATATCGTACAGCAGGACGTCGATGTCCTTGAGCATGTCGGCCGTGGGGACCCGCACGTCGCCGTAGAGCGAGTAGACCTTCACCCCGGTGGCGGAATCGACGCTCGACGCGATCTTCTCGCCCGCTTTGGCCACGCCACGAATTCCATGCTCAGGGCCGTAGAGCGCGGTGAGTCGCACCCCGGGCGCCCGAAAGAGGAGGTCGATGGTGCTCGTCCCCTTGCGATCGCGTCCGGAGTGATTGGTGAGCAGGCCGACCCGCTTGCCGCGAATGAGATGCAGCGAGTCGGTGAGCAGCACCTCGACGCCGGGCACGACGGCGGAGGAACGCTGCATGGGCGTGCTGGAGATGGGGGCGGCGCAGGCGAGCGTCAGCCAGAGTGCGTGGTAGGAGAGGCGCATGCGCATAAGACTGCGCACCTGCCATGACCTGCCGCAAGCGGCGCATGCGCTTTTCCTGCGCAGTGGCGCCGCGCGCCGCTCGCCCGCAGCTTGCGTTCGGCTGGATCGGCCTGGCGCGGGCGGCGGTCAGTCACCGTGCGCCTCCCTCTCACGCTATCCACACGATGTCGGTCGAGACGATCGTCAATGCCACCGTGGCCGGACCGGTGCTCGCGTGACGCGGCCGCTTCCGGACATCGCAGCACGTCTCACGCACTGGCGCGAGATTGCCGGGAAGGGACGAGGGGTCATCGCAGTGCGACCCTGTCAGGCGGGCGACGAAGTGGAGCGCGCACCGGTGATCGTGGTGCCCGAGCGCGACCTGCTGGCACGACTCGGTGGACGCACCGTGCTCGATCAATATCTGCTCTACTGGAGCGACACACCGGAGTGCGAGTTCGCCATGGGCGGCGGCCTCCTCATGTTCTACAACCACTCCGTCCGGCCCAACGTGGAGTTCCAGACCGGGCCACAGCCCGAGACGATGTCGGTGATCGCGTTGCGCGATATCGCCGCCGGCGAAGAGCTCACCTACGACTACGGCGTGCCACTCTGGTTCGTCCCCGCGCCGGAGTGAGCGCGGAGTCATTCGCTCGCTTCCCTGGCTCGTCAGTGCCCGGCCGCACCAGCGTCGCTGTCACGCGCATCAGCGGCGCCGGTGCGCATGCCCGTCACCGGGTCCACGCGGATGGAGTGCGCCGTGCCCTGCGTGCCGCCCAGACGCACGCGGTGGCCCATCGCCTCCAGTGCGGCCACGGTGGCCGGACTCAGCCCGTCGCGCTCGGCTGATAGACGGTCGGGGAGCCACTGATGGTGGAAGCGGGGCGCGGCAACCGCCGCCTCGATGTCCATCCGCCCGTCGATCTGGTTGAGGATCACCTGCAGCACGGTGTTGATGATCGTGCGCCCACCCGGCGAGCCCACCACGCTGAACAGCCGACCATCCCGGGCGACGATCGCCGGCGTCATGCTCGACAGCATCCGCTTGCCGGGACGTGCCAGATTGGCGCCGGTGCCGATCAATCCCGTCGTGTCGGTGAGCCCCGGCTTGCCGTTGAAATCGCCCATCTCGTTGTTGA
Source organism: Gemmatimonadaceae bacterium (assembly GCA_046598315.1). Taxonomy (GTDB): domain Bacteria; phylum Gemmatimonadota; class Gemmatimonadetes; order Gemmatimonadales; family Gemmatimonadaceae; genus AG11. Next base: position 4,616 of record JBKJIY010000083.1, read on the forward strand.
GCAGAAAGCCCGCGCCGGTGACGACGGCGCCCAGTCCGTATCCTGCCTCCAGCGTGTAGGTGACGGACACCGCCATGCCGCTGGCATCCACGACCGAGAAGTGTGTCGTCTGATCGCTCTCGCCCGCCAACGTGGCCTGCTCCGGCTGCGACGGCGTGGCACGGTCACTCTGAATGGTGGCCCGCAGCGTTGCCGCGTACGCCTTGCTGGTCAGCCGGTCCACGGGCACCGGGACGAAGTCGGCATCGCCCAGATGCCGCGCACGGTCGAGAAAGGCGCGGCGCATCGCCTCGGCCACGAGATGGACGTACTGCGGTGAATTGTGGCTCATGGCCGCGAGATCGAATCCTTCGACGACGTTCAGCATCTCGATCAGCGCGATCCCCCCGGAGCTGGGCGGAGGCATGGAGATGATCTCGAAGCCGCGATAGTTGCCGCGCACGGGCGCGCGCTCCACGGCCTGGTATCGCTTCAGGTCGTCCTCGGTGATCAGGCCGCCACCGCGCTGCATCTCCTCGGCGATCAGCCGGGCAGTCACTCCTTGGTAGAAGCCGGCGTGCCCGAGATCGCGGATGCGCGCGAGTGTTCCCGCGAGATCCCGCTGGGTCAGCCGCTCACCCGCCGCGTATGTCTCACCGTTTCTGGTGAACGACGCGACACTCGCGGGATATGGCGCGAAGTAGCTCGACGCACCCGCCAGCGAGCGGGCGAGGCCGGCGGGCACGGGGAATCCCGCCTCCGCGAGCCGGTGCGCCGGCTCGACGAGTCGAGACCAGGCGCCGCTGCCGAATCGTCGGTGCGCCAGCGCGAAGCCGGCCACCGTGCCCGGCACGCCGACCGACTTCAGGCTGCGGTGGTGGAGGCGCGCCGAGTAGCTCCCGGACGCATCGAGGAACATCTCCGGCGTGGCGGCGCGCGGCGCCATCTCGCGAAAGTCGATCGTCGTCGCACGGCCGTCGGGGAAGCGGATCACCATGAATCCCCCGCCACCGAGATTGCCGGCGACCGGGTAGGTGACCGCAAGCGCCAATCCGGTCGCGACCGCCGCGTCCACCGCATTGCCACCGGCAGCCAGGACGTCGCGTCCCGTCTCGCTGGCGATGCTGCTGGCCGACACGACCATGCCGCGCGGCGCGCTCGCCGTGCGCGTCGCCGAAACGAGCGCAGTCGTGGTGGCGCGAGTTGCGACCGGCTGCGGCGAGCAGCCGGCAAGCACCGCCAGCGATACAGCGAGGCGGGCGCGGCGCGGAAGCGCGCTGGTGTGTGGGCGCTGGAACGTGAAGAGCACGAAAACCCCGTTCGAAGTAGGTACGCCGGCGGGCGATCCTGGCGAACATACCTCGCCTCGCAGCAATGGGCATGCCTCGACGGCGATATCCGTTCCGCTACGGGAGCGTCTTTCCGAGCGCAGCGATGACGTACAACGCCAGCACTGCCACGTAACTGAATGCGAGCTACTCCCGCCGCATCCGACGCTACGGAAGCCAGGAGTTCAATCCATTCCCGGTTTTTTGGACGTGCAGAAAACCTTCGTCGGCAGTCCCGACCTGCACCCAGAGCACACCGATGCGCTGAAGCTCGGCGTGACGCGACGTGGCTCGCCTGGCGCATTGCAGCTCTCGCCCTTCTACCGTTCTCTCGATCCGGAGCTTCGGCGCGCGCACCGTGTTTCTCTCGTTCCAGTTCGCGTAGGGACAAGCGCCCAGGATTCGGCAGCAGCGCCCCGACGAGTCGAGTCAGCGTCAGAGCCCGCTCGCCGGATGATCCGGCGCGGCCAGCGGTCGAGCGATCGCTGGCCCGCGTCGCGTGGGCTCGCGGCTGTAGTGACGCAGCCTGGCCGATGCGCAGGCGGCACCCCAGATTGCCCACGGCGCCTGGTCACCCCTCCGTGGCCGGCCGGATCTCGGGAGATGTCGATGCAAAGAGCATTCATCGTCGCCGGTGCGCTCGCGGCGGGGCTCGCGCTCGGCTGCGCCCCGCCGCGCGCCGCCGAGCCCTCACCCGTGGAGGAGACGCGCGAACTATCGCGCGCGCTCGAGCGGGTGGACTCGCTGATCACGTCGTCGCTGGGTGGCCGAATCCCCGGGGCCGTCCTCGTCGTGGCCCGTAATGGGCAAGTGCTGCGCGAAATGGCGTATGGGCACGCGCAGCTCACCGACGCGGCGCTGCGCCGGCTCACGGCTCCCCGGTCGATGCGGACGACGACGATGTTCGACCTCGCGTCGGTCACCAAGGTGATGGGCACCACGTTCGCGGTGATGCTGCTCGCCGATCGCGGTCTCGTCGACGTGGAAGCGCCGGTCTGGCGCTATCTCCCCGATTTCCGCGGACCTCACCTGGACAGCATCACCGTCCGCCATCTCCTGACGCACTCCTCCGGACTCGTTCAGTGGCAGCCGCTCTACTACCAGGCGTCCAATCGTGCGCAGGCCTATGCCGCCATTCGCGCGATGCCGCTGGGGTGGGGCGTGGGGAGCGGGCGGCATTACAGTGATCTCGGTTTCATGCTGCTGGGATACGTCGTCGAGCGCGTGAGCGGTCAGGCCATCGATCGGTTCCTGCAGCGGGAGCTGTACGCACCACTCGGGCTCCAGCACACGGTGTTCACGCCACGGGCGCACGGCTTCAGCGAGTTCGCGGCCACCGAGCAGGGCAACGTGTATGAGCGGCACATGGTCTACGACTCCACCTTCGGCTACCGGTACCGCGGTGACCCGACGACATGGAACGGATGGCGGCCGTACGTGTTGGACGGGGAAGTGGACGACGGCAATGCGTTCCACGCCAATGGCGGAGTGGCGGGGCACGCCGGCCTTTTCTCGACCGCAGGTGAGTTGCGGGTGCTGCTGGACCTCCTGAACGAAGGCGGCGTCTACGGTGGCCGCCGAATCGTTCGCGCCGAGACGGTCGCCCGATTCTTCGCTCGCGACCGGTACGAGCACTTTCTGGGATGGCAGTCGCCGCCAGGATTGCCGGCGGGCAGTTTCTCCCATACCGGATTCACCGGAACCTATGTGCTCGGCGTTCCGTCGCTCAAACTCTCGCTCGTGCTCCTCACCAACCGGCAGAATCTCGGCACGGACGCGCGGGGATACTTTCCAGATATCGGTCCACTTCAGCAGGCGGTCGCCCGCGCCATCGTCGCCGGCGCACAGCTCGAAGCCGCGATGTCGCCTGGCGCCCCGTAGGACGAGCCGCCCCCCGTCTGGCGAACGCGGCAGCGAGAGGCTACTATCGACCGCTCCCAGTGCATGGTGTCATCATGGCCGTCGTACGTGATCTCCTCACCCGCAAGGGGAGCGGCGTCGTCTCCGTCGCTCCTGCCGCCACCGTCCTCGAGGCCGCACAGCTCATGAACGAGCGCGGCATCGGCGGAGTGCTCGTCGTCGATGCGGGCGAGCGACTCGTCGGGATCTTCACCGAGCGCGACATCCTCCGGCGTGTCGTCGCCGCTGGCCTCCCTCCGGCAACCACGCCCGTGCTCGACGTGCTCACCGCCGATCCAGTGACGTGCCTCCCCGAGACCACGGTGGAGGAGTGCGGCGTGATCATGACGTCGCGCCGGATCCGTCACCTGCCCGTGCTCGATTCTGCCGGCCTGCACGGCGTGGTGACGAGCGGCGACCTGCTTGCCTTCCGCGTCTCGGAGCAGGAGTCCACCATTCAGTACATGAACGAGTACATGTTCAACGTGCGCTGACGGCGCGCGGGCGTCGCGGGGCTCACATCGGGGCGGTCGCCGAGATCCGTACCCCGCGTCTCCAATCGACGGTCGGCGTCAGCCCGGCCGCCGCCAGGTCCGCGCCGTACTCTCGGAGATCGGCGAGGAGCAGGCGCACGCCGTCGCGCAGGCTGATGGTGGGGATCGCGCTCGCACGCAGCCGCAGGGTGCGCGCCGGTCCGGCCTGCGTGGCGCGATCCCGTTCATACCGGGGATCGTACTCCTCGTTCAACGACACCTCGATGCCGATCTCCGCGGCACTGCGCTGCACGAGTCGCGCGATCTCCAGCACGCTGATGCGTGTCTCCGTCGCCTGATTCACGACGCGATGCTCGCCCGCCGCGGCGGGATTGGCGAGCCAGTAGCTCAGCGCGGCCACCGAGTCCACGAGCGAGATGAGTCCCGTGGACGCCGTGCCGCCGCCGTGAACCGTGAGCGGCACGCCGCGCACGGCCTGCGCAACGAAGCGATTGAGGACTGAACCGAAGATCGGGTCGCAGTCGAATCGCGTTGCGAGGCGCGGGTCCCTGGTCCACAGCGCGGTGCGCGTGCCGTACACGATGCTCTGCATCACATCCGTGGCAGCGAGTCCCCACATGCGGCATGCCATGGCGATGAAGTTGCTGTCGTTGATTTTCGTGATGTGGTAGACGTCGTCCGCCGCGCGCGGAAAGGGGATCTGACAGGTGGTCGCTTCACCGTCGAGCACGGCATCCACGTATCCTTCGCCAAGGGGGACACCGCAGGCAGCATATTCCCCCATACTCCCCATCTTTACGAGATGCGCTCCGGGCGCGTGCTCGCGAATGGCGTACAGCACCGCCATGTTGCCCACCTCGTTGTTCTCGATCGTCTCGCGGGCCGTCGCGAACGACATCATCGAGTATGGTGCGGAGGGGATCTGGGCCAGGTGCGCGATGGCTCGCGGATCGTGCTCGCGCACCAGATCCTCGATACAGTCCACCACGCTCGCCTCCACCGAGGCGATGTCGCTCCGTCCCGTCACGTCGCGGAGCAGCTTGATTCGCTGTTCATAGGGGAGGATGGGGATTGCACTGACCGAGCCGAGCGTCTCCACACGTGAGCGCTTGGAGAGGTCATCCACGGCGATCAGAGGCTCCGCCACCGTTGCTGCCAGCTTGCACAGCAACGCCCAGCCGAGGTAGCCGTCCGCCCCCAGCACAATGATGCTCATGGCACCGTCATGCCACGTCGTCGTGCGCCGTACCCAATGCCCGCGGCGGAGCGGACTTGACGATCTCGCGAAGTATGACCACCGACTCCTCCACCTGCGCGGCGTCGGTCCACCACGGAAAGCCGACGCGCAGCACCTCGAGGCATCCCTCGCCCGACTCGGACCGCTTGCCCGGCTTCTTGATGCACTTCACGCTGACCCCCCGTTCCGCGAGCGCTCGGTAAATCGGGTAGACGTCCAGGCCGACCAGCTCGAACGCCACGACCCGTCCCGCCGGGGTGGAGACATTCAGCACGTGCACGCGGTCGCCGAGCGCGTCGCGAAGCGCCCTGATGAACTGCTCCCGAATGGCGCGTCCCGGCTCCGCGTGGCACTCGTAGGCGCGGATGGCGGCGGCGATGCCCGCGACGCGCGAGAAATCCTGTCCGCCGCGCGGCTCCCAATGGCCGATCGGGAGCTCCGGCACCAGCGGGTCGCCCGCCTTGAACGGGCTGGGCCACCGCTCGACGGCGTCCTGGCGAAGATACAGCAGGCCGCCACCGTGCGGCCCGCCGAGCCATTTGTGGGTGCTCGTGAGATAGGCGCTGCAACCCAGTGCGCGCACGTCCACGTCGATCTGGCCGACCGCCTGATTGCCGTCGACGATCACGACAGGACGATCGGCGCGGCGAGCGAGCGCGCTGATGAGCGCGCCATTGTCCTGATTGGTGTCGTAGGTGACGTGCGAGAGAAAATAGATGTTGCCGGGCGTCTCGAGCATGCGTCCGTCGACGGCCTCGATGACCGTGAATCGCGGATCCGCGCTGAACGCACCAATTCCCCCCACGTGTTCGCTGTCCGTGCTGACGACGGTCGCGCGGCCGGCAAAGACGTCGGACAGCGAGTGCGCAATCCTGTCGATGGACGCGGTGTGTCCGTCGGCCATCGCCCACCCCTCCGGCACGCCGCCAAACACGTCGCTGGCGACCACACGCATCTCGTGAAGCACGGCTCGGCACTTCTCGTACGCCATGAGGGGACGACCGCGCACGCGCCGCCGAAAGGCGGCCATCGCGCGCTCCACGGCGGGCAACGGGTCCGTCATCGTCCCCGGATTGTACGCGATCGCGGCGCTGCCGCGCTCCGTCTCCAAGCTCCGTATGGAATCGAGCTTCCGTGCCACGTGCATGCCGGCGCCTCCTGCCGCTGAATCCTGTCAAGGCAAGATGAACGCCAGATGTTTGGAGCGTACCGATTCACCCGGCGCGGCCGCACCGGACCAGGAGGTTGCCCCTGACGCGCCTGGCGGTGACAGCGACTATCCTTCAGGTGCCCATGGGGTCGGCCGACGCGCGTTCCGCGCTCGCGCGTTCCAGGGCCGACCCGCATGGAGCGCGACCTGTGGCCAAGAAGCCCAACTACGATTTCGAGAAGCGCAAGAAGGAGCAGGACCGCAAGAAGAAGAAGGACGCGAAGCGGGAGGAGCGCCTGGCGCGCAAGCGCGACGGGCTCGATCCCGACTTGATGGACGCCGAAGAAGTGGCCGAAGGCGTCGAGTCCCCCGAAGCTCTGTCGGACGAGAAGGAATGAACCGGGCGCCCGCCATGCCGTCCCCGGCGACGGCGGTGTGATGTCGCCGCTCGAGGCGTCCGAGCTTCGACCCGGCGTCGTCGTTCGCCTCGATACCACTCGGGTGCGCGAGCTGGGCGGCAGCGCGACGAACGCGCAGGCGAGCGCGGACGAGGACCGCGCGGTGACGGGATCGCACGACTTCGTCGTCGTCGCGATGGACCTCGCGACACGGACGTCCACACTGCTCCCCCTCTTTCCCCGGTCGGCGCCGGGAAGCGCACCGCTCGACCCCCGGAAGCTGCACGGCGCCGAAGACTGGCGCGGCGCGACGTGGTATTACTCGCGCTGGCAGCACTGGCGCATCCCCAATGACGCGATCGTCGCCGCCTCTGCCGACGATCCGGCATCCGCCGGCGATCGTCGCACCTATGCGGAAGGTGACGTGGACGCGCTACGGCAGCTCGAGAACTGGGCGAGCCGCAATCGGTGCGCCTTCCGCCCTGCGTGAACCGCCGAAGTGACGCGATGAACCGGGACATCTCTCCGCAGGATCGTGTGACTCCTCCCTCCGCGAACGAGGGACAGGCGCTCGTGCGCATCAATCTCTGGCGCATCTTCGGTGTCTCGGCCGTGGTGGCCTCGCTGTCCGCGCCGAGCGCCGGAGCCTCGGCCTGGTTGCGGCTCGTGGCGATCGCGCTGGCATGCCTGCTCGTGTATCGCGGGCTGCGCTGGGCGCTGTGGCTCCTCGGGTCGATGACGATCCTGGCGGGCGCGCTGATGCTCTATCTCGCCCTCGCTGGAAGTGCCATGCCGCTGGCTGACCGTGTGCTGTTCGGCGTCTGCGGCACGGTGCAGGTGCTCGCGTTCGTGATCCTCGCGCGCGCGCCGGAGGCACGCGAGTTCATGGACGCGCAGCGCACGCGAGTCCTGCCGGGGTAGGGCGGACACCGTTCGCTCGGATCGTCAGTTCACATCGTGCCATGCTCCCCATCCTGCTCGTCGCCCAGGTCGCCGCGCTCGTCGCACCGAGGGACTCGGTGTACGACACGCCGGCGCTGCGCGCACTGATTGCCCGCGCGGCCGTCGCCAACCATGCGCCGCCCCCGACATTTCGCGGCTATCGCGCCCGTGTCGAGACGGAGCTCTCCCTTCTGCTGCACGATACGCTGGGACGCGAGCGATCTGCCCAGATCGAGCAGCTCGCGTCGTCGGTACGGTGGACCCGTGACGGCAGCTACGAGATGCGGGTCATCGGTTATCGCGCCCAGGGCGTCGGCGTGCCCTATTCGTCGTTGAGCTTCATCCGGGGCTGGACCGAGCCCTCACTCTATGGCCAGCGGCTGCGTCTCGGCGCTGAGTTCGGATCCGCACGAGACAGGGCATCCTCATCACGTAGTGAGGACTCGCTCGTCGTGGTGCACCCGCTCGCGACGGATCGCGAGTCGTACTACCGGTTCACCGGCGGCGACACGATCACCGTGCTCCGCGCCGCGGGACGAGCGATTCCCATCATCCGAGTCCTCGTCACGCCGCATCTGCGCGACTCGACCCGCTACGGCGCGTTCCACGGTGAGATTGACCTCGACGCCACGCGCCACGAGATCGTGCGCATGCGAGGCCAGTTCGTGGTCCTTGGCACGCCGCCTCGGCGGCCGTCGCTCGTGGCGCGCCTCGGAGGCGTCGTGGCCGTGGCCTACTGCGAGTTCGTGAATACGGAGGTCAATGGCCGTTACTGGCTGCCGGCCACCCAGCGCACCGAGCTGCAGTCCACCGTGGCCATGCTCGGCCGCTCCCGCGCCGTCATGCGCATCGTCTCACGCTTCACCGGATACTCGGTGGACGACTCGAGCGCCGCAGTCGGCATCGTCGACGTGGGTGAACGCGGTACACGGCGCACGACGTGGGCGCCCTCGGACAGCGTGAGCGACTTCTCGGCGTGGAGCGAGCCCCTGGGATCGGCGACGACGAGCGTGTCCTCCTCCGACTTCGACGATATTGCGCCCGACGTATGGCGAGCCACTGGCAACGCGCGTGCCGATCTTCTACCCACCAAACTGGAGAACGTCCTGCGCTACAACCGCGTGGAGGGGCTGTTCACCGGTCTCGAAGGAACGCTGCGGATGCGGAGCGATGCCCCCGGGCTGACCGTCGGCGCGACGGCTGGATGGGCGTGGACGGAGCGAACGTGGCGCGGTGCGGCGAGGCTCGGGCTTGCACGCGGAACGTCCACGACGGGCGTGAGCGCCGAGCGGGCGCTCGCGTCGACCAACGACTTCGCGCATCCTCTCGCCCCTCGCACGGGCGGTATCGCCGCCTTCCTCGCCTCGGTCGACGACTTCGACTATGTGGATCGCCGCACGGCCGTCGTATCGCATACTCGATTGCTCGGCTCCCTCGACGTGGGCCTCGTGAGCGTGCAGGCGGGCGTGGGAGACGATCGTGCCGAGCCGGCGCGTCGTCGCCGAGGCGTGGCTGGGAGCAGGGAGTTTCGTCCGAACCGCGCGGCGAAGGAGGGTGGATACGCGCTCATGATGGCCGATCTGGAGTGGCACCCGAACGTGACGGGCCAGTCCGTTCAGCCGGGTGTGGGTGGGCGGATTCACACCGAGGTGGGACGGGGCACATTGAGTTGGCAGCGGGCGGAGGCCGCGGTCTCCGGGCGAGCGACGCGGGGCCGGTTCATGCTCTCGCTCAACGGCGACGCCGGCCTCGTCGCCGGCCGGGCGATTCCACCGCAGCGGCTCCTCGAACTGGGAGGGCAGGGCACCCTGCCCGGTTACCGATACAAGGCCTATGCGGGCGACCGCGCGGCGATCGTCCGCGCGCAGGGCAGCGTCGACCTCGGTTGGTCGAAAGTGCCTCGGCGCATCTGGCGCAGCCTGTTTCTCCCCGGCGTGTCGCCCGCGCTGGCGGTGAGTGTCCAGAGCGGATGGACGAGCGTCTCCTCAGCCGCAGGACGGGTGGCGGTGGCTGCGCTCGGGACCACAACGAGTGGCGAGCCCCTGGCGGGCGGGAGTGGCGGAGCGCGCACCAGCGTGGGCGCCGGACTCACGCTGTTCGGCGGGAATGCCCACGCGGGCGTGGTGAAACGGCTCGAGCCCGACGCGCCGTGGAGAATGGCGGTCGGGCTCGGGCAGGGCTTCTGACGACGTGACGCTGCGACGCGGCGCTTAGTAGAACTGGCGAAGCTCCACACGCGAGTTGCTCAGGTACACCCCGTAGAAGCGCACATAATCGCCGTTGCGAAGACTCTGAAAGCGCTGCACATCGGATCGGCTCACGTTCTGCGCCAGGGTGACCGTGAGCGCGGTGTTGTTGTTCGCATCGAGAATGAACGAACCATTCGCCTGGTCCACGCGCCGGACATTGCCCTGTACGCTCTGCGCGTTGGAGTTCTGCGACGACCCGCTGCCGCTCACCGAGCGGTCGACCTGCACCATGTCCGTGTAGTAGCCGCCGTTCTGCGTCTGCTGGACGCGCGCGGTCACCTGGTCTCCGCGTTCGAGGTTGCTCACCGAGTAGTTCTGATTCTGGAACACCACACGAGTGTTGTTGTCGTACGAGATCGACACCGACTGGCCATTGTCGAGTTGAAGGCCGATCTGCTGATTCCGATTGTCCACACCCTGAACGGTCCCGCTCACCTGGCCACCCTGTTGCTGCCCCTGCTGGCCGCCGAGCACGCTCCCGAGGATGCTTCCGAGGCTCCCCACGCTGGAGCAGGCGGCGAGGGCGGGGAGCGCAACGACTGCCACTAGCGCTCGGTATCTGGACATGAGCAAGTTCATGCTTACCTCGCAGTTGGGGATGCCTGTGACTAAGGCAAGCGGGATGCCGCGCCGGGGGCCCGCGTAGGGCGCGCGAGGACGCGACTCATTAGGTTGGTTGTCTCACCACGAGGACACGAGATGACATACCGTAGGCTCCGCCGGGAAGATCCCGCGTACGTGCAGGCAATGCGCGAGGCAAAAGCGCTGTTCGAGGCCGAGATGGCCAAGAGCTCGATGAAAGGCCGCGGTCGGCCGTCTGCGGCAGCGACTGCTGCCGCGGCCGCTGCCGCCGCCAAGCCGATCGAGGCCGATCTCGGGGATGAGGAAGGGCTCGGTGTCGTCACGGTCGAGGAGTCGGACGAGTCCGAGGATGGGATCGAGGAGCACGACGAGGCGGAAGTCGGCGCCGAGGAGGAGGCCGTCCAGGCTCGGCCCGCGACCGTGACGAAGACTGGCAGAGCGACGCCAGCCGCGAAGGCGGGCAGGGCGGGCAAGCCAGCCAGGAGTGTCGCACCCGTGAAATCGGCCAAGCCGGCCGCGAAGCGCGCGAAGGCGGCGTCGCCAGCCAAGGGCGCGAAAAGATCCACGAAAAGCGCAAAGGCAAAGAGCGTGGTGCGTGCGCCAGCGGCCAAGCCCGCCGGAAAGGCCGCACCGTCTCGCGCGCGCACCTCACCCGGCGCCGCGTCCAGGAAGCGCTGACCGGTCACGAGGAGCCATTTGCCGAACTCGCCGCCGCGGAAATCCTGCTCCGCGGCCAGGAGTCCGGCCAATGGAATCGCGCTGACGGCGATCCGCTGGAGCGGCGTATTCGCTGGCTGGTCGCCAACCGGCTGGTGTCTCGCGGACGGTCATCCGACGGCTGGTCCTGGCTCTTCGAGGATCCTCGCGATGGCCGGTTGTGGGAACTCACCTTTCCGCTGGGTTCCGTCCACGGCAGCGGACCACGGCAGTTGCGCGTCATCTCGGCGAGCGACGCGTTCGCCAGATACGGAGCGTCATGAGGACGGGGTGACGTCAGGGGACGACGGCACCATCGTGGCCCACGCCAAGCACCAGACGTCCGAGAAGACGCAACCCTCGGCTGCGCCG
>JBKJIY010000065.1:0-4030 GCA_046598315.1 Gemmatimonadaceae bacterium
ATGCGAAAAGTGCGGGCTGGGAAATGGCGCGTGAAAAAGTCGGGCGTCAAGAAGGCAGCCGCGACAAGCCCGGCCGTGAGGCAGCCAACCACGAAGCAGCCAACCACGTGATTTCACCCGGACCAAGGAGCCGGCGGGCACGGTACCGTCGCCGCATGGCACGGCGTTGCACTTCGTCATCCAGCAGCACGCGGCCAGTCATCTCCACTTCGACTTCCGACTCGAACTCGACGGTGTGATGAAATCATGGGCTGTGCCGAAAGGGCCGAGCATGGATACGTCGGTGCGCCGGCTCGCGATGGAGGTGGAGGATCATCCCATCTCGTACAACAGCTTCGAGGGCACGATTCCCGCTGGCGAATACGGCGGCGGCACGGTGATGCTCTGTGATCGCGGGACGTACGACGCGAGTGTCGGGACGGGCATGCCGATTCCGGTCGTGACGTCACGGCGGAATTCATCACGTCCGTCACGAGCGACCGGACCATGGAGGAGATCGCCGCGGGACGGCGTGGAAAGCGCGCGCGGCCACGGCGCTGAGGGGAACTCAGTCCATCCACCACGACTAGTAGTCGACGGGCCGCAGGTACGATTCGCCGATGGCCGTCCCGCTCACCATCGCCACGGTGGGGAGGCGACGCTTCCAGTGCGTGGTCGCGAGCCGCTTCTTCACCAGCGCCACGTCGGTCGCATCGAATCCCCGCGCGACGAGATCCGCCTCGTCGTACCCGCTGAGCATCCAGTTGAGCAGCTCGTCGGCCTTCTCATAGCTGATGCCGAAGTCGCTCTCGTCCGTCTGTCCCACCACGAGATCGGCGGTCGGCGGCTTGCCGACGATCACGTCGGGAACCCCGAGGAAGCGGGCCAGGGTCCACACCTGCGTCTTGAACAGATCACCCAGCGGATTGAGCGGCGGGGAGTCGTCGGCGTGCCAGGTGAAATATCCAAAGAGCCGCTCGGTCTTGTTCCCTGTGCCGAGCGGGATGGCGTGGTGCTTGGCCGACAAGTCGAACAGGGCAATCATTCGCATTCGTGCCATCACGTTGCCTCGTCGCGGGGCGTCGGCATCGGGCTCCTGCTGGAGATAGCCATCCACGGCGGCGCTGATCTCCACGGTGCGTCCCTCGATGCCGAGCGAGTCGACCACGAGCTGGCCATGCGCCAGACTCTCCGCGCTCGAGGTGCGGTACGGCATGCGAACGCCGATGACGTTGGCCGCACCGAGCGCCCGTACGGCGAGATACGCCGTGACCGCGGAGTCCACCCCGCCGGAGACGCCGACGACGGCCTTGCTGAAGCCGCGCCGACCCATCTCGTCGCGAAGAAAATGAATCAGCCAGTCGGTGAGGAGCGCGGCATCGATCTCCAGCGGAGGCGGCCCGCCGAGCTCGGAGCCGTACACCACGGGCATCACGGCGTCGCCATGGGCCAAGGACGCTCCAGCAGCCGCGGGCGGCTCGGTACGCGCCTCGCCCATCGTCTCGGCCAGCGCGTCCATGCCATCGAAGGCGAGCAGATGCGGCGTCCCTCGCCGCACCCGCTCCATCGCATCGCCGAGATGGGGAAGCATCGTCTCGAGATCGGCGATGAGCGGCATGTCGGCGCGGGCGCGGGTGACGTCGGCGAGATCGACGCGCGCCACGACGAGCGCCTCGTCCCACAGCGGCCCGCGGGCCCGGACGTCGCCCTTGGGCCCCGCGAGCATCGCCGCGCCGGGAAACTGCTTGCCGCCCTCGCTGCCAACGAGATGCACGAGCGCCACGAACACGCCGTGCTCGTCGGCCATGTCGCGCGCGAGCCGCTCCCAGCGCGACACGCTGCCCGGACCGGGTACGTCGTCGTGCTTGGGAAACGGACCCCGCGCCGGCGGCGCCGTCGGCACGATGAGCAACTGGGCGCCGTCGAGAGCGGCAATCGTTCCACTCAGCGAGTGCCAGACGTCCTCGCACACGAGCATCGCCGCGCGTCCCCACGGGGTGTCGAAGGCGCGGATCTCGTGGCCCGGCTCCACCCACCGCGCCTCGTCGAACATGCCGTACGTAGGCAGAAACACCTTGCGATGCACGTGCCGAACGAGGGGAATGCTCTCGCCCAGTGTGAGGTAGATGGCGCTGTTGTACAGCTTGTTCTGCCACACTTCGTAGAACCCCACGCACAGATCGATCGGCGCGCCACCGGCATAGGCGCGGTGGAAATCCGCGGCGAGCCGCCCCGCCGTGACCGCATGCTCGCGCACGCCCCCTTCCAGGTAATACCCGCTGAGCGCCGTCTCGGGGAAGCACACCAGGTGCGGGCGCGGATCGAGCGCCGACGCCTGCTGCAGCAGCGCGGCGATGCGCGTCAGGTTGTGCGCGTAGTCACCCTTCCGCGGCTGGAACTGGGCGAGGGCGAGATTCACGAAGGCGGGCATTGCATGAACAATCGCGCGCGGAGAGTTCGAGGGCAACTCGGCGGCGTCGTGGAACCGGCACCGCGGCAGCGGCCAGTTCCACCGCGCCCACCGGATATACTGTACTGCATGCGCTTTGTTGCTCTCGCCGCGCTCGTCGCTGCCCCCTCGCTCGCCGCACAGAGCGCCACGGTCAGGTCCACTGGCCCGGTCTGGCAGATCGTCCCCCAGACGCAGTCGTCACTCGTGTACGCGCGCGATGGCTCGCTCATCGGAGAGATCGGCCGCGAATGGCGCACGAGCGTTCCGATCCGATCCCTGCCGCGCTACCTCGGCCAGGCGTTCGTGGCGGTGGAGGACCAGCGCTTCTATCAGCATGATGGCGTGGACCTCATCGGGGTGGCCGGCGCCATCAAGGGAAAGCTGCTCGAAGGGTTCACGGGCGAGCGGCGCGGCGGCGCCAGCACGATCACGCAGTTGCTCGTGGGCAACATGCATCCCGACCAGATCGACCGCCGGGATCTGAGCCTCGCGCGCAAGCTGCGCGAGCAGCAGGCGGCGCGCGAGATGGAGCGACACTACACCAAGGAGCAGATCCTCGAGGCCTTCCTCAACCAGGTGGACTTCGGCCACGGCTGGTTCGGTGTGGAATCCGCCGCGCGCCATTACTTCGGCAAGAGTGCGGCGCGGCTCACGCTCGCCGAGGCGGCCACCCTTGCCGCGCTCCCCAAGACGCCCACGGGGTACGACCCGATCCGACATCCCGACCGGGCGAAGGTGCGTCGCGATCTCATCCTCGGGCTCATGGCGGCCCAGGGGTTCGTGAGCGCGGCCGAGGCGGAGCGCGCCCGGCAGCAGCCGGTGGCCACCGCGCGCAACGGCGGACTGGCCGCGCCGTCCGGCTACTTCGTCGATGCGGTCCGACAGACGCTGGAGCGGGCGCGCGTGGATGTCGGCGCGGGCGGCTACCGCGTGCACACCACGGCAGACGTCGCGCTCCAGCGCGCGGCGGTACAGGCGCTCGTCGAGGGCACCAGCCGCGTGGAGCAGCGGCCGGGCTACCGGCATCCCCGGCTGGCGACCGCGGCGGACAAGAGCGCCGCGCTCGCCGGCGCGGTGGTGGCCATCGAGCCGGCGACGGGCGACGTGCTGGCGCTCGTCGGGGGCCGCAACCATGCGTTGGCCCCATTCAATCGCGCCACGCTGGCGCGTCGGCAGCCGGGTTCCTCGTTCAAGCCGTTCCTCTACGCCAAGGCGCTGGAGGACGGCATGAGCGCCGCATCGATCGTTGCCGACTCCGCCCTCTCGATCGCGCTGGAGGGCGGATCCGTCTACAGTCCCGACAATGCGGACGGCCGATTCATGGGACCGATCACCCTGCGCGAGGCGCTGACGCACTCGCGGAATCCGGTGGCGGTGCAGCTGGCGATGCGCGTGGGGCTCGACTCCGTCTCGGCGATCGCGCGCCGCGTCGGCATCGACCTGCCGGTGGCGCCCGTACCGGCGAGCGCGCTGGGCGCGTCGGTCGTCACTCCGCTGGACTACGTGGCCGCGTACACGCTGTGGGCGAATCTCGGCAGCATCGTGGAGCCGCGCCTGGTGACGCGCGTGGAGGACGTGAGCGGTCGCGTGATCTATCAG
>JBKJIY010000070.1:0-21279 GCA_046598315.1 Gemmatimonadaceae bacterium
CGTGTCGATCTCAACCGCGAGGTCGTCCATCATGCAGCCGGAATACTGCTTCGTCCCCTGGGGATTGATGCGCGAGCCGTGCGGCATGGTGCACGTCGGCACGCGGGCCACCTCCACCATCTCGGCGGTGGACACGATGGACATCGACGACGGCACCATGTCGCCGTGCAGATTGAAGTTCACCACGTAGGCGAAGGCGCCGTCGGGAGTGACGTGGACCGTCGCGGGAAAGTTGCCCAGCATCACGCGCCCCGCCACCGAATCGTTGGCCGTGGAGAGCTTCCAGAGATACCCGAATGGGGCGCCATGGGCGGTGGACACATAGTACCAGCGGCCATCAGGCGAGACGGCCACGCCGTGCGGCCCATCCACGTCGGCGGGCATGACTCCGACGACCGTCTCTCGCTCGAGCCGCAGGCCCGCCGGCCCGAATCGCAGCAGGGCGATCCGGTCGACGGCCTCGGAGCCCACGAAGATCAGGTAGTCGCGCTCCGGCGCCGTGGGTTCCGCACGCGCCGATGAAACGCCCGCCTCCGATGCCGCCGTTGCCGACCGCGCGCCGGGCGGGGCGGCGCACGCCCCGGAAAGGAGCATCAGGGGGATGAGGAGGCGCATGGACATGATCACTCGGGCCGAAGTCGTGGGTGATGCGGACACGCCGATGAGGCGCAACTTGAGCGGGCAACGACCCGCACCGCAACTACGAAGACGACGGGTCGTGAGTGTCAGTCCGCACGCAGAAGTGGACCCTCTTGCCAACCGGAACCCGCCATGTGATGTTGGGTATGAGCGTGCGTTCGCCCGACGTCCAACCCGCAATGAAGGAGGTGATCAATTGTCTAGTCAGCCTCGGACCAGCAAGATCACCGTAACCCGTTGATGTGACACGGATTACGCGGATCGGCGGTCTTGCGGTCCGGACTCGCCATCGCGGATCTCGCGTACAGGGCGGAGATGCACGATGGTGACGGAGAGCGGCAGCGCCTTGTGGGCGCTGCCGCTCTTTTCGTTGGTGGTGGGTGAGGTGCTGGTCGCGGAGCGGTGGATACAAGCTTGCATGCCCCGGCCTCGCGCACTAGCCTCGTGGAGCTTCCCGCGCTCTCCGCGCAGGCATGACGGCGGCAGGCCGCGTGTGCAGCCGCCAGCGCCCTTCTTCATCATCATGACTGTCGAGGCAATGCCGTCTGATGACCTGAAGGCGCAAAACCTGACGCGCCGGCTCGTGGCGCTGGCCGCCCTGGAAGGCGACGCGGACGGCAGCGGCACACTGCCCGCCGCGCGCGCGGCCGAGCGGGCGTGCCGTACCCTTGCCCGGAGTCTCGGCGTCGCGGGCTTTCACGCCCTGCTGACGCGCGCCCTCGCCCAGGCGAAAGCAGAGCATCCGCTGCTCGGAGGCATCCGTGTCGGACGCCTCGCCGATACCGGCCTCGGCGACCTGAAGCCACTTGTCAAGGCGCACGGCGCGGACGCGACCTCCGCCGGACTGGAGGCGACGATGAGCATGCTCTTCACGCTGCTGGGACGACTGATCGGACAGGACTTGGTGCCTCGGCTCGTCGAAGTCGACGCGCCGCGTGAAACGGAAGACGATGAGGAAGCCCAATGACGAAAAAAAAGCCCCGCGCCCTCGAACGCGCGATCGCCACGCCAAGCCGAATCAGGGGAATGCCGACCGGCGTTCCCGGATTCGATGTCATCCTCGGCGCGGGGCTCCCGGAATGCTCCTTCAATCTCATCGCCGGCAGCCCCGGCGCCGGCAAGACGACGCTGGCACAGCAGATCATCTTCGCCAACGCTACGGTGGAGCGTCCCGCACTCTACTTCACGGTGCTCGGCGAGCCCACGCTCAAGATGCTGCGCTACCAGCAGGAGTTCAGCTTCTTCGACTCGGCTCTGGTCGGTTCGGCCGTGCACTATCTCAACCTGAGCGAGGAAGCGCTCGAGCAGGATCTGACCGCGATCCTTGATCGGATCGTGTCGGAAGTCGAGCGCCTGAAGCCCGGCATCGTGGTCGTTGACTCCTTCCGCACCTTTATCGGAAGTGGTCCAGAGGACGGTGGGCCAGGCGGCCCCCTTTCCCTCAACCACTTCATCCAGCGGCTCGCCCTGCACCTCACGACCTGGGAGGTGACCTCGTTCCTCATCGGGGAATACTCCGAGCAGGAGCAGCGGAATCCCGTGTTCACCGTGGCGGACGGCGTCTTCTGGCTCTCACAGGTGACCGACCGCAACTCGGTGGTGCGCAAGTTCCAGACGATCAAGGTCCGAGGGCGCGCGCCGATGCCGGGCCTGCACACCTTTCGCATCACGGACGCCGGCCTCGAGATCTTTCCCCGTATTCCTGACCAGCAGGCGGAACGGCGCCCGCAGTCGGTGCTCCGCCTCGCGACGGGCGTGCCCGGCCTCGACGAGCTGATGGGCGGCGGCATTCCGGTGGGCGACGCCGTGATGCTCGGCGGTCCGGCCGGGAGCGGCAAGACGACCTTCGCCACGCAGTTCGCCGCCGAGGGCCTTCGCCAGGGCGAGGCGGTGGTGATCGTGGTGTTCGAGGAGTACCCCGAGGAGTATCTCGCGCGGGCCAAGGCCCGCAACCAGGACATGGCGAAGATGATCACCGCCGGCACCCTCCGACTCATCTACCTCCGCCCGCTCGATCTGTCCGTGGACGAGACCCTCGCCGAGATCCTGGGGGCCGTGCGGGCGGTCGACGCGACGCGCGTCGTGATCGACTCGCTCTCCGGCTTCGAGGTCGCCCTCGCGCCCGCCTTTCGCGAGGACTTCCGCGAATCGCTCTACCGGCTGGTCGGCGCGCTGACGGCCACGGGGGTGACCATTCTGATGACCACCGAGATCGTCGGCGGCTATCCCGACGTGCGCTTCACCACGGAAAAAGTCTCCTTCATCACGGACGACATCATCATCCAGCGCTTCGTGGAGCTCGACGGGGTGCTTCGCCCGGTGCTGGCGATCCACAAGATGCGCGGCAGCGAGCACAGTCACGATTTCCTCACCTACGACATCACCCCGAACGGCGCCGTCATCGGCGGCCCGCTCAGGAACCATCGAGGCATCCTCTCGGGAGTGCCCGAGCGACAGCCGCGCACGACACCCACGCTCCAGGCGGGGCTCACCGATCGCGAGGGATCGGCGCTGGATGCCCTCGTTCGGCTCGGCCAGTGCTCGCGCGAGCTCCTCGCCCAGCGTGTCGGCGTGCCGGTCGCCGAGACGGGCAAGGACCTCTCGCGGCTGGAGAGCCTCGGCTATGCGACGCGCGAGGCCGACGGCACGTCATATCGAGCGGTGGCACGTGTGGACGAATGACTCCCCCCGTGGAAATGCGCCGTAGCACGCAGGCGGCCGGTTCACCTCGTGCCTGACTCCGGGCTCGACGCGCACGGCTCGCTCGAGCGGATTCTCGACACGCTGCCCGCCGCGTTCGCTGTCACGCGCGGACCTCAGCATCTGCTGGCGTACGCCAGCCCGGCCTTCCGTGCGCTGATCGCGGTGACGGCCTCGCCGACGATTGGTCACGCGCTCGGCGACATCATGGCGACGCGCGACACGCTGGGTCTCCCCGCCCTCCTCGACCGCGTCTACCTGAGCGGTGTCGTCGCGCGGAACTGCCGCATCGGTGGAGGACGCGATGGTGGTGCGCTGTTGCGATGCACGATCTGGCCGGTGCTGAGCCACGACGGCAAGCCGGACCATCTGCTCATCGAGTTACGGAGCGCCACGCCTGGTGAGCTCCTGCAGACGCTCCAGCGGGAAGTGGCCGAGCGGTTGCTGCTCACTGCCCTGCGTGAGAAGGACGCCGCCGAGTCGGCGCAAGCGTCAGGGCGACGCGCCGCGTTCATCACGGCCGAGAATAACCGCCTGACTGAATCGCTCGACGAGGACGCGACACTCGACGCCATGACGAAGATGTCGCTGCCGTATGTCGGCACCTGGTGCATCGTGGATATGCTCGATGGCGACAACCAGGTGCACCGCCTGGCCATCCTGCATCCGGACCCGGTCAAGCAGGCCGTGCTCGACAAGCTGGACGGGCGCTGGATTCCCCGCATCGATGACGGCTTCGGCCTCCCCGCGGTCCAGCGCAGCGCGATCGCAGTGGTGATTGCCGACGACGTCGACTCGATGCTCGCGCGATCCGAACTCGGGCCGGGAGTGTTCGACGCGCTCAGAGAGATCGGATTGGGATCGCTCCTCACCGTTCCCCTCCTGCTCCAGGAGCGCGTGATCGGCGCCGTCACCTTCGTGGGACAGCGCGGTGCGCCGCCGTTCAGCCGGGAGGACATCGAGATGGCGGAGGATCTGGCGCGGCGCAGCGCGGTCGCGCTCGACCGGGCGCGTCTCTACGGGGAAGCCGTGTCGCTCCGCCTGCGCGCCGACTCGGCGAATGAGGCCAAGAGCGCCTTTCTCGGCATGATGAGCCACGAGCTCCGCACGCCGCTCAACGCGATCGGCGGGTATGTGGACCTGCTCGATCTGGAGATACACGGCCCCGTCACCGACGCCCAGCGCGTCGATCTCGCTCGCATCCGCAGTAATCAGCAGTACCTCAAGGGGCTCATCACCGACCTGCTGAACTTCACGAGCGTCGACGGCGGTCAGCAGCTTTACGAATCGGTGGACGTCTCGGCCGACGACGTGCTCAATGCCTGCGTCGCGTTGACCGAGCCGCTGTTCTTTCAGCGGCAACTCACCTTCACCAGCTTCGAGTGCGATGCCACGCTGGTTGCGCGGGGAGACCGGGAGAAAGTGATCCAGATCCTCGTGAACCTGCTCTCCAATGCCATCAAGTTCACGCCGGAGGGGGGACGTATCGTTTTGGAGTGCGATCCGCAGCCCTCCAGCATCCGCTTGCACGTTGGTGACACCGGCATCGGCATTCCGCCCGACAAGCTCGGGGTCATCTTCGATCCCTTCGTGCAGGTCGCCGTGGGATCGACCGGGCGCGAGGCGGGCATCGGGCTCGGACTGGCGATCAGCCGGACGCTCGCGGAGGCCATGCACGGCGACCTCACCGTGGTGAGCACGGTGGGGGAGGGATCCCGCTTCACGCTGACGCTTCCGCGAGCGGTGGCGGGTTCGCCGCAGGAGCGAGACGCGCGATAGCGGATGTGCCCCGAGGTCCGCCTAGGCGCGTCCCGTGCTCCCGAACCCGCCAGCGCGCTCCGTGGACCGCGTCACCCCCATCTCCACCAACTCCACGACGGCATGTCGCGCGAAGACGACCTGCGCGATGCGTTCGCCATGCGTGATCCGCCGCGCGATCGGCGCATCGTTCCGCACGATCACCATCCACTCCTCGGCGTAGTCGGCGTCGATGGTGCCTGGCGCATTCGCGACCGTGAGGGCGTGCTTGAACGCCTGGCCGCTCCTCGGTCGGACCTGCGCCTCGATCCCGAGCGGCAGCTGCGTGCGGAAGCCAAGCGGAATCAACGCCATCGTCGCCGGCTCCAGATCGATACCCCACTCCTGGTCCGCTTCAGTGGCCGGACGCTGCTGCTGCGCGACACCGTCGGAGAACGTCACCACGCGGCCGGCGAGATACGCCCGCAGGTCATAGCCTGCCGATCCCTCGGTGGCACGCGTGGGGAGGACGACGTCGGCATGCAGGCGCTCCACGCGGGCGTGTGCGCGGAACGCGGCCGCGTCGGCGGCGTCGCTGGTGTCGTGAGCAGACATCGTCTGTGGGGCCTCGGCGACTGCGGTGCGGAGGACTATCGGTATGTCGCCAGTCTGAGCAGGCTGCCGATGCGCGTGGCCGGCGCGCCGGTGCCATGCGTCTCCACCGCGCGATCGGTGGACATCGCCGGGACGTCGCCCGCGAGCGACGTGACGGGGATGGGTGGAGGCGTCGTGTCACGCAGCGCGGCCCACAGCGGCAGCGCGACGCAGTCGTGGAAGGCGCGTCCGCCGCAGGTGGCCCGGGCGCCACGCTCCACGTGGCGCTGCACCTTCCGGGGATACGCCTTGCAGTCCGGGGTGTTGGAGCCGCGCACGCAGCCGTTGTAGCTGAGCAGCGCGACGCGGGTGACGTCGACCGCGTCCAGGGTGTCGGAGGTCCGCTTGGCGAAATGCTTCAGGATGTACACGCCGTACCGCAGATTCGTCTCGTCGTCGTTGAGATTCCGGCCGAGGATGGGCCCGAGGTTCTTGGCCCAGTGGCGGGGCATGACCTGCATGAGTCCCTGGGCGCCCACGTTCGAACGGGCGTGCGACTTGAAGGCGTCGTTCTCGGTGAGCATCACTCCCAGGACGAGGGCGGGGGGGATGCGCCGGTGGTAGGCTTCCCGCACGGCCACGCGCGCGATGGAATCCGCGCGCTCGTCCCTGACCCGGCCGGTCTGGCGGAGGTCCGCGGCAAAGGCGCGCACGTCGCGCTGGAACTGCGGGTGTCGCATCGCCAGCACTTCGGGGAGACTCAGCCAGGGCGCGCGAACCGTTGCCGAGTCGAGATAGGCGGCAGCGAGCACGCGACCGGCCACCGGCGCCTGACCGAGGAACACGGGGCGCACGCGCTGCGCCGTGAACACCACGGTACAGGCGGCGACGAGGGCGACGGCGAGCTGTCGCAGGAGCGGGCGGAACTGAATACGAGCCTCCGGGCGGGCGGGGACGAATGGCCGAGGCAGGCGCGCTCACGAGCGGAGCAGGCCCTGACGTACGAGAGGAGGGTAACCGGAGCCAATGGCCGAGACAAGTTTAGGGGTAATCATTGACGCGTCACGCATTGAGTGGCGTGGAGACGCCGCGGCATCGTTCTTCCCCATGTAGCTTGTCATTCTGACTCTATCCATGCGCACGTGACCGACGCACCCACTCCGATCCCCGCTGAAGGCGCGTGGACGGGCGATCTCGCCGACCTGCCCAACTGGGACGCCCTGCCACGCCGCAACCGGCGGCGGCGGCGGCGCAGCCCGTATCCCATCTGGTTCAAGTACGTCGCGTGGGTCGTCGGCCTCGCGGTGCTCGTCACGGCGGTGCAGATCGCCTATCACTCGGTGCGCTCCGACCCGCGCGACTCGCGAGTGTACGCGGAGCGGGAGCTCCGGCTCACCATGCTGCAGCCGACGGAGAAAGTGCTGGCGATGGTGGATGTCTTCCAGCGTCCGGCCATCGATTACTACCGGCCCACGCGCGGACTGCTCGTCCTCACCGACGGCCCGGGGGACGCGCAGAAGCCGATCGGGGGCCGTCTGCTCTACCTCGGGCTACAGCCGCGAGACCCACTCAGCCCCGCCGACGCGCCCCCGACCTTCGACGAGCGCGAGTGGCCGGTGGACACCACCGTGGTGGTGACGAGCCGCCGCACGTTCTTCTACCTCGCCCCAGCTCTCTCGGTGTCCGCGCCCCGCGAGCCCACACTCGTCGTGGGCCTCGCGAAGGCATCGTCGGACGAGGCGGCGGCATTGAAGGCGGCGTTGGCCAAGAAGTACGCCGCGCTGCGCTCGCTCGGCTGGCAGCGCCGCGAGGCGCGCCGCGCCGCGGCGCGCGAGCGCAGCGCCGGCATCTATCAGGGACGACGCATCTGGTACCACACGGTCCGCCGCGGCCAGGCGCTCGCATCGGTGGCCAAGCTGTACGGTGTGACCGCGGAGCAGTTGCGAGGCTGGAACGCCATCGATGGTGACCGGATCAAGATCGGTCAGCAGCTGATCGTGAAACCGTGGACGAAGACGCCGGTGGCGTTTCCGATGGGCGTGGTACCGGAAGTCAGATAAGTATTCCCCGACATTCTCCAAAACCGATCCTCCGGGCGCCGTCCCGCTCGCACCAGCCGCGCATGATCACCTCGTCGCCGTCCTCGAGAAAGCGCCGCGATTCACCCGAGGAGAGTGTCAGCGGCTCGGCGCCACGCCAGGTGCGCTCCAGCAGGCAACCGCGCGACTCCGGCGCGGATCCGCTCACCGTACCGCTGGCGAGCAGATCGCCGGGCCGGAGGTTGCATCCGTTGCTCGCGTGGTGCGTGACGAGCTGCGCCACCGTCCAGTACATGTCGCGGAAGCGCCCGATGCTGATCCGGTCGCCCTCCGCACCGTCCTCGCGCATCGCCGTCGTGCGCAGGCGCACCTCCAGCGTGATGTCGAATCCGCCCGCGCGCTCGTTCGCTTCGTCACGCAGATAGGCCAGTGGCGCGGGATCGCCCTCTGCCCGCGCGAAGGCGGGCATGCGGAAGGGAGCGAGGGCATCGAGCGTGACGAGCCAGGGCGACACCGTGGTCGCGAAGTTCTTCGCGAGAAAGGGACCGAGGGGCTGGTACTCCCACGCCTGGATGTCACGCGCCGACCAGTCGTTCACCAGACACAGACCGCCGACGTGTTCCTCGGCGCGGGGCATGGGAATCGACTCGCCGAGCCCACTGCCCGTCGCGATGACTGCCCCCACCTCCATCTCGTAGTCGAGCCGACGGCTCGGCCCGAACACCGGCGCTCCCTCACCGCCATCGTGCGTCTGTCCCCACGGTCGCCGAACTGCCGTGCCGCTCGCCACGATCGACGACGCACGGCCGTGATAGCCGATGGGCACCCATTTGTAGTTGGGGAGCAGTGCGTTGTCGGGACGGAACATGCTGCCCACGTTCGATGCATGGTGGATCGATGCATAGAAGTCGGTGTAGTCACCGACGCGTGCCGGAAGCAGGAGCGCGGCGTCGCGCATCGGCTGGAGAATGCGGGCCCCCAGCGCACGGGCCGCCGCCGCCTCCGCACCGTCGCGGCGCAGCAGACGACTCGCGGCACGCCGCAGGCGCGTGATCGATCCCCGTCCGTCGCCGAGGAGCGGATTGAGGGACCCGTCCTGCGCGCACGCGGCGACCACGCGTGCATCGTCGCCCGTCAGTAGCCCCGTGGCGCAGGCGGCCATCAGATCGAGCACCTGGTCGCCGATGGCCACCACGGGACGCGCTCCCGCGTCTCCCATCCGGCAGATACCGAATGGGAGATTCTGAATGGGGAAGTCCGTTGCCGCGTCCTCGGCGGATTCCACCCAGGAGGAGAGCGCGGCGTCGATCGTCTCGTCGGTCGTGTCGGTCACAGGAGCCCCATCTGATGAAGGTCGCCAACGGGCTCGGTGAAGGAGCACGATCCGAACGCCATGCCGAGCGACGCGCGCGCCCCGGCGATCTGCGCGAGCGACAGCGTGTGGCCACGCCAGCGGGCCGTCGTGTCGGTGAACCGGAACGCCGACGACTCGCGCTCCTCGAGCAGGGAGATCAGCTCCGCGTCGTCGCGGCCGGCGTGCGCGAAGGCAGCCGCGAGAAACACGTTGAGGAAGCCGAACATCGTGCCTGCGGGCGCATCAGGAGCGTAGGTGAGCGGGTGCTCTCCGCGTAGCGGATGATGAAGTCCGGCCGTCGCCTTGAACGGCACACCCTCCTCGGCGCACTGCCGGATGAAGCGCGCCACCGCTTCCGTCCGGGGAATCGCGTCCGGCGTCAGTCCCCCGGTGCGAATCTTGGCCTGCAGACCGAGCCGCTTGAGGAGCCGCAGCGGCGCGCGAGGCTCCGCCGATGCGTCGATCTCCACGAACGCGATGACACCGCGCGGGAGAAGCCGTGCGACGGGTTCCACGACGTCGGCGGTCGTCGCGCGCACCTCGACAGCCTCGATCGCGAAGCTGGCGCGATGACGGGCTCCAAAGCCGACGGTGACCGCCGCGTCGCGGACCAGGTCGTCACCGAAGAGGACGCTCAACCGCCACCGCGCTGCCTCGTCGGTGCGGTCGAGTTTCGCGACAGCCGCCAGCTCATCGAGTCGAGCCGCCGGCACGACGAATCGCCCCAGCATCCACGCGTCGCCCGCCGAGGCCAGGTGACGCGCGTACGAGCGCGCCGCCTCGTCCATCGTGAGCGCGGCCGGCGGAAACAGCCCCGCGTAGTCGACCAGGCCAGACATCAGTGCGCGCAGCGCCGCGGCAGCCATGGTGGCGTTGCCGTCAGGTCGACTTGGCCACGAGAATGCTGCCGCGGCACTTGCCGGACCCGCAGCGGCAGGCATACAGTCGCTCGTCCTCGTCGGTATGCTCGTCGGTGCGCTCGTACTGGTAATCGTAGAGGAGCTCGTCCCCGGCCTTGATGCTCCGGCGTGCCTCGATGAAGATGCGCTTCCGGTCGGTCACGGCCTCGCAGTTGCCATCGCACGAGTGATTCAGGAAGCGCGCCTCGTTGCCCTGGACGGCACCGTCGATCACGATCCTGTCGTCGACAGTGAACAGGAAGGTGTGATGTCGCCGCATCTTGTCGTCGTCGTAGCGCTTGTCGGCGGTCCGCCACGAGATGCGCTGGCCGAGATACTCGATGATGCGCGTCCCCTTCTTGATGTTGCGGATCGCGAACGCGCCCGTGCCCTGAATGTCGGAGGTTCGGAGCTCGAGATACGGGTTGGGCTCTTGCTTCCACGGATATCGCGCCTGAATGCCGCGCTTCGCGACCGGCCGCGCCGTGGCCGTCCTGCCCGACTTGGCGGGGCGAGGCGTCGACGCCGTGGACTGCTGTCTGGAACCGCGCTGCTTGGATGTGGCCATCAGAAGGGAGGAGTGTGAGCTCAGGACCAGGGGCGGCTGTCGCGAAGTCGGTCGCGCAGCTCGTCATCGGAGAGGGCACCAAGCACGGCGCTCGCGTCGAACATGGTCTCTGCCGCGAGGATGCTGGTACGAGCGTCACCGCCGTGAGCGGGCGAGAACAGCAGGACGAGCGTGCCCCAGGATTCCTTGCCGATCATCACCTGCCAGCGCGCGCCGGCGTCGTCGGTGAAGTCGCGCATGCGGTGGCAGGTGCCCGACAGGGCGGGGCCGAGGTCAGCCGAGGTCGGGACGGGCCTTGCGGTACGCCTCGGCGGCGTGACGCAGCGCAAGGAGCGACGAGGCCTCGAGCTCGTAGTCCATCTGGACGCTGCCCAGCTGCTCGGCGTTGTGCCGCGCCGCGAGGCGTTTGGTGAGCGACTCGCCGCCCGCGTGGCGCCGCGCGTACTCACGGCTCGCGTGCCATAACTGGTTCGCCCTGTGCCACCACGGCTCGTCCACCTCGGGGTGGATCGTCGCCGCCGCGGCATTGTACGCCGTGACCAGCTCGGCGAGCGAGTTGTCGCACATCTTGCACATCGCATCCACATGCCCGTGTTCGATCTCGGGCTCCTCGGCGGCGGAGATCCTCGCGGCGCGATCGTGCTGGCGGCAGCACTCCACCGCGCCGCGGAAGAGCGCGTCGGCCCGCGCGCGGACGAGCGCCATCGAATCCGTGTTGGACGATTCGTGCGATGCGGGCGAGCTACTGGTCTTCGGCATGGAGGCTTACGTGTGGGCGACGGCGGCACGGGGTGACACGCAATGCGAGTGCCCCTAAATGTCACCAGGCACGCGCACTTCTCCAAGTGCCGCGTGGACTCTTTCTCGAGGGCCCGGGCGACCGTCAGCGCCTGGCGCCGTGGACGCGTCATCGCCCGACCGGCGTGGCAGCTCGCCTTGCCCTTCGCGCCGTTCGCCGTTTGCTTTGGTGACCATGGCCAGTGTCCTCTTCGTCGACGATGAGCCCGTTGTCCGCCGCGCCGTCGCCCTGTATCTGGCACAGGCGGGGCACCTGGCGTACACCGCCGCCACACTCTCCGAAGCGCGCGCGATCGCCCGGGCGCATCCGCTCGACGGCATCTTCCTGGATATCTGGCTCGCCGCGGGTGAGAGTGGATTCGAGCTGGTGGACTGGATCAACGAACACATGCCGGAACTCGCCCCGCGGGTGGTGTTCGTGACCGGCCATGCGGACCCGCGAGCGGGCGCGGCGCAGCTGCGTCGCAGCATCGACCGACCCCTGCTGCCCAAGCCATTCGAGATGCGGGCGCTCGACATCCACATCGCGGAATGGGCCCGGCCGAGGAAGACGACCTGGGAGGTCGAGCACGGCGGCGAGTAGCCGCGTGCGTCAGACCGGCCGCTGGCCGCGCCCGCGCGCCGTCACCGGCCAACTCGTCTCGAGCGCATCGCCGCGCACGCCGTAGATCAGATCACTCAGGTGCACCACGATGCACACGTGATTGGGGATGACGCGGACGCGGTCGCCGACCTGCGGACGCCAGTCCGTGGCCGACAGATCCAGGATGCCGTGCTCCTCGGACATGCGCGCCACGAGCACCGACGGCTGATCGAGCAGTTGACCGTAGCCCTCGCCCTCCGCACCGCGCACCGGCTCGCGTCCCAGGGCCTTGGTACCGGCGTCGATCACCGCCTGCCCAGGCACCGCGGTGGACACCACGGTGGCGAGCACGGTCAACGCGCAGTCATCCCAGTCGCACGCGCCGATCGCCGCGGTGGTGCGGTCGTTGTACACGTACGTACCCGGCCTGAACTCGGTGACGCCGGCCAGCTCGTGCGTGCGCCACATGGTCGGCGTCGATCCGCCACTCACCACCTCGGGCGGCAAGCCGGCGGCGCGAAAGCCAGCGAGTGCCTCGTCCAGCGAGTCGCGAAGCAGCTGCAGCTTGGCGTCCTGCTCAGTCACCGGCTCGCGCACGTGACCGGGATAGAACGCGATGCCGCGGAAATGAAGACGGTCGCTGCGGCTCGCCAGTGTGGCGAGCGCGATGGCATCGCGGAGCACGGGAAGACCCACGCGATGCATGCCGAGGTCGAGCTCCACGTACACGCCCACCGGTCGATCCGCTTGCCGCGCGGCCTGCGCCAGATCCTCCAGGGCACGCGCCGAGTCGAGGGCGACGGTGAGACGCACGCTCGGGGGAAGCATCGCGATGCGACGCGTCTTCGCCGCCCCCACGGCGGGATAGGCGACCAGCAGATCGTCCGCCACCTCCGACATCACCTCGGCCTCGAACGGCGTGGCGCAGGTGAGCCCACGCGCGCCCAACCGGATCTGCTCGAGGGCCACGCGGGGCGA
This sequence comes from Gemmatimonadaceae bacterium, assembly GCA_046598315.1. Taxonomy (GTDB): domain Bacteria; phylum Gemmatimonadota; class Gemmatimonadetes; order Gemmatimonadales; family Gemmatimonadaceae; genus AG11. The sequence goes on from JBKJIY010000070.1 coordinate 12,890, forward strand.
CTTGTGCGTCTTCACGTGTGGGCGGAGCGCCAGCCCGTGCCGCGCGGCGTAGTGTGCCGCGCGCTGGAGGTTCTGGTCCATCCGGTCGAGATCCACCACGGGAGCCGGTGTCTCGATGTCGTCGAGGGAGCGAAGAGGGATCGTCACGCCGCAAAATCGGCCACCGCGCAGGGCATGGCAAGCCGTGAGGATGGGCAGCGGGCGGCTAGAGTCCGGCCCGCGCGAACACGTCGGTGATCATGGTCTGCGCCTCGCGCTGGATGCGCTCGAGATGGGCCGGCCCGTGAAAGCTCTCCGCGTAGAGCTTGTACACCTCTTCCGTGCCGGACGGCCGCGCGGCAAACCACCCGTGCTCGGCCACCACCTTGAGGCCGCCGATCGGCGCGCCGTTGCCCGGCGCCGCCGTGAGGCGAGCGAGAATCGGCTCGCCCGCGAGCTCGGTACCTTCGACGTCCTCGGGCCGCAGCGACGCGAGCGCCGCCTTCTGCGCGGCATTCGCCGGCGCGTCGATGCGCGCGTACTCCGGGTCGCCGAGCTCGCCGGCGAGCGCCGCGTACAACTCCCCCGGATCGCGTTCCATCACCGCCGTGATCTCGGCGGCGAGCAGCCCGAGGATGATGCCGTCCTTGTCCGTCGTCCATACCTGGCCGTCGCGGCGGAGAAAGCTCGCGCCGGCGCTCTCCTCTCCACCGAATCCGAGGGCGCCAGTCATGAGCCCGTCCACGAACCACTTGAATCCCACCGGAACCTCCACCAGCGCACGACCGGCCCGGCGGACCACGCGATCGATCAGGCTGCTGCTCACCACCGTCTTGCCGATCGCGGCGCCGACGGGCCAGGCTGGGCGGTGCGCGGTCAGGTACGCGATCGCCACGGCGAGGTAGTGGTTTGGCTTGAGCAGGCCACCGCCGCGCGTCACGATTCCGTGTCGGTCGTGATCGGGATCGCTGGCCCATGCCACGTCGTACGCACCTGCCAGTGCCACGAGGCGGCGCATCGCATATGGCGACGAGCAATCCATCCGGATCTTTCCGTCCCAATCCCGAGTCATGAAGCCGAAGGTGGGATCCACCACGTCGCTGACGACGGTCAGGGCCACGCCGTACTTCTCGGCGATGCGTGGCCAGTAGGCCAGCCCCGCTCCGCCGAGTGGATCCACCGCGAGCGCCAGTGCCGCGTTCCGGATGGCGTCGAAGTCGATGACACTGCCAAGGTCCGCCACGTATGCGGTGGCGAAGTCGTGCCGGTGCGTGGTGCTCGCGGTCCGCGCACGCGACAGCGGAATGCGGCGTACGTCGGCGTTGGCGCGGCTGAGCAGCGCGTTCGCGCGGTCCTCGATCCAGCGGGTGGCCGAGCCGTCCGCCGGTCCGCCATTGGTGCCGTTGTACTTGAAGCCGCCGTCCTCGGGCGGATTGTGCGACGGGGTGACGACGATACCGTCGGCGAGCCCATGCGCGCGCCCGTGGTTGTGCACGAGGATGGCGTGCGAAATCGCCGGCGTGGGCGTGTAGCCGTCACGCGAATCGATCATCACGTCCACGGCGTTGGCCGCCAGCACCTCCAGCGCGGTGCCGAACGCGGACTCGGAGAGGGCGTGGGTGTCGATCCCCAGGAACAATGGCCCGTCCGTGCCCTGCGCGCGGCGATACTCGCAGATGGCCTGCGTGATGGCGCCAATGTGCGACTCGGTGAACGCCCCGCTCAGCGACGAGCCACGGTGCCCGGACGTACCGAACGAGACCCGTTGCTCGAGCCGCTCCGGATCGGGGATGCGCGTGTAATACTCGCGCATGAGTCGCGGGATGTTGGCGAGTTGCGACGGATCGGCCGCCTGGCCGGCGAGCGGATGGATGCTCATGGGCGTCCTCGTCTGATCGGATCGACCTCTCGCGCTCCCACCGACATCGTCGTAGCGTAGACGCGTCCAGAGCGAGGAGTGTTTCTGCGGTATTCACTGGTGATCGGACGGCTCGGGCGCGCCTGTGCGCTGTTGGCCGCTGGCGTGACCCTCGCTGCGTGCGCGCGCGAGACGCCGGGTGTGAGGGTGGACGCCGATCTTCTGGCGGCGCCGCCACCGCCGGCGCCGCCGCTCTCGCGCTTCAGCGTTCCCCTCGAGTACGACTTCACGCCGATTCTCCGTGTGGTGGAAGAGTCCGTCCCCAGGACGTTCGGATCGATCGACAGCGTGCGCACCATGGGGGACGACAAACGCAAGCACTACGCCTTCGAGGCGACCCGCGGCAAGTTCACGACTTTCGCCGACGGGCGCGAGCTCCATCTGCGCGCGACGATCTCGTACCAGGCGCGCGGCTACTACAAGCCCCGTATCGGACCCACACTCTCCGCCGGCTGCGGTGGCGCGACCGAGAGACCGCGACTCGTGGTGGAGCTGGCCACCCCTCTTACCCTCACCGCCAACTGGCATCTCGCCTCCAGGGCGCGCCTCGTCAGCATCGCACCCGCCTCCACCGAGCAGCGGGACCGTTGCGATGTGAGCGTCCTTCGGTACGACGTGACCGACCGCGTGATCGGCGCCGCGCGCGGCGCACTCGTGGGACAGCTCCCGCGCATCGACCGGAAGATTGCGCAGGTGGACCTCCGGTCGCGATTCGAGGAATGGTGGGCGTTGCTGGCGAAGCCGATCGGCCTCGCCGAGGGAGTCTGGCTGGTGCTGGAGCCGGCGCGACTCAGCATGGGCAAGGTGGCGGGTCATGACCGGGTGCTCATCGTTCCGGTCAATCTCGCTGCGCGGCCACGCGTCGTCGTGAGCCGCGACCCCCCGGTGCCCCGCGCCACGCCACTGCCTCCACTGGCGCACGATCCCGTGGCGTCCGGCTTTCACATCCTGCTCGACGGCGTGCTCGACTACGGCGCGCTCTCGCGCATCGTCACCGGCGCCCTCGCCGGGCGACAGTTCAGCGAAGGGGGACGCTCGGTGACGATCCGCTCCGTGGAGGTGCGCCCGGCATCGCGCGGACGTCTGGCGCTCTCGGTGGCCTTTGGCGGCGACGCCGCGGGACGGCTCGATCTCGTGGGCACGCCCAGGTACGACGCCGCGAGCCGCGAGGTGTCCGTGCCCGACCTCGACTACGAGCTGGAGACGGACAGCCGCCTCGTGAACAGCTACGCCTGGCTCAGGACGGACGCGCTCCGCCGCACCTTTCGGGAGCGCGCGCACGTGTCCGCGGACTCGGCGCTGGCGCGTGGACGCTCGCTGCTGCTGGCGGGCCTGAACCGCAAGGTCGGCGATGCGCTCACCTTGTCCGCCGCGGTGGACTCCACCGCGGTGAGCGGATTGTATGTGACGCGCGACGGACTCATCGTGCGCGCGCAGGCGACCGGTCACGCGAGCGTCGCCATTCGGCAGCGCTGACCCGTCCGTCAGCCGCCCGCGACGTCGCCTCCTCGCAGCGGCTGCGCCATGGGTTCCCGATACTCGGCCGGGACGTGCCTGGCCGGCCCCGCCCCGACGGCGCGTGCACTGTCCTTGTCGGTGAACAAGCGCGTCATGAACCGCTGGCCCTCGCCGATCCGCTCGATCTCGATGGCGATGGCGTCCACCGCCTGATCGAGTCGCGCCATGCGATCCATCAGATCGGTGGGGACCGCCGCGACGGCCGCGCCGCCGCGGCGCCAGATACGTCTCGCGTAGGCGATGGAGATGGGGAGCAGCACGACGAAGATGAAAATGCCGCCCAGGATAATTGCTTCTTCCGGAGGACCCGAGCGCACGATCATCCGCGTTGGCTCCTCGATCACCGCGCCCGGGATGGACGCCGCCTTCGCCACCGCCTCGTCGGCGGCGGCGAGCTGCTTGTCCACCGCCGAGGTGCGGACGTCGATCTCCCCCAGCCGCTTCTCGAGACCACTCCGGTTGGCGCCGATGAGTGACGCGTCCTCCAGTTCGCTGGCGACGTGGCGGCGCTCGTTCTGGAGCATGTCCAACTGGTCCCGTAGCTCCTTGCGCTGCGCCACCTGCGCTCGCCAGACGGCGGTCGGTCCCGTCTGCCCCGCGAGCTCGCCTGTGTTCACGATCACGAACGGCTGCGGCGGCACGGGCGGTTGGAGCGTAGAGAGGCTTGGCATCGGGATCAACGATGAAGTGAGCACGCACGCGCGGGGACCGGCCGCCGCGCTCCATACGGGCGCGGCCCGGGGTCCGTTTCAGCGATCGGCCACCTGCACTAGGGACGAGTGGGCACGCCGATCTGGTACTCCCGGGGCGGCTCGGCGCCCATGAGGTGCTTCACGAAGTAGTCCCACCGCCGGCGCATCATGTAGGCAGACATGCTGCCGAAGCCGTGCCGCTGGTTCGGCAGCATCAGGAGATCAAAGTCCTTGTTCGCCTTGATGAGCGCGTCCACGACGAGAAGCGTGTTGTTGGGCGGCACGTTGTCATCCACCGTGCCATGCGCCAACAGCAGCTTTCCCTTCAGATGCTTCGCGTGGGTCTGCGTCGCTTCCGCGGCGTAATTGTCGGTGCCTCCGGGGCCGCGCACGAGCAGCCCGTGGTACCGCTCTCCCCAATCGTCTTCGTAGTGCCGGTTGTCGTGATTCCCCGACTCGGCGATGCCCACCTTGAAGAACTCCGGATACCGGAACATGGCGCCGGCGGTGGCGAATCCGCCGCCGGAATGCCCCCAGATGCCGGCACGCTCCAGATCGATGAACGGGTAGCGCTTGCCGAGCTCCTTCATGCCGGCCACCTGATCCGGCAGTGTGTTGTCGCCGAGGCGGCCGTAGTACGCATCGTGAAACGACTTGGAGCGCCAGGGCGTCCCCATGCCGTCGATCTCCACCACGATGAATCCCAGCTCGGCGAGCGCCTGGTTGTCGCCGCGCGACGGCGCGAAGCCGCGACCGCCGACGCTCCCGGTCTGCGGACCCGGATACACGTGGTTGATGATCGGATATCGCGTCGCGGAATCCAGGTTCATGGGCGTGTACATCAAGCCGTAGAGGTCGGTCCGGCCGTCGCGCGCCTTCACCGTGATTGGAATGGGCGGCTTCCATCCGTGCTGCACGAGGCGCGAGATATCCGCCTTCTCCAGCACCGTGACGACCCTGCCCTCAACGTCGCGCAGCACGGAGACGGAGGGCACGTCCGGCTGGGCGTACGCGTCCACGAACCAGCGTCCCGACGGAGCGATCGAGAGCTCGTGGTCGCCATTCTCCGGCGTCAGCACGGCGAAGCGCCGGCCATCCATCCCGACGCGACAGAGTTGACGGAAGTACGGATCGCGTCCGGGCGTCTTGCCCACGCAGCCGAACCAGAGCGTGCGGCTCCGCTCGTCGATACGCAGCAGCTGGGTCACGTTGCCGGTGCCCGTGGTGATCTGGCTCTTCAACCGGCCGGTCGCCAGATCGTACAGGTAGAGCTGGCCCCAGTCGTCGCGCTCGGAGAACCAGACCACTTCGTTGGACGCCGGCAGCACCTGCCAGTTCGCCTTGCCATTGCCAGACTCGTACTGCGTCGCGACGCGCTCCTCGAGCACGTCGCGCACGGCGCCGGTCGCCGCATCCGCGACGCGCAGGGTAGCCAGCTTGTGATCGCGGGATGACGAGACGAAGGCGATCCGCGACCCGTCGGGATACCATTGCACGTCCGTCCACTCGCCGCCGCGGCAGGCGATGTCGTCGCAGAGGGTGGACCGATGCTCGTCCGGCGGCATCTGGAACCGCGTCACGCGCGGCTGCGCCACATCGATCACGACGCGCTGGATCGTGGTGATGACGCTGTCGCCAGGCAGTGGATACTTCCACGCCTGCAGCTCGGGATGCCCCGTCGTCGTGCTCACGAGATACATCTCCCCCACACCTCGCTCGTCCTGCTGGAAGGTGGCGATGCGGCGGGAGTCGGGCGACCACGCGAGGATGGGACGATCGCTGCGCGTCCACCCCGCATTGTCCGTCGCGTAGGCGAAGTCCTTGACGCCGTCGCGCGTGAGCTGGATCTCCGCACCGGTGCGCACCTCGCGCATCCAGAGATTGTGGTCGCGGATATAGGCAGCCCGGCGCCCGTCGGGCGAGACGACCTCGGGCGGTGCGGTCGTGCGTCCTCCGGCCGGCGATCGCGCGCGCAGGGCCTCGCGATCGTCGACCGCGGCGCCGCACCGGCCGGTCTCCATGTTGCACTCCAACGACTTGCCTCGCACCACCACGCGAATCGCCCGGCCATCCGGCGTCACCACGAACGTGCTGAACGGCAGACGCATCGCCTCGTACACGGAGTCCGTCGCGGCGCTCAAGCCCGCGGCGATGCGGTCATGATCGAAGGCACGAGCGCGCGAGCCGGTCGCCGGATCCACCATGACGAACTCGTGGCCGAGCGATGTGGCGTTCCGATAGTAGAAGTGATCGTTCGGGAGCCAGACGGGGCGCACCGCGCCTCCCGACACCAGCGGCGCCGTGGCGGCCGCGAGCTGCCGCTCGGCGCGTGCATAGTCGGCGTGGCTCAGCGCGCGCCCCGCTTGCCCGTGCGCCGGCGCCGTGGTGACGCCGATCGCGATGATCGTGACGATGGCCGCGCGATAGTGACGAGGAGTCATCCTGTTCCGGGTCGAGTGGGTGGTGCGCGGCACGACGAGCGTGTCGCCGATGACTACGATGGTGCGAGCTCCAGGGCCATCACCGGCGCCGCGCCCGATCCGATCTGCGCGGCCAGGGCGGTGACCTGCGGGAGCAGCTTGGCCACGTAGAACGACGCCGTCGCCAGCTTGTCCGCGGCACGCGCCGCGCCTGCGCCTTCGCCATCGTCGCACGCGGTTTTCGCCATGCGCACCCACATCCATCCGGTGGAGACGAGGCCGAACATGCGCAGGTAGTCCGCGGCCGCCGCGCCGATCTCCTCGGGATCTCGCGCCGCGCGTCCCAGCACGCCCATGGTCGTCTGCTGCAGCAGGCTCGCCGCGTCGCCGACCGCGGTGGCCAGGGGCGCCACGCGGACGTCGCTCGCGGCGCCGGCCAGGTCGCGCTGCACGAGCGCGAGGAAGCGCTTCACGAGCCGGCCGCCACCCTCCGGCACCTTGCGGCCAAGCAGGTCCATCGCCTGCACGCCGTTCGTTCCCTCGTAGATCTGCGCGATGCGCGCGTCGCGCACGAACTGCTCCATGCCGTATTCACGGATGTAGCCGTGGCCGCCGTAGATCTGCAGCGCCATGTTGGTGCATTCGAAACCCATGTCGGTGAAGTACGCCTTCACGATCGGCGTCATCAGCGCCACGAAATCGTCGGCGTCCTTCTTCACGGCCGGATCGGGATGCTTCTCGTGCAGGTCGATGTGCGTGCCGACCCACAGCGACAGTGCACGGGCACCTTCGTTGAATGCGCGCATCGTCATCAGCGAGCGGCGCACGTCCGGATGCACGATCAGCGGATCGGCCGGCCCGGCGGGATTCTTCGCGCCGGTGAGCGAGCGACCCTGCAGACGATCCTTGGCATAGCTCACCGCATTCTGATACGCGACTTCACTCAGGCCGAGTCCCTGCATGCCGACGGCGAGTCGCGCAGCGTTCATCATGGTGAACATGGCGCGCATGCCCTTGTTCGGCTCGCCGACCAGCCAGCCGATCGAGTTGTCGAACGCGATCACGCACGTCGGCGACGCCTTGATGCCCATCTTGTGTTCGATGCTCACGCAGCGCACATCGTTGCCGGCGCCAGGTTTGCCATCGGCGTTGAGCACGAACTTCGGCACGATGAAAAGGCTGATGCCCTTGATACCCGGCGGTGCGTCGGGCAGTCGCGCCAGCACGAGGTGCACGACATTCGTCGTCAAATCGTGATCACCCGCGGAGATGAAGATCTTGTTGCCCGTCAGCGCGTAACTGCCGTCAGCGCGCGGTTCGGCCTTTGTCGTCAGCAGGCCCAGATCGGTGCCGCACTGCGCTTCGGTGAGACACATGGTGCCCGACCATTCGCCACTCACCAGCTTCGGCAGCCAGATGGCCTTCAGCTCGTCGGCACCATGCATCAGCAGGGCGTGATACGCACCGTGACTGAGGCCCGGGAACATGCCGAAGCTCAGGTTCGATGCGCAGATCATCTCCTCGACCGCGAAGCGCAACGTCTGCGGAAAGCCCTGACCGCCGAATGCTTCATCGGCGGAGAGTGCGGGCCAGCCCGATTCGACGTACTGGTGATACGCGGCCTTGAATCCCGACGGCGTCGTGACGGCGCCGTTGTCGATTCGGCAGCCTTCCGCATCACCGCTCTGGTTGATCGGCTGCAGCACCTCCTCGCAGAACTGCGCTGCGCCTTCGAGCACCGACATCGCCGTCTCGGCATCGAAGTCCGCATAGCCGGGGAGTGTGGTGAGTCGTGCATAGTCGATCACGTCGTTGAGGACGAATTTCATGTCGTCCAGCGGCGCCTTGTACGTCGGCATCAGT
>JBKJIY010000087.1:0-16862 GCA_046598315.1 Gemmatimonadaceae bacterium
ATCGACAAGGCCGTCATCGCCATCATCGAGGAGCTGAAGAAGATCAGCGTCCCGACGACCGGCAAGAAGGAGATCGCCCAGGTCGGCGCCATCTCCGCCAACAACGACAAGGAAATCGGCGATCTGATCGCCGAGGCGATGGAGAAGGTCGGCAAGGATGGCGTGATCACGGTGGAAGAGGCCAAGGGCCTCGAGACGACGCTCGAGACGGTCGAAGGCATGCAGTTCGACCGCGGCTACGTCTCCCCGTACTTCGTCACCGATCCGGAGAAGATGGAAGCGGCGCTCGAGGATCCCTACATCCTCATTCACGACAAGAAGGTGTCGTCGATGAAGGATCTCCTGCCGGTGCTCGAGAAGGTTGCCCAGCAGGGCAAGCCCCTCCTCATCATCGCCGAGGACGTTGATGGCGAGGCACTGGCCACGCTCGTGGTGAACAAGCTGCGTGGCACGCTCAAGGTCGCCGCCGTCAAGGCGCCGGGCTTCGGCGATCGCCGCAAGGCGATGCTGCAGGACATCGCCGTCCTCACGGGTGGCCAGGTCATCAGCGAGGAAGTCGGCTTCAAGCTCGAGAACGCGGCCTTGACGGACCTCGGCCGCGCCAAGCGCGTCGTCGTCGACAAGGACAACACGACGTTGATCGACGGCAGTGGCGCGGAAGACGCGATCCAGGGCCGCATCAAGGAGATCAAGTCGGCGATCGACAACTCCACGTCGGATTACGACAAGGAGAAGCTGCAGGAGCGTCTCGCGAAGCTCGCCGGCGGCGTGGCGGTGATCAACGTGGGCGCGGCGACGGAAGCCGAGATGAAGGAGAAGAAGGCACGTGTCGAGGATGCGCTGCACGCGACGCGGGCCGCCGTCGAAGAGGGCATCGTCCCCGGCGGCGGTGTGGCCTTCATCCGCGCGCAGAAGGCGCTCAAGACCTTCAAGCTCGAGGATGCCGAGGAGCAGATCGGCGTCGACATCATCCGGCGCTCCATCGAGGAGCCCCTCCGCATGATCGTGCAGAACGCGGGCGGCGAAGGCTCCATCGTGCTCGAGAAGGTTCGCTCGAGCAAGGACGACAAGTTCGGCTACAACGCCCTCACGGACACGTACGAGGATCTGGTCCAGGCCGGCGTGATCGACCCGACCAAGGTGACGCGCACGGCACTGCAGAACGCCGCGTCGATCGCCTCGCTCCTCCTCACGACGGAAGCGATCATCGTCGAGAAGAAGGAGCACAACCCGGCGCCCGCGGGTGGCCAGGGTGGCGGCGGCATGGGCGGGATGTACTAACTGCCGGTGAACGATGCGTGGTGACCGTGTATCGCCACCACGCATCACTGAATAGTCGCGAAGGGCATCCCGGACCTGGTCCGGGATGCCCTTCGTCGTTCATGGCGAGTCACCGCTGAATGGCGATCGCTGGCCAGCCGTCAGAGCGCCAACGCCAGCTGCGCCGCCGGCTCCGTACGCCCGGCCCGGGGCAGGAACGGTCCCACGACGCCATGCTGCATCGCCACGCTCAGCGCGCCGCGATAGCGCGTGCGCCGGAGCGAGTCCGACACCGAGCGATGCGCGAGTCCATGATCGTTGCAGGTGGCGCTCAGATGCGCGAGCACCACGTGCGCCAGGTCGTGATGCACCACGCCGCGTACGAGCTCCGCGCAGTCGCGGTTGGACAGATGGCCGGTGCGGGACGCGATGCGCGCGCGGACAAACGGAGGGTAGGGCCCCGACGCGAGCATGGCCTCGTCGTGGTTGGATTCCACCACGAGCAGGTCGGCGCCGCTGCAGAGCGCGCGCACGCTGTCGTCGGCGCAGCCGATGTCGGTGCAGATCACGGCGCTCGCTCCCGTGCTGCTCGCGGTCAGCCGCACGCCGATGGGGCTCGCGGCGTCGTGTGGCGTCGCGTGGGCGGAGACGACGACCCGCGACAGCGTCACGCGCTCGCCGTCGGCGATCGCGGTGCACCCCGCGTCGGCGAGCTCGGCGCACGCGCGCATCGTGCCGGCGCTGGCGTACAGTGACCACCCCCACCGTCGCGCGCCGGCAGCAGCGCCGCGGGCATGATCGGTGTGCTCGTGCGTCACGATGCAGGCCTCGATCGACGCCGGCGCCACGCCGATGACCTGCAGACGCGCGGCGAGGACTCGCGGTGTGAAGCCGGCATCCACCAGCACGCGGCTCTCCCCGCATTGCACGAGCACCGCGTTTCCCTCACTGCCGCTTCCCAGCACCCAGAGCCTCACGCCTCGAGAGTCCACCGCGCGCCGTGCGCCGCGCGCAGCTGCGAGGCGGCGCCGTCGCTGAGCTCCACCTGTCGCCGCGCCATCACGCGCGCCGCGACCTCGAGGAACTTCTCCACGCGATAGGTGGAGAGCGCACCCGCCTCGCCCCAGGCGAAGGGCGCCACCGCCTTGGGCGGCATCGTCAATCCGAAGACATTGGCGCCCGCGCCCAGCACGCTCCCGGTGGTGAGATGCAGCCCGATCCCTGTCTTCGCGTGATCGCCGAAGAGCGTCCCCAGGAACTGCATCCCTGTCTCACGCACGCCGTCGGGCGTCCAGAGTTGCACGGTGCCGTACGTGTTCTTCAGATTGCTCGTCGTCGTCCCGGCACCGAGGTTCACCCACCGGCCCAGGATGGAGTGGCCCACGAAGCCCGCGTGGCCCTTGTTGGCGTGCCCGGTCAGAATGGCATGGCTCAATTCGCCGTGCACCTTGCAGGTGTCACCGATCGACGACGCCTCGATGCGGTCCATCATCACGGTGCTTCCCTCGCCCACGTACAACGGCCCGATCAGGCGCGTGAACGCCTGCACATGACTGCCGGCGCGCAGCAGGATCGGACCGGCCGTGGTATCGAAGCACGATGCCGCCTCCACAGTGGCACCCTGCTCCACGTACACGGGATGCGACCCGATGCGCACGCAGTGCTCGGGCAGGCTCTCCTCGGTCATTCGCTCGCCGCGGCCGAGCAAGGGGATGTCGGCGCCGAGCATCGGCACCAGGTGGCGGATGAAATCCCACACTTCGTGCATCCACCAGCCGCCGATCTCCGCGCGCGGGCCGGCGCCGGCAAGCTCCTCGAGCGTCAGGGCGCCATCCGCGAGGCGAGCGGTTCCGACCGCAGCGCCGAGGCGGACGGCGGCAACCGCGCCCTCGCAGACGAGGCAGTCGGCCGAGGGTGCGGAGGCGAGTGCCGGCGCGAATCGCGCGTTCACGAGCCAGGCGCCCGCGGGAATTGCGTCGCCTCCAAAGACAACGCCCCCACCCGGCTCGTCGAAGCCGCGCAGATGTGGTGCGGTGACGTGGGCGCCGGCCGGCGCGCCAAGGACGGTCGCCCAGCGCTCCCGGATGAGCAGCGTGCCGGCGCGCATCTCTCCCGCCGGGCGTGTGAGCGCGAATGGCTGAAAGCCGCGCGCCCGCGCATCGTCGTAGAGATACATGTGGTTCACGGGCGCTCCCGGATGTCCGATGGCAGTGACGCGATCAGCGTCTTGAGATCGGTCGCCCGATCCACGGTCGTCACGAGGGTAAGTCCGTCGCGCGTCACCACGACCAGGTCCGAGACGCCGTAGAGCACGACGGCGCCGCCATCGGCGTGCACCACGTTGTCGTGCGAATCCTGCGCGTGCGCCCGACCGCTGATCGCATTGCCCGCGGCATCCCGGACGCGCACCCGTCGCAGCGCGCCCCAGTTGCCCACATCGTCCCAGCCGAAGTCGCCGGGCAGCACGAGCACGCGCTGGCTCCGTTCGAGCACCCCCACGTCGACCGAGACGGCCGACGTGACCGCCCCGAAGAACGCGAGCAGATCGTCGCCGTGCGCCGCGAGGTGCGGGGCGATCTCCGGCGTGTGCGCCCGGACCTCGTCCAGGAAATCGCGGGCGCGCCAGACGAAGATGCCCGAGTTCCAGAGATAACCATCGCGCACCATTCGCTCGGCCTGCGCGCGATCGGGCTTCTCGACGAAGCGGACCACCTGTCGCGCCCCCTCGGTGCCCACGCGCTCGCCCGGCTGGATGTATCCGAAGCCAGGGTCCGGCCGCACGGGCACGATGCCGATGGTGACGAGCGCGCGATGCTGCTCCGCGGCGTCGGCAGCGGCGGCCAACGCGCGACGGAATTCGTCGGGATCGGTCACCGCCCAGTCGGCGTGCACGCTGAGCATCACGTCGTTCTCGTCGCCTCGCGTCGTGATCTGATGAGCCGCCCACGCCAGGGCGGCCGCAGTGCCGGCGGGCCGGGGCTCGGCAATGATGTTCTCCGCCGGCAGGGTGGGCGCGAGCGCGGCGATGGCGTTCACCAGCCCGGCGTTGGTGAGCACGAGGGTGTGCTCTGGCGCGATGAGCGGCGCGAGTCGCTCCAGGGCGTCGGAGAACAGCGGCTGGTCGGTCGCCAGCGGCAGAAGCTGCTTGGGCTTGTCAGGGGTGCTCACCGGCCAGAAGCGCGAACCCACGCCGCCAGCCACGATGACGGCCCACCGCGTCATGCCGCGCCCGATCCGGGTTCGTCGAGCGCGATGCCGGCGAGCTCCGCGGCGCGCGCGTAGAGGCGCTTCGGGCTGAACGGCTTCGTCAGGAAGTCGCTCGCGCCCAGCTCCATCGCCATCCGGTGCTGGTGCTCCTGACCAGCCGCCGTAAGCACGATCGTCGGCAGCCGCTTGAGTCGCTCGTCCTTCTGCATCTCTGCGAGCACGTCCAGTCCGCTGAGATACGGCATCATGAGGTCGAGCAGCACGATCCCGATGTCGAGCTCCCGCCGCAGGATGTCGAGCGCCTCGCGGCCATCGTAGGCGAGCGTGACGCGAAACGGGCCCTGCTCCAGCTTCATCTTGATGATGCGTCCGATATGGGGCTCGTCGTCGGCGACGAGCGCGTGCGTGAGCGCGATGTCGGTCACCGTCAGATGAGGGCCGCGATGTGTTCACGGTTGCGGCGCAGCTCGAACAGCAGCTGGCCGACGTCGGCATGGGCGCGCAGGAGCACGAACAGCACGGCATCGGCGTTCAGCACGGACACGACAGCGAGCCCTGATCCATGCTCGAGCACGGCCGTCAGGAGCGGCCCGCGCCCGGCCGCACTCCCCAGGTCGTCGGCGGCGCCGATGATTGACGGGATGCGGGCCGCAAGGTCCTCCGCATCGAGCCCCGCGATCGTCTGGCTGTCGATCAACAGGCCATCGCGGCCGAGCACCACCGCGGCGTCCACGCCATCCCGCTGCCGTATCGCAGCGACGAGGTCTCGAATACTCGGCATGCCTACTCCGTCGGAAAGTCGAGCGAAGCTTACGGTCGCCAGAGGTGAAGTCAAGCGACGCCATTCGCTTGAGTTTGGTCGTGCCCGCTCGTATCCTAAAGATAGTAACTCCTGCAACGCTCCCCGCCCCCATCATGCTTCCGATCCGCCTTTCTCGCGTGGCCCTCGTGTGCCTCGCCATCGTTTCCGTCGCCTGCGGCGACCCGACGCTGGCCAAGGCGTTCATCGCCAGCGTGCCGAGCAGCTATACCCTCTATACGCTGTCTGGCGCCCCCGCGAACGTCCCCAATGCGGTGAGCTTTCTCGGTGGACCCGTGCGCGCCAATGCCGCCTTCACCTTCGACCTGGCGTTCGATCTCGACGCCGCCGGCCGAGTGATGCTGTACCCCGTTCGCACGGTGGGCGGTGCGCTCGCGGGCAACCTGAAGCGGGTCGGCCTGCAGCGGGTGAATGGCGCGTACGAGGCGCTGCGCGAGGTGCCCAAGGACGGATACGACACTCTGTCCGTCCTCACGGTGTCCGCGGGCACCGTGCTCGCCGTGGAGCTTCAGGATTTCGGCACCTGCGCGAACAGCTTCGGCGGGTCCAACCTGTACGCCAAGCTCGTCCTCGACAGCGTGCACCTTGGCGCGCGGCGCATCTTCGCCCGGGCGGTGGTGGACCCCAACTGCGGCTACCGCATGGTCGTGCCGGACTCGATTCCCACGAGCTGATGCACGATTTGAAGCTTGTTCGCGAGCGCCTCGACGACCTGCGCGAGGCGATGCGCCGGCGCGGCGCGCTGGAGGCGCTGGGGCCTCAGCTCCAGCGCGTCGAGACGCTGGACCGCGAGCGCCGCCTGTCCATCCAGGCGGTCGAGGAGCGCAAGGCAGGCCGCAACGCGGCCTCCACGGAAGTCGCGCGGCGCCGGAAGTCGGGTGAGGAGTCCACCGAGCTGATGACGCACAGCCGCGAGCTCGGCGAGGAGATCGCCCGCCTCGAGCAGGAGCTGGGGGAGGTGGAGCGGGAGGTGGGCCGCCTGCTGCTCGGCCTGCCCAACGTCACCCTCGCCGACGTGCCGGAGGGTGGTGAGGAACACAACGTCATCGTGCGTACCTGGGGCGAGCCGCGGCCCGCCGATGGCGTCAGGCCACACTGGGAGATCGCCGCCCTGCACGGGCTCGTGGATCTCGAGCGCGGCGCCAAAGTCAGCGGCTCGGGCTTCGTGGCGTATCGCGGCCTGGGCGCCCGTCTCGTGCGATCGTTGATGAACTGCTTCCTCGATCGTCACGTCGCCGATCATGGGTACGAGGAGATCTGGCCGCCGGTGCTCGTCAACCGGGCGTCGATGACCGGCACCGGGCAACTGCCCAAGTTCGAGGATGACGCCTACGCCATCGCGGGGGACGATCTTTTTCTCATCCCCACCGCGGAAGTGCCCGTCACGAATCTCTATCGCGACGAGATTCTCGACGGCGCATCGCTGCCGATGGCGATGTGTGCCTACACGCCCTGCTTTCGCCGCGAGGCGGGATCGGCGGGCAAGGACACGCGTGGTATCCTGCGCATGCATCAGTTCGACAAGGTGGAGCTCGTGCGCTACTGCACCGCCGAGGACTCCGCGGCGCAGCTCGAGGTGCTGCTCGGTCACGCCGAGGCCATGCTGCGGCAGCTCGGCATTCCGTATCGCGTGAAGCTGCTCGCCGCGGGAGACACCGGATTTTCCAGCGCCAAGACGTTTGATCTGGAGGCGTGGGCGCCCGGCGTGGGAAGCTGGCTCGAGGTGAGCTCGTGCAGCACGTTTGGCGACTTCCAGGCTCGGCGCGCCAACATCCGGTACCGGCCGGCCAAAGGAGAGAAGCCCCGCTTCGTGCACACGCTGAACGGGTCGGGCCTCGCGTTCCCCCGCGTGATCGCGTGCATCCTGGAGCATTATCAGCAGACGGACGGCAGCGTGCTCGTGCCGGACGTGTTGCGGGCGTATCTGGGAACCGACCGGATCGGATAGCGCCGATGCGACGGGGAGCCCCTGAGCTGCTCGTCGGCCTGCTGCTCGTGCTCCTGCTGTCGTCGTACGTGATGTACACCCAGCGCGTGGTGCACGACCTTCGCCGTGAGGCGATGCGATCCAGCAAGATGTACGCGCGCGTGTTTCGCGCACAGACGGACACGAGCGAGGGGGCCAGCGCCCAGGCGCTGTTCGATCTGTCCAAGGGGGTGCTGGAGCAGGGGGTGCCGCTCATCGTCACTGACCGCTCGGGACGGCCGACGGCGTCCGCCAACCTGCCTCCCCACATCGCGTCCGACGAGTCTCGCATTCGCTCGTACGTCGCCCACCTCGACGCGCAGAACGCGCCGGTCGTCGATTCGCTCGTCGGGCAGATCCACTACGGCAACACGCCGCTCGTGCGATGGCTGCGCATCATCCCGGCGCTGCAGGCCGCGACGGCGCTCGTGTTGCTGCTCGCCGGCATCTTCATCGTGCGCACGCGCGGCCACGCCGAGCGCGAGCGGGTCTGGGCAGGAATGGCCCGGGAGTCGGCACACCAACTGGGCACGCCGCTGTCCAGTCTGGCCGGCTGGGTGGAGCTGCTCGACGAACGCTCCGACGATCGCGACGGCGCCACCCGGCACGCCATGGCGCAGATGCGCGACGATCTGGAGCGGCTCGACCGGGTGGCGCAGCGCTTCGAGCGCATCGGACGCGAGCCGAGGCGTGATCCCGTGGACCTCGGCGCCATCGCGGCGCGAACGATCGCGTACTTCGGCGCGCGCGTTCCCACGCTCGCCCACGCGGTGACGCTGGAGATGACGCCGCGCGATGGCCCGGTCACCGTTCACGGCGACGCCGTGCTCATGGAGTGGGCGCTCGAGGTGCTCGTCAAGAATGCCATCGACGCGCTGGCCGGCCGGGGCGGGGTCATCAGGCTCTCCGCGGTGCGTCGCGCCGGCGGCGGGGCGCGACTCGTCGTGGAGGATGACGGACCAGGCATTCCTCGCGAGCTGCGCCAGCAGATCTTCGACGCCGGCTTCTCCACGAAACAGAGCGGATGGGGCGTTGGCCTGTCGCTCGCGCGACGCATCGTGGAGGAGAGCCATGGCGGCTCGCTGCGCCTGATTCGCGGGGACCGCGGCGCGGCGTTCGAGATTATCTTTCCCTGATGGACCTTGTCACCGATGATCCGCTGCTGGAGGGATTGAACGACGCGCAGCGAGAGGCCGTCCTGCGCGTTGCCGGCCCGCTGCTCGTGCTCGCCGGCGCGGGATCGGGGAAAACGCGGGTGCTCACGACGCGACTCGCGCGACTGATCGACGCGCACGGAGTGGATCCGAGCCGGATCCTCGCCGTGACGTTTACCAACAAGGCTGCCGGCGAGATGAAGCAGCGCATCGCGCGGCTCCTCGGCCGCCAGCCCTCCGGCATGTGGGTCGGCACGTTCCACGCGATCGGCGCGCGCATGCTGCGGGCGGCGCCCCAGCTCGTCGGCCGCACTCCGTCGTTCACGATCTACGATCAGGACGACACGCAGAGCGTGGTCAAGCGGATCATGGAGCGCCATCGCATCAACGCCAAGCAGTTCACCCCGCGCGGCGTGCATGGCGCGATCTCCGACGCGAAGAACGCGCTGGTCCCACCCGACGAGTACGCCACCCTCGCGCTCGATCCCTTCTCGCGCGCCGTCGCGACGGTGTACCGCGACTTTGGCGAGACGCTTCGCCTCGCCAATGCCGTCGACTTCGACGATCTGCTCGTGCTGCCGGTGCAGATGCTTGCCGCGAACCCGACGGCGCTGGAGAAGTACCGGCGCAAGTTTCAGTACATTCTCGTGGATGAGTATCAGGACACCAACCGCGCGCAGTACCAGCTTGTCAAGCTCCTCGCCGGCGGACATGGCAACCTCTGCGTCGTGGGCGACGACGATCAGTCGATCTACGGCTGGCGCGGGGCCGACATCCGAAACATTCTCGACTTCAACAAGGATTTCCCCGAGGCGCAGGTGGTGCGCCTGGAAGAGAACTACCGCAGCACGCCGGAGGTGCTCGATCTCGCCAACGTGGTGATCAGCGCGAACACGGGCCGCATGGGTAAGACGCTTCGCGCCACGCGGGGCAGCGGGGAACGGGTCACCGCGGTGCGCTGCCTCGACGAACGCGACGAGGCGGATTTCGTCGTGGAAGAGTTGATGTCGCGCCGCACCCAGGCCGGCGGGGTGGAGCTGCGCGACGTGGCCATCGTCTATCGTACCAACGCGCAGAGCCGCGCACTCGAGGAAGGGCTGCGCAAGCGCGCCATCGCCTATCGTCTCGTGGGCAATGTGCGCTTCTACGATCGCCGCGAGATCCGCGATCTCATGGCGTACCTCAAGCTCATCGCCAATCCAGCCGACGACGAGGCCTTCCGACGCGCCGTCGCCATCCCGAAGCGCGGACTCGGCGACACGACCATCGAACAGCTTTCACTCGCCGCGCGCGAGGCCGGCCTGCCGATGCTCGCCGCCGCCGTGCGTCCCGATCTGCTGGCCTCCATCCGCCCCGCCGCGCGCGGCGCCCTCTCGGCATTCGCCGCGCTCATCGCCCGGTTCAGTCACTCGGCACGGGAGTCGGCCGTGGACGAGCTGCTGCGTGAGGTCGTGGACGCCATCCGCTACGACGAGTGCCTGCGGGCCGAGGGCCCGGAGTCCGCCGACCGGCTCGAGAACGTGCGCGAGCTGATCACCGGCGCGGCGGAACAGGTGGCCGACGAGGAAGGCGAGGTGGGCCTGACGCCGCTCGACCACTTTCTGCAGAAGGCCATGCTCGTCGCGCAGCTCGACGTGCTCGGTCCCGATGCGGATGCCGTGACGCTGATGACGCTGCACAACGCCAAGGGGCTCGAGTTTCCCGTCGTCTTCATCACGGGGCTCGAGGACGGGCTGTTTCCACTGGCCAAGGCGTACGACGATCCCGCGATGCTGGAGGAGGAGCGCCGGCTGTTCTACGTGGGAATCACGCGCGCCGAGCGAAAGCTCTTCCTCACCCATGCGGAGGAACGGCGTCGAAACGGTGAATGCATGCCGTCCAAGGCGTCGAGCTTTCTGCAGGCGATCCCCGAGGCGATGCTCGAGCAGCGCAAGACCATCAAGGTGCGCAGCTCCGGCCGGTCGTTCATGCAGTCGCTCGGCGGCGGCAGCCAGTGGGGGAACTCGCGCCGGCGTCCAGGCTTCGGCACCGACGATCAGGCGTTGCGCAGCGCCGTGCTCGACGCGGACGCCGGGTTCCCCCCGAGCGCCGCCGAGCGCCGGCCAGGCCTCCCCGTCACGCGCGCGGCGTCCTTCGACGAGGCCGATGCGTCGCAGGATGCCGCGGTCATCGCGGTGGGCTCGCGCGTGCGACATCGCAAGTTCGGCAGCGGGATCATTGCCGAGCTGGCCGGCGCTGGCCGCGACCTGAAAGCCAAGATCGATTTCGACGACGAGAGCATCGGGCGCAAGACGCTCGTCGTCGCGCAGGCCAACCTCGACCGGGACATCGAATAGTGGCCGTCTCCACCGACGACGTACGGCATATCGCCGCGCTGGCCCGACTCGGCCTCCCCGAGGCGCGTCTGGGTGAGATCGCCCGCGATCTCAGCACGATCCTCTCGCACATGGAGGCGCTGTCACGGGTGGACACCGCCGGCGTGCAGGAGGCCGTCAGCGTGGGCGCCACCGGTCTTCCTGTGCGTTCCGATACGGGCGGCCCGATCGCCCTCCACAAGTCTCTCGACGGCTTTGCCCCGATGCTGCGCGACGGTTTCCTCATCGTGCCGCGGCTCTCCACCCACGAAGCGGCCGAGGCGGAATGAGCGACGACAGCTCCAGGTGCGCCGCGGTCCTGCGTGAGGAGACGCGAACGGGAGCCGCGACGGCCAGGGCCACGGTGGCCTCGGCGCTCGCCCGCGCCAAGGCCGTGGGCGCGGGGCGGGACGGCCTGAACATCTTCGTGTCGCTCGACGGCAAGCATGTGCAGGACCACGCATCCAACTCCGCCACGCATCTCACCGATACCGAGCCTGGTCGGCTGCTCGGGGTGCCGGTCGCCATCAAGGACAACATCGCCACGCTGCACCATCCCACCACGTGCGGCTCACGGATCCTCGCGGGGTACGTGAGTCCGTTCGAAGCGACGGTGGTGCGTCGGCTGCGGGAGGCCGGCGCGGTGCCCTTCGGCAAGACCAACATGGACGAGTTCGCGATGGGCTCCTCCACGGAGCACAGCGCCTACGGCCCCACCAGGAATCCACTCGCGCCGGATCGGGTCCCCGGCGGATCGTCCGGCGGCTCGGCGGCCGCCGTCGCCGCCGGGATCGTTCCCATCGCGCTCGGCTCCGAGACGGGCGGGTCCGTGCGGCAGCCGGCAGCGTTCACGGGCACCGTCGGCGTGAAGCCCACGTACGGCCGCGTCAGCCGATTCGGCCTCGTCGCGTTCGCGTCGTCGCTGGACCAGGTGGGAGTGTTCGGGGCCACCGTGGACGACGCTGCGCGCGCGCTGCAGACGATCGCCGGGTACGACACGCTCGACTCCACGTCGGTGGACATCCCCGTGCCCGATTACGGCTCCGCCTCCGGGCTCCCCATCAAGGGCATGGTCATCGGGCTGCCAAAGGAATACTTCCCCCCCACACTCGACGCGCGCATCCGCGCCAGGTGCGATGCGGCGGTGGAGCATCTCCGCGCACTCGGGGCCGTGGTGAAGGAAGTCTCCCTGCCGCATACCGCGCTGGCCATTCCGGTCTACTACATCGTCGCGCCGGCGGAAGCGTCCTCGAACCTCGCGCGCTTCGACGGGGTCCGGTACGGGATGCGCGTGGAAGGCGACGGCCTCAAGGGCATGTACGAGGCCACGCGCTCCCGCGGCTTCGGCGACGAGGTGACCCGCCGAATCCTGCTTGGCACGTACGTGCTGAGCGCCGGCTATTACGACGCATACTATCGGAAGGCGCAGCAGGTCCGGACGCTCATCGCCGATGACTTCCGCCGCGTTTTCCAGTCGGGCGTGCAGGTCCTCTTCACGCCGACCGCGCCCACCACCGCGTTCAAGATCGGCGCGATCTCCGATCCGTACGAGATGTACATGAGCGACATCTTCACCGCGACGGCGAACCTCGCCGGCGTGCCAGCGATGTCGCAGCCGATCGGCCTCGTCGAGGGGCTGCCGGTGGGCGGACAATTCATCGCGCCTCACTTCGCCGAGGAGACGATGTTCACCGCCGCGTACGCCCTCGAGCGCGCACTGGGCGCCGAGGCCCGCGCATGACGAGCCCCGCGATGCACGACGTCCTCCGGACATGGGAGATGGTGGTGGGGCTCGAGGTCCACTGCCAGTTGAAGACCAGCTCCAAGGCGTTCTGTGGCTGCTCCACCGCGTACGGCATGTCACCGAACGTCAATACGTGTCCCGTCTGCCTGGCGCTGCCCGGCGCGCTCCCCGTGCTCAACTCGCGCGCGGTGGAACTCGCGACGCGTGCGGCGCTGGCGCTCAACTGCACCGTGCAGCCCGTGTCGGTGTTCGCGCGCAAGAATTACTTCTATCCCGACCTCCCGAAGGGATATCAGATCTCCCAGTTCGACAAACCCCTCGCCACCGCGGGGTTCGTGCAGATCGGTGCTCGTGCGGACGGGTCGCCGATTCGCGTCGGCGTCACGCGCGTGCACATGGAGGAGGACGCGGGGAAGTCCGTCCACGATCGCTATCCCGGCGCCACCGCCATCGACCTCAATCGCGCCGGCGTACCGCTCATCGAGATCGTGAGCGAGCCGGACATGCGGTCGTCCGAGGAGGCCGGCGCCTACCTCCGCGTGCTCAAGCAGATCATCGAGTACATGGACGTCAGCGACGTGAGCATGGAAGAGGGCAGCCTGCGCGTGGATGCCAATGTGAGTGCGCGACGCCGTGGCGAGACGACGCTCGGCACCAAGACCGAAGTGAAGAACATGAACTCCTTTTCCGGGGTCGAGCGCGCGCTCGACATGGAGTTCATGCGCCAGGTCGGCGTGCTGGAGCAGGGTGGGCACGTGCTCCAGCAGACGATGCTCTGGGACGGCCACGCCGGGCAGGTGCGTCCGGCCCGCACCAAGGAAGGGAGCAATGATTATCGCTACTTCCCCGAGCCAGACCTGCCTCCGCTCGTGCTGTCCACGGCCTGGATCGACAAGATGGCGCACGACCTGCCCGAGCTCCCGGCGGCGAGGCGCACGCGATTCGCCAGCGACTACGCGCTGAGCGCGTACGACGTGGACGTCCTCACGGCGAATCCACGGATGGCCGACTACTACGAGGAGGTCTCCCGCGCGCATGGCGATCCCAAGACGGCCGCCAACTGGGTGATGGGCGAAGTGCTGGCACACCTCAAGTCATCGGGCGACGACATCGGGCGCTTCCGCGTTCGCCCGTTCGATCTCGCCGGCCTGCTCAACCTCGTGCGCGACGGCATCGTCAGCCACACCGCCGCCAAGCAGATCTTCCCGCGCATGGTCGCGTCGGGCGCTCCGCCGGCCCAGATCGCCGAGCGCGACGGACTGATCAAGGTGGACGATGCGGCGCAGCTCATGGGATGGATCGACGAGGTCGCGGCCGACAAGCCGGCGGAGGCGGCGCGCTATCGGGCGGGAGAGAAGAAGTTGTCTGGTGTGCTCATCGGCGCGGTGATGAAGAAATCCCAGGGTCGCGCCGATCCCCGCAAAGTGGCTCAGATGCTGGAAGAGCGGCTGGGCGGGTAGAGCGCCGACCCGGTGGCTCGGGCGTAACCGAGCGTGACCGACGGCAGACCGAAGATGCGTTCGGCCTCCGTGCCGAGCCACTCGCTGCCGCCGCTCCGCAGGGCCTCGCGACGCACCTTCTTGGCCTGGCGGAGCGCGTCGTCGCCCGAGGGGTCGAGCTGGTAGGACGACGAGCGATCGAACCTGATGAGGAAGTCCACGACGTAGTCGTACGTGTGCTCCAGGTACCGGCTCACCTCGGGGTTTGGCAGGTCCCAGCGGCTGTTCTCCTTCATCAGGCCGAAGATACGCTGCCAGCCGTCGTTGTCGGCCACATGCACCATGCCGCGGAACAAGCGGCGATTGGTCTGTGTGCTGAAGATCGTGGGGCTGAGGATGCGATCGAGGAGCCCGTCCGCCCGCGAGTGGTCCAGCAGGATGAGATCGCGCGCCTGGCGGGCGCAGGCCGACCCGAGGTGGGTCTCGAACCGGCTCTCCCAGTAGCTGTGGCCAAGCGACGATGTGCTGGCCGTGATGGCGAGCTGTTTGGGAACGAAGTAGTTGTGCGCGATGGCATCCGCGGCGAGGTGAGCCAGGTAGCCCAGGCCGAACGCCTTCATGGGATCGTCCGGTGCCGCCTCGTAGATTTCGAGTCCCACCGTCCACGAATGACAGTGCCGGCCCGTGGGTACGTACTTCTTGGCCATGCTGGTGTCGGCGGCAATCGACCCGTACAGAAAATCGTACGGGAAGGCGCGGAGGAGGTCGGCAATGGCCGCGGGCAGCTGATGCAGGGACGCGAGCACCGCCTCGCCGAGGAAGACGTGCGTGCCCGGCGTCCAGGCATGCGCCGTGGCGGGGAACAGCGCGACGAGCACCAGCGCGGCGGCGACGAGGCTGCCGACTCGCGCCAGTGCTCGAAGCGCTGTGAGCGGCCGCGGCAGTCTACACGCCGAGCCGCTTGCGCTGCTGCCGAAGCGTGCGACGAAGATCGCGCAGTTCGCTCTGGACGAATCCATCGATCCGGTCGCGCGCTTCGCCCACCGTCTCGCGCACGTCGTGCTCGATCCGATCGAGGGGAATCTTGTCGATGAGCTCGCCGCCGTGCTCGCGGGCCCACAGCGCGCCCGCCGTGCCCGCCTTGAACGCGCTGCGGCCGGCGACTTTCGCGCCGCGCAGCAGCGGGGCTCCGCCTCTCGAGCCGGAGGGGCCTCGACGGAGCAGGAGGGTTGCGGTAGCGCCGATGGCGGCGCCGATGAGGGCCGCGGTAAGCAGGTCGTACTGCGCGTCACGCCCATCCCCGGCGCCGCGGCCGGACTCGCGGACGCGTGGTCCCCGCTTGGGGGTGATCGGGATCGTCGTAGCCATCGTCGAGCTCCTCTGACGCGAGGACCGCACGATATGCGGCGGCCTCGTCGTCCTCAGTGTGAAGCGCGGCGGCGCCGGTGCGCACCCCGCGCACAGTCGATGCCGTCGCGACGAACATCGATTCTGCTTCCTGCTGTACTACCTCGAGCAGCGCGTTGAACTCGTTCAGCCGCTCCTCCGTGATCGCGATGGCCTGCTGCAGCCGCTGGTTGGCGGATGCGATCGTCGCGTTCACCTGCTGCACGTCCGTTCGGACGGACGTCGTGATGTAATTCACGTTGTCGGCGATGGCGCTGGCGTGCCGCATCAGCGGATTGACGTCGCCATACACCCGGTCCAGCAGGTCGCTGATCTTCGCGTAGCTCTTGCGGAAGTTCCACGCCGCCGGCACGAGCGCCACTGTGAGCACGAGCAGCGACACGGTCATCAATCCGCTCGCAATCGTGGTCGCCTTCTCGAACAAGCCCGGCTCCTGGGCCACCTGCCGCATCAGCACGGTGTCGGCGCGCTGCACCAGCTGCGCACCCTGCACCAGCAACGACGCGCTGGCGCGCGCGAACATGACGATCATCGCCGACCTGTGCTAGAAGAAGAGTCACACCACGCAACGCAAGGCGCACGAGCGCATGGCGCACGGCCGCCGCGCCTGGCGGTGTGCAAGGGCGAGGCCAACGGGCGCCTCGCCGAGGCCGTGCTGTCATCGTATCACCGGCTCCCCCGAAGAACAAGACGCTCCGCCAGTCGCGCGACCGCCCAATCCAGACGTATGGTACTCCTGCGGCGAACCCAGCGGCGCGAAGGGTGCAGTAGGGCCGCCCGCGCGCGAACCGCGCTCCCATCGCCGGGGAGCATTCCGGCCCCTGTGGCGTTGGCGTCCATGCCCGCGCCCCGACTCCTCGCACGTCGCCTCATGCCCGCACTGCAGTACGTCGTCCAAGGCGGCCACCGCCTCGCCGGTCGCATCCGACCCTCGGGCAACAAGAACGCCGCCCTCCCGATCGTCGCCGCCGCCCTGCTCTGCGAGGAGCCCGTGCACCTCACCAACGTCCCGCGCATTCGGGACGTGGAGACCCTCGTGCAGCTGCTCCAGTCGGTTGGCGCGAGCGCGGAGTGGACGGCGAGGAACGCGCTCACCATTCACGCCAAGTCGCTGCGCGCCGGGGAGCTCGACCCCGAGCTGTGCCGGAAGATCCGCGCCTCGATCCTTCTCGCCGGACCCTTGCTGGCGCGCTGCGGCGAAATCGTCCTGCCGCCACCGGGCGGTGACGTCATCGGACGACGCCGGGTCGATACGCACTTCCTGGCGCTCCAGCAGCTCGGCGCGTCCTTCGAGTTGAATGAGGCCTTCATCCTGCGCGCCGACAAGCTGACAGGCGCTGACGTCTTTCTGGACGAGCCGAGCGTGACCGCCACCGAGAACGCGCTCGCGGCGGCGGTCGCGGCGGACGGCACCACCGTGCTGCGCAACGCGGCCGGCGAGCCGCACGTCCAGGACCTCGCGCACTTTCTCGTCAAGATGGGCGCCAGCATCGAGGGGATCGGCACCAACA
>JBKJIY010000091.1:0-18708 GCA_046598315.1 Gemmatimonadaceae bacterium
GCGCCGTGCGCGCCGGCATCGCCACCGATGCGCAGCACGGCGCCGTGGTGCCACCGCTGCATCTCTCCACCAACTTCTCCTTCGCCGGCTTCGGGGAAAAGCGGACGTACGACTATACGCGGTCGGGAAACCCCACCCGTGATCAGTTGGCCGAGGCCCTCGCCGAGCTGGAGGAGGGTGCCGGCGCCGTGGTCACGAGCTCCGGGATGTCCGCGGTGGCGCTCGCGCTGCAGCTCGTTCCCGCCGGCGGCACGGTGCTCGCCGCCCATGACTGCTATGGGGGCACCTATCGGCTCCTGCGCGCGCTCGCGGCCCGGAACCAGTTCCAGCTGGTGCTTGCCGATCTCACCGCGCCGGACGCCGCGGCGACTGTCGGCCGATGTCGACCGGCGATGCTGTGGATCGAGACGCCGAGCAATCCGTTGCTCCGCATCACCGATCTGCGTTCCATCTGCGCCGCTGGCCGCCAGGCGGGATCGCTCGTGGTGGCGGACAACACCTTCCTCTCACCAGCGCTGCAGCAGCCGCTGACGCTGGGCGCCGACCTCGTCGTTCACTCCACGACCAAGTACCTCAACGGACACAGCGACGTCGTGGGAGGGGCCGTCGTGGCGCGCGACCGGGCACATGTGGAGGCGCTCACCTGGTGGGCCAACTGTCTCGGGCTCACAGGCGCGCCGTTCGACAGCTTCCTGACGCTGCGCGGCGTACGCACGCTCTTCGCGAGAATGCGCGTACACGAGGAAAACGCGCACCTGGTGGCTCGCGCCCTGGATGCCCATCCCGAAGTGCTCGCGGTTCACTATCCCGGACTGCCCTCGCACGCAGGGCACGTCGTGGCCGCCGGTCAGCAGGCTGGCTTCGGCGGGATGGTGAGCTTCGCGCTCGTGGGCGGACGAGAGTCGGCGAAAGCGGTGGCCACCACGTTACGCTGCTTCACGCTGGCCGAGTCGCTGGGCGGGGTGGAGAGCCTCATCGCGCATCCCGCGACGATGACTCACGCCTCGATGGACGCCGCCGCACGGCATACGGCAGGGATCGGCGACGAACTGTTGCGGCTTTCGGTGGGAATCGAACGGGGCCAGGACCTCGTGGCGGATCTGACCCGCGCGCTCGATCAGCTCAGTTCACCCGCTCCCAGCGTTCGAAGCAGCGCCACCCGAACTCCCGTGCCGCGCGGGTCTGATCCCAGAACCCGAAACAATCCTTCCACCCCTGCTGCTGCGCGCGCCACGAGCAGCACCAGGTGAAGGCAAAGCGATGCTCGGCGTCGCCGGCGACGGCGAGTAGTTCGCCCGAGAAATCCGAACAGCCGGATCGCGCGCGCACGTGCACGCGCTCGATCGGCAGCTCTGGATTGGCGTGCAGCAGTTGGGTGAGTAACCGCTCCACCTTGACGCGTGGCGTATATCCATCCACGACGATTCGCTCGGCGGGTCCCCCACGCACGAACGCGAGCACCTCGGACTTGAACTCCGGATGTGCGGCGGCGGCGTCGAGGTATGGCAGCAGGTCAGGCATCGGCGGGGGCAGGGGGAAGTCGCGGGCCGGCCATGTAATATCGCTCCATTTGTTTGGTTTTCAAAGGGCGGGGCTTCAACTCGGCCGTCGCGCCCGGTATGCTCAGGATTCTCCTCGTGCGCCCCGCCCACCGCCCTCCGCGTGCTCGTATGGTCGCGTTCCCTCTCCGGCCCACCGCCAGCGTGCTCGACATCGCACGCCGCCTCGAGGCGGCGGGGTTCGAGGCGTGGTGCGTGGGCGGGGCGATCCGCGATGCACTCCTCGGCGATCTGCCGCTGGACTGGGACCTGGCCACGCCCGCCACGCCGGAGCAGGTGCGCGACATCTTCGGTCGCCGGCGCACCATCCCCATCGGCGTCGAGTTCGGGACCGTGAGTGTCCTCGACGACGCTGGCGTGCCGCACGAGATCACGACGTTTCGGCGCGACGTGCAGACCGACGGCCGTCACGCCGTGGTGGAATTCGGGGCGAGCCTCGACGACGATCTGGCGAGGCGCGATCTCACCATCAACGCCATCGCCTACCGTCCGCGCACCGGGGAGGTGCGGGATCCATTCGGTGGCCAGCGGGATCTCGCCGCGGGAGTCGTGCGCGCCGTCGGTCACCCCGACGAGCGCATGCGCGAGGATCGCTTGCGCGCCTTGCGGGCCATCCGCTTCGCCGCTCGCTACGGGTTCACCATCGAGGCGGAGACGCTGCGCGCGATCACGGATTCCGCGGGCCATCTCACGCGGCTGAGTGCGGAGCGAGTGCAGCAGGAGCTCGTGAAGACGATGCAGCAGGTGGCCGCGCCGTCCGCCGCACTTCGACTCTGGCGGGACACGGGCGCCCTGGCCGTCCTCGCTCCCGCGCTGGCCAACGTGAGCGACGTCGCCCTCATCACGCTCGATGGTCTGCCGCGTGCGCGGACCGGACATCCATCCTCGTCTCAGCGCACCTCGAATCGCCTGGCCGCGCTGTTCCTGGACGCCGGCGCCGTGGGCGCGCGTGACACGCTGACGCACCTCCGGTTCTCCCGGCATGAGACGGGCTGGTCGGTGGGGATGGTGGAGCGCTGGGACTCCGTCGGCGCTTCCATGTCGACGGCGCTCCTCGCGGGCTCGCCGGACGACGAAGCCGTTCGACGGTGGCTCGCCGCGCTCGGCCGGCTGCAGGCCGGAGCATTCCTGCGTCTCGCCCTTGCCCGCTGGCAGAGCGTCCGCGCTGCCGGGGGCGCCGCGCCATCCTCCCAAGCCGTGCGCGCGCTCCACCGGCGCGTCATGCGCGATCGCCTGGTGGTCGCCATCGAGATCGGGGATCTGGCAATCGGCGGGAACGACCTCCGTCGGGCTGGAATTCCCGTAGGGCCGCTGTATGCTAAGATTCTCAACGAGCTGCTCGAGCTGGTGCTGGCGAATCCGGCACGGAACACGCCAGAAGCGTTGCTCGTCGAGGCGCGTCGGCGGGCGCCGTCGAGCGAAGACGCGCGATGACGCATGATTCACCCTTCACACGGTCGGCAGGCACGCATGCTCTTCCGCGGGAAACAGCCTGAGGCGTCGATCTGGCGCCGCTTCCGGGCCAGTACCGATGGCTTCACCTTCACGGAGGAGGACGGCGTATTCACCGCGCACGTCGTCGCCAATGCGGAGCGCGTCGTCGATCTCTTCTGGACCCTCTCCGACCTGCTTGGTCCCGCGGTCGACCTGCATGTGGAGGACCTGCGCAGCGGCCGCGCCTGGAAGGGCGAGGCCCTGGCGCTTCCGGATGTGCGTGACACGGTGGCACGACTGCGGCTGCTCCTCGCCCGCTTCGGCGGAACGGAGGTCAGCATCTACACCCCCGACGACCAGCTCTCGCTCAATGCGCACCTCGAGCTGTTCATCTACTCGCGGTGCGACAAGTGGCTGTATCTGCTGGAAGGCCGCGGGCTCGAGGAGCGAAACACCCTGCGCACCAAGAGCTGGAAGATCAAGCGGCAGGCATTTCCCGCCGCGCCCGACCTCGTGAACGCGGTCGCGACGGCCGCCGAGCGTCTCTCGCTCGAGCGCGTGTGAGTCGCGGCGCTCGCTCGGGGACGCGCGGCGAGTGACCACGATGACGCTCGTGTTTGCGGCAGCCGCGGCGGGCGCCAATCTGCTCGGTGCCGCGGTCGTGGTGGGCCGGCGCTCCGCCTGGAGCATGCGGGCGCTCGACGGAATGCTCGCCTACGCGGCGGGATTCATGATTTCGGTCGGTTTGATCGACCTGCTTCCGGAAGCGCTCAGACGGGGAGGCGAGGACGCGGCCATCATCGCGCTGGGCGGCTATCTCGCCGTGCACATCACGCAACACGTCATCGGCACGCACTTCCATTTCGGTGAGGAGACGCACCAGGTGAGCGGGGCAGTGAGCGTCGCGGCGTTGGTCGGCCTTCTCCTGCACACCTTCGTGGACGGCGTGGCGGTGGCCAGCGGATTCGAGGTGGGCGGTGCGGTCGGCGCCCTCGTCTTTTTCGCCGTCATCCTGCACAAGCTGCCGGAGGGGCTCGCCATCTCGTCGCTGTTCCTCGCCGCGGGGCAGGGGCGGACGCGCGCCATGCTTGCGGCCGGCGCGCTCGGCCTCACGACCATCGCCGGCGTGGTGCTCACGGACCGGATCGGCGCGCTGCGCCAGCATGGGCTGGCGCTCTCGGCCGGCGTCACGCTGTACGTCGGAATGTCGAACCTCGTGCCCGAGTTCCGCAAGCGCGGCGGGTGGCAGCTCCCGGCGGCGTTTCTCGCCGGGACCGGTACATACTTTCTGGCCCGCGCGCTCGCGGGCGTCTGAGCGTGAGCACGCCGTCGGGGCGGGGAGGAGGAGGGGCGAAGCATCGGCCGGGCGGACCGTCGCTCTTCGCGGCCGCCGCGCCTCCACAGCCGCTCGCGGCGCGCATGCGTCCGACTTCGCTCGAGGAGTACGCGGGCCAGGCGCATCTGCTGGGGGCTGGCACACCCTTGCGCGAGGCGATCGAGAAAGGCACGGTCGCGTCGATGGTGTTGTGGGGGCCGCCTGGCACGGGCAAGACCACGCTCGCCCGTCTCGTTGCTGGCTACACGGATCGAGCATTCGTCCCATTCTCCGCAGTCACCGAGGGGGTGCCACGGGTGCGGGAGATCGTGCGCGAGGCGGCGGACCGCCTGGACACGGGACGCGGCACCATTCTGTTCGCGGACGAGATCCATCGATTCAACAAGGCCCAGCAGGACGCGTTCCTCCCGCATGTGGAGGCGGGAACGATCACCCTGATCGGCGCGACGACGGAGAATCCGAGCTTCGAGATCAATGGGGCGCTCCTCTCGCGGGTACGCGTGTTCGTGCTGCGGGCGCTGTCACCGGCCGACATCACCGCGGTGATCCGGCGGGCGCTGGCCGACGTCGAGCGTGGGCTGGGCGCCATGGGCCTCACGGCGGACGACGATGCGGTGGCGCTGCTCGCGGGCGAGGCCGACGGCGATGCGCGACGCGCGCTCACCGTGCTGGAGGCCGCCGCCGAGCACGTGGGAACGGGCGGGCGCCTCACGTCACTCGCCGTGCGAGAGGCGGCGCAGCTGCGCTTCTCCCGCTACGACAAGGGAGGCGAGGAGACGTACAACATTCTGAGCGCCTTCCACAAGTCGCTGCGCGGAAGCGACCCGCAGGCCGCGCTGTTCTGGATGGCGCGGATGATCGAAGGGGGACAGGATCCGATGGTCATCTTCCGGCGCGCCATCGCGATGGCCGCCGAAGACATCGGCCTGGCGGATCCCGAGGCGCTCAAGCTGGCTGTTGCCGCGCGTGATGCGTATCACATGCTCGGGGCGCCGGAGGGGTACCTCCCTCTGGCACAGATGGTCATCTACCTGGCGACGGCGCCGAAGAGCAACAGCAGCAAGGCCGCACTCGATGCGGCGCTGCAGGCGGCGCGGGAGCATCCGGCGGCGCAGGTGCCGCTGCACATACGCAATGCGCCCACCCGGCTCATGAAGGAACTGGGCTATCACGAGGGGTACCAGTACGCGCATGCCGTTCCGGAGGCATACATCCCGCAGCAGTATCTTCCAGACGAGCTGAGTGGGTCGGCGTTCTACGAGCCTGGCCCCTTTGGTTTCGAGAAGGAGGTGGCGAAGCGACTTGCCTGGTGGGAGGAACTGCGCGCACGGGGGGAGGCGAAGCCCGCGGCGCGGCCGGAACACGCGGGACAACCGTCCACGGAGGAATAGAACAATGCGTCGTTTGATGTGGGGTGCGGCCGCGGCCGCCGTCGTGTCGGTCGCCGGGTGCAGTGCACTCGGCAAGCAGGCGTTTCAGCAGCCTGTCGTGCAACTGAAGGACGTGTCCGTACAGGGGATGGGCCTCACCGGGGGCAATCTGGCCGTGAAGCTCAATGTCTTCAATCCCAACGGCTACCGGCTCGACGCCACCCGGCTCTCGTACAACGTGAACATCGGCGATAACATGAGTCTCGCCAACGGCGTGCTCGACAGCCGCTTCACCGTGCAGTCGGGTGACTCCACCACAGTGACGATCCCGGTAAGCTTCACCTACGCCGGCATTGGCGCGGCGGGCCGGCAGTTGTTGAACACGGGCGGCGTCGCGTACCGGGTCACCGGCGATGTGACGGTGGGCACCGTGATCGGTAACTTCACCGTTCCCTACAGCTCCACCGGCAACTTCACCGCTTTCGGCGGCGCAACGCGCCAGTAGGAGGAACCGACATCACACGCGAACTGATCGACGTCAGGCTGCCCGTGGAGCGGGCGCTCCTCGTGGGCGCGCCGCTCAAACGGGCCGGCGCCCGCAAGTCGCTCGACGAGCATCTGCGCGAGCTCGAGCGCCTCGCCGACACGGCGGGTGCGGACGTGGTGGGCACGCTCACGCAGCAGCTCGACCACCCCCACCCGGGCACCTACCTCGGCAAGGGCAAGATCGACGAGCTCAAGGCGATGGTGAGCGAGCGGAACGTGTCGCTCATCATTTTCGACGACGAGCTCTCCCCTAGCCAGGGCAAGAACATCGAGACGATGGTCGGCACACGGGTCGTCGACCGCGCCGAGCTCATTCTCGACATCTTCGCGACGCGCGCCCGGAGCAGCGAGGCCAGGATGCAGGTGGAGCTCGCACAGCTGGAGTACACGCTGCCGCGCCTCACGCGAATGTGGACGCACCTCGAGAAGTTTCGCGGTGGCATCGGCGTTCGCGGCCCGGGTGAAACGCAGCTCGAGACGGATCGCCGGCTCATCAACCATCGCATCAAGTTGCTCAAGGAGCGGCTGGCGCACGTCCAGCAGAATCGCGCCGTCCAGCGGCAGAGTCGGGCGAACGCCTTCAAGGCCTCGCTCGTCGGATACACGAACGCGGGCAAGTCGTCGATCCTGCGAGGCATGACCGGCGCCGCGGATCTGCACGTGGAGGACCGGCTGTTTG
Organism: Gemmatimonadaceae bacterium; assembly: GCA_046598315.1. Lineage (GTDB taxonomy): Bacteria > Gemmatimonadota > Gemmatimonadetes > Gemmatimonadales > Gemmatimonadaceae > AG11. The sequence continues at coordinate 6,925 of JBKJIY010000091.1, forward strand.
CCACCCTCGATCCGCTCACGCGTGAGGTGGAGCTCGGCGAGAATGCCCAGGTCCTCCTGACGGACACCGTGGGCTTCATCCGGAAGCTTCCCCACCATCTCGTCGCCTCCTTCCGCGCCACGCTCGAGGAAACGCGCGACGCCGACCTCCTCCTGCATGTCGTCGATGCGAGTCACCCACTCTGGGAAGAGCAGCGCCTCGTGGTGGATCAGGTGCTCGCGGAGCTCGGATTGGGGGAGCAGCCCACGCTCCTCGTCTTCAACAAGATGGACCTGTTGAGCGAGGAAAGCTCACTCGCCTTCCAGGAACGAGTCACTGCGCTCGTTCCCAACGCGGTCTTCGTCTCGTCGGAGGTGGAGCATGGGCTCGATCCCCTGCGACGGGCGCTACGGCACGCGATGCGCGCGCGGCGACCGGTCGCCGAGGTCTGGCTGCCGCCCTCCCAAGGGAAGCTGCTCGCCGAAATCCACCGCGATGGAGAGGTCCTGGACCAGCGTACCGAAGGCGAGACGATGGTGATCAGAGCGCGCCTGCCCGAACGCCTTCGCGGACGCCTCGAGCAGGCGGGGATCGACGTACGGGCCGAAGTGCCCGTCGGCGCGCTCGCGCGCTGATCGCTCGGTCACTGATCAGGTTTCGTCATGCCGCGCGTGCTCATCGTCAGCTATCACTGGCTGCCCACCCTGCACGCGAGTGCACGACGCGTGGCGGCGCTCGCACGCCATCTGCCGGCCGCGGGTTGGGAGCCGCACATCCTCACGCGCGACTGGGACGATGGAGCTGCTGACGCGGGCGCGCCACAGCTGACGGCAGCGGATGTCGCGGAGTCCGCGTCGCTCCGGCGCGCCATGCAGCTCCCGGTCGTGCGCAGCCCCATCAGCGTCGAGATGGGCGTGCTGCGCCGCTGGCGGCGCGCCCTGCACGAGGCGAGGCCGGCGGGAAGCCGTGCGGCGAACGTGCTTCGCTGGGTGGGCCGGCGCACCCTCGACGCGCTGTATCCTTTCTACGGCGCGTATCCGGACAATGAGCGCGACTGGGCGGACGCTGCCGTGGAGGCAGGGATGGGCGTGGTGCGCAAATACGGTCTGTCCGCCGTGGTGAGCCTCGGCCCGCCAACGAGCGCCCACATCGTCGCAGGGATGATCGCGCGCCGCGCGTCGCTCCCATGGGTGGTGCTGGTCGACCAGCTGGCGGAGCTGTATGTCGACCGCGCCGCCAGCCACTCGGTGTCGCATCGCCTGCACGGCGCGCTCGCACGGACCTGGTTACGCGGGGCGGCGCGCGCCGGGGCCGCCACGCCCGCGCTGTCGGCGTATCTGCATGAGCAATACGGCGTGAGCGGCGAGACGATCATCGCGCCATTCGATCCGGACGACCGTCGCGTGCCGCCTCGCCGCGAGGCCGGCGCTCCCCTGCGGGTAGTGCACATCGGCCCGCTCGATGAAGCACAGCACCGCGTCGACATCCTCCTCGATGCGCTGGACCTGTTGCTCGAGGAAGAGCCCGCCCGGCGGGACCGACTTCGTGTGGAGGTGGTGGCCAGCGGGAACGATGACGCGCTGGCTCGCCGCGCGGCTGGCCGGCCGGCGGCGGAGGTGCTCGCATTCTCGTCAGTCGCGAGCATCGCGGAAGAGCCGAAGCGCCATCGCGAGGCAGACGTCCTGCTGCAGTTCGAGGAGGATGACCCCGGTGCCCCAGCGGTGACGTCGCTCCGCTGTGCTCCACGGCTGTTCGCGATGCTGCACGCGCGACGCCCGATCGTCGCCATCGTCGACGCGCTGGATGGGTACGTCGCCACCGTGCTGGCCGAGACTCGAGCCGGCCAGGCAGTGGACAGTCCCGTGGCCCTCGCCGGCGCGCTCCGCGGCATGCTCCAGGAATTGGCCGAGGGCGGCGAGATTGCATTCGGTGGCGACGAGCAGTCCACCGCGCCATACTCGTCGCCCGAGCAGGCGAGGCGAGTTGCGCTGCTCCTCGACGCCGCCTCGGCGGAACGGTTCGGGAGCTGGCAGCGCGCATGAAGATGGCACTAACGCGTCTGCTCACTTATCCCGTCCACTGCGGTTGCGCGTCGCGCGAAACCGTCATGCGACGTGCATCGCCCGCGATCCTCCTTGTCGGCGTCGCGACCTCGCCGGCCTACGGCCAGGCCTCCGCGTCGGTGCCGGCCGGCGATCCGATCTACCGCGACGTTGACCGGTTGATCGACGCGGGTCTCGTGGACACCGTGATCGTGGGCCAACGTCCCTACTCGCAACGGGAGATCGTGCGCCTCGCGCGCGCCGCCGGGCGACGGCTGACGTCGAGGCAGTCGGACGATCGGTACGCGCATCGTGCCATCGCGCGCGTGCTCGCGCGATATGCGACCATCGACACGGCTGCACTCGACGCGAACGCGACGAGAGGCGCGCTGCATCTGGCGCCGCTCGCGTCGCTCCGTCTCGATCACCTGTACACGACCGCGGTCACGCACCCAGTGGCGGAGAACGGGCTCGGCACCATCGAAGCCGACCTGAACACACTGACGAACAATCGACAGGGCCGCCGCTATCGCTCGGGCTCCAACGTGGCGATCGAGACAGAGTCGTGGGCGCGGTTGGGAACCATGGTCGTCCTCCAGGCGCAGCCTCGCCTCGTCGTCGCGCATCTGCGCGACGGCGGCCGAACGACGATATCGGGTGAGCTGCTCAGCGGGAGCGCGCGCATGCTGTGGCGTAACGTGTCGCTGACCGCCGGTCGCGAGAACAGCTACTGGGGCAATGCGCCGCAGGGCGGCCTGTTCTTCTCGGACAACGCGCCCGCCCTGACGATGGCACGCGTCGCGACTGAGCAGCCCGTCGTGCTGCCAGGGGTGTTCCGCCGTCTCGGCCCCGTTGCCGCTACACTTCAGGTTGCGGATGTGGGGCCGAGCGTGCGCAACTCACACTCCACCCTCGTAGCCTACAAGGTGTCGGTCCAGCCCACGACCGCGCTGGAGCTGGGTGCAACGTTCGCGAACCACTTTGGAGGAGCCGGCTCGCGCCCGGTAGGCGCGACCGAGCGAGTCATAGATCTGCTGCCGTTCGTCGACATCTTCCGTCGCCACGTCGATTCGCTCGACATCGATTCGGACAAGCTGCTGGGCATCGACGCGCGGTGGCGCATGGAACGGCTGGGAGGAATGCAGCTGTTCAGCGAGCTGGCGATCGAGGACTTCGACGTCCGCCGGCTGCGCAGCGTGTTCACCGAGGACGCCGCGCTGATTATCGGAGCCAGAGTGCCCCGACTCTTCGTGCCGGCGCTCGCGGGCCAGGTCAGCTACCACACCACCGGCATCAGATTCTACCAGCACCACCTGGTGCGAAACGGGTTTGCCTCGCGTCGTTTTACCCTCGGCGACGATCTCGGCCGAACGGCCAGCGGCTGGTACGCGGCGGGTCGCTGGGAGCACGCCGATGGCATCGCGTTCACCGCCGATGGCGCGGTGGAACGCCGGAGCGATGACCAGTACGTCGGAGAAACGACGAGACCAGATGCCCAGGGTCTGGTCTTCCGGCGCGTCGCACACGGACTCGAGGACCGCCGCCTCCGCCTGATCGCCGGCGTCGATCTTCAGTCCCGCGATGGGCGTCGAAGCGCGAGCCTTCGTGCCGGCGCCGAGCGCGTGCGTCGTCGCGCCGTCGGCTCGGCGGACGGTGAGTCCCGCACGCACGGTGTGCTGGAGACTACCATCCGGCTCGTTCCCTAACCCGTGCGCGTCGCACTCGTTTCGGATTGGTTTCTGCCCCGAGCCGGAGGCATCGAGACGCATCTGCACGGCCTGGCCCTCGCGTTGCGACGTCTGCAGGTCGATGCGATCGTGGTGACGACGACGCCCGGGCCCGACGTGGTAGATGACGTGCCGGTGCATCGCCTCCGCACGTCGCTCCTTCCCGGTGCCGGGATCGCCATCTCGCCAAGGCTGCGCCGCCGAGTCCGCGAATTGCTCGCGGCTGAGCGCGTGGACGTCGTGCACGCCCACGCCAGTGTCGTATCGCCCGTGGCGTACGCCGGCGCCCTCGCCGCGGCCGACGCGGGATTGCCCACGGTGCTGACCTTTCACTCGATGCTGCATCGCCTATCCGTGGTGCTTGGTCTCAGCGAGCGCCTGGTCGGCTGGTCGCGCGACCGGATCCTCCTGAGCGCCGTGAGCAGCGTGGTCGCGGGGCAGGCGGCGCGATGGATGCCCGACGCGAGCGTGGGCGTGCTGCCAAACGGCGTGGATGTGTCCTTCTGGCGGCCCACCGGCACAGTGCTTCCCGCCGCGGACGACGAGATCGTCTTCGTCACCGCCATGCGGCTCGTCCGCAAGAAGCGTCCGCTCGCGCTGATCCGCGCCTTCGCCGAGTCGACGCGCTTTGTGGGCGGTCGGCCACCGATGCGACTCGTCGTCGCTGGCGACGGCCCCGCGAGCGACGAAATCACGCGGTACGCCCACGAACTCGGCATCGGTGGCCGCGTCGAGCTGCTGGGCCAGCTGTCTCGCGCGGCGCTGCGCGATGTGTACGCACGAGCGCATGTGTTCGTGCTGCCGAGCGAGCGCGAGTCCTTCGGCATCGCGGCGCTGGAAGCTCGCGCGGCGGGTCTGCCCGTCATCGCCATGCTGGCGAGTGGCGCACGCGACTTCATCTCCCAGGGCGTGGACGGGTTGCTCGCCCGCGACGGCGTGGAGCTGTCGCGCTTCATCTCACGCTGTGCGCTCGACGCGCCGTTCCGTCACTACGTGACGAGCCGGAACCGGCGCGTCGCCCCCCCGTTCGACTGGGCCGACGTCGCGCGCCTGCACGTGGAGCTTTACGGCGCGGCGGCGGCGCTGCGCGTTGGACGGGCCAGCAGGAGCCACCGGTAGCCGGGCAGGGTGAACGCGGCGAGCGCACAGGCATGCTGCACCACGGCCATGCCCAACGCGCGCTCCGCGTCCACGCCATACCGCGCATAGGCGAGCACCACCGCCGTCTCATAGATACCCAGATTGCCCGGCACGAGCGGCAGCAGCGTCGCCAGATGCAGCGCCGCCAGCACGAGCAGCGCACTCCCCACTGGCAGATCCAGCGCGAACGCGTGCTGCACCGCGAGAATGGCGCACAGCTCGAGCAGGAGCTTCGCGATGGCGAGCGAGAAGGCGCCGGCGGCAAGGCGAGCCGACCGCATGGGCGCGAGGGCGTGGCTGGCGCGACCCACCGCGTCGGCCACGCGCTGCGGCACGACACGGCCCAGAACGCGCGGTACGTCGGTGTGCCGCCATGCGGCCACGCCAACGATGCCGAGCAGGAGGGCGACGCCCGCCACGAGCCCCCAGACGCCACGCGCCAGCCACGTGGCGAGCGGGGTGGCCAGGGTGGCCGCGCCGAGGACGGCGACCTTGCCCAGCCCAACGAGCAGCTGGTCCATTGCCAGCACGCTGATCGCGGACGCGCGGGCCAGACCAGCATTCGTGACGAGGAAGACGACCGACGCCACCTCGCCCACGAGCATCGGCGTGGTATTGAGCACGGTGGAGGTCATCGCCACCACCTGCAGCATGCGACGCCAGGAAATGTCGGGCGCCGGCGGGGCGAGCAGCTGCCATTGCAGGGCCCAGAGCGGCAGCACGCCCAGATAGCAGCCCAGCGCTGCGGCCACCCAGGCCGGACGGGCCGACGACAGTTCGCGCGCGACGCGCGCGAGATCGAGCGCGGTGGCCGCTCGCCCGAGAAGAATCACGAGGAGCAGCAGCGCCACGAAGCCGACGGCGCGACGCGCTCGGTCCGCGGTCACGCCGCCAGCTCGCGCATGGGCAGGAAGCGCGCGCCTCGCCGCACGAACCCCTCGATGACTTCACGCAGGCAGCGAAGCGCCACGTCGCCCGTTCGCATCCGGCAGTCCCACCGGAGATCCTCGCGCGTGAGGTCGACGAACTCCCACGGATGGACGAACAGCACGACGGGGTCGGCGAGGAGTGACAGCCACGGCTCGCGGATCCACCGCGGCAGCCGCAACACCGAGGATGTCATCGACGCAGGAACGCGTGCCAGCGACGTGGGCAGGCGCTGCGCGTGATAGGAGCGCTTGTACTTGGCGAGCGATGAATCGAGGCGGAACTCGGCGTCCTCCAGCAAGCGCACGTACGGCTCCGGAAAGCGCAGGTACGGCGCGCGGAACGAGGTGACCGGAGCGAACTGCCGCAGCCTGGCCGCCGACGTCTCGATCTCCCAGCGTGCCGTGGACTCGTCGAGCGTGTCGAAGGCCGTGTGGGATACGCCGTGGCAGCCGAGCTCGTGTCCATCGGCCACGAGGGCGTGCACCGCATTTGGAAAGCGTTCCGCCACCTCGCCCGTGGTGAAGTACGTGGCACGCACTCCCGTCTCGGCGAACAGTCGGAGCAACGTGGGCGCTCCTTCCTCGATGCCACGGAACGTCGAGCTGAGGTAGGGCGGACAGTCCGGCTCGAAATCGACGGTGATGCAGACGCGAAGCACGGCAGGGCGGGAGCGAGGCGAAGTGGACCCTGTGGGACTTGAACCCACGATCCGCCGATTATGAGTCGGCTGCTTTAACCAGCTAAGCTAAGGGTCCCCGAATGCCGGCGACGGGCGGTCCGGCCAGGGAAAGCTATCCGCCAACGCCCGAGTTTCCAGTCGGTGCCCCTGTGCGGCGACGCGGGCGGGCGACAGATTCATCACATGATCGCGGTCGTGACCGGCTCGTCCGGCTTCATCGGTTCTCACCTGGTGGACGCACTCCTCGCGAAGGGCGCGACGGTGCGGGCACTCGTGCGTCCCGCATCCCGCTCGGCCAGTCGCGACTCGGGGCTCGACCAGTGGGAGGCCGACCTCCTCGATGCACGCGCCGTGCGCGAGTCGCCCGTGTGGGAGGGCGCGACGCACGTCTTCCACGTGGCCGGCGTGACGAAGGGGCGAACGCTCAGCCACTTTCGTGTCGGCAATGTGTTTCCCACGACGAATCTGCTGGCGGCGCTCGCGGAGCGCGCCGGCGCCCGGCCCCGGGTGATCGTGGTCTCGTCCCAGGCGGCGGCGGGGCCGGCGCCGCGATGCGACGCGCCGCGCCGCGAAAGCGATCGCCCGCTGCCCGTGGAGGCCTACGGGCGGAGCAAGCTGCAGGCGGAGCAGGCGGTCCGACGCTATCGCGACCGGCTGGCCATCACCGTCGTGCGTCCGGCCGCCGTCTATGGCCCGCGCGATCGCGACTTTCTCAATGCGTTCCGGCAGGCGACCAGTCGCGTCGCCATCCACGCCGTGCCGCGCGACCACGCCTTCTCGCTGGTCCACGTTTCGGACGTCGTGAGCGCGTTGGTGCTCGCCGCCGAGCGCGACGAGGCGGCTGGACGCACGTACTTCCTTGCCGGCGAGCGTCCGGTCACCTGGCGCGCGCTCTACGCGCTCATCGCCGAGTCGGCCGGCACGCGGCCGCTCGAGCTTCAGCTGCCGCTCCCCGCGCTTCAGATCGCCGCCCGCGCTGCTGACCTCGTGGGATCGCTCACCGGGCGGCACACGCTGCTTAACCGGAACAAGGCCGCCCTGGCACGGCCCCGCTGGTGGCTGTGCGACGCCAGCCTCGTCCGCGACGAGCTGGGGTGGACGCCCGCCGTCGGGCTGCAGGAGGGCGTTCGCGAGACCTACCTTTGGTATCTCGAAGCCGGATGGCTGCCACGTCCGCGGCACTGGAGCCCGGCGGAGCAGGAGGACGTGATGATACAGGTGGAGACGTGAGCGAGGTGGCGATGCTGCACGACGACGCCAGGGCGGAGGGCGTTCGCACCCTCGTTGGGCTGCTGGAGTATCGCGCCGCAGTGCAGCCGGACGACATCGTGTTCCGCTTCGTGAGCGGCGAGGGGCGCGAGGACGGCGTGCTCACCTTCGCGTCGCTGCGGGCGCGCGCTCGGGCGACGGCGGCATATCTGTCACCCTACGTCACGCCGGGCGACCGCGTCGTGCTGCTGGTGCCGGCGGGTCTCGACTACGTGGCCGCGTTCTTCGGCTGCCTGTATGCCGGCGCCGTCGCGGTCCCGGCGTATCCACCCAACCCGCGCCGCGCTGATCCACGCGTCTCCCGCATCGTGACCGACTGCGGGGCCCGCGTCGCCCTGGCCAGCGATGCGCTCATGTCACGGCTCGATAGCTGGCTCACCCTCTCGCCGGAGCTGGCGAGCCTTCGGTGGGTGGACGCCGCGGCCGCCGCGCAGGAGGATCCCGCCGCCTGGCGGCTGCCCCGCGCTGACGCCGACGCGCTGGCGATGCTGCAATACACGTCGGGGTCCACTGGCGACCCGCGTGGCGTGATGCTCTCGCATGCCAATCTGCTCCATAACTCGGCGGTGATCCACCGCGTCTCGGCGCATCGGGCGGGCGACAACGGCGTGTTCTGGCTCCCTCCCTTCCACGACATGGGGCTGATCGGGGGCATTCTGCAACCGATGTACGCCGGTCTGTCGGCCGCGCTCATGGCGCCGGCCACCTTTCTGCAGCGCCCCGCCGCCTGGCTGGAGGCGATGTCGCGATACCGTGCCACCACCAGCGGGGCTCCCAACTTCGCCTACGACCTCTGCGTGGAGCGGATCTCCGAGGAGGAGCGTGCCCGGCTCGATCTTTCGGCGTGGCGTACCTCCTTCAACGGCGCCGAGCCGATCCGCGCCGACACCCTGGCCCGCTTCGCCGCGGCCTTCGCCTCGTGCGGGCTGCGCGCCGATGTCGTGATGCCCTGCTACGGATTGGCGGAGGGCACGCTCATGGTCTCGGGTGGCCCACCGCAGCGGCTGCCCTCCACGATCGTGGCGGACCGACGCGGGCTCGAGGCGGGGTCCATTCGCAGTCCACTCGAGCAGGCGGACTCCATGACGCTCGTCGCGAGCGGTCAGCCCGTCGCCGAGCAGCAGGTGGTGATCGTCGATCCGGACTCCGGCGCCCGCTGCGCCGATGGGCAGATCGGGGAGATCTGGGTGGCCGGCGCCAGTGTGGCGCGCGGCTACTGGGAACGGCCGCTGGAGACAGCGGCCACTTTCGACGCGGGCGTGCACGGCTTCAAGAAGTCGTTCCTGCGCACGGGCGATCTCGGGGCCCTCGTCGACGGTCAGCTGGTCGTCACCGGGCGCCTCAAGGATCTGGTGATCCTGGATGGTCGCAACTACTACCCGCACGACATCGAGCTCGCCGCCGAGCGCAGTCACGCCAGCCTGCGTGCGGGGTTCTCGGCGGCCTTCAGCGTGGCGACCGACGGCCGGGAGCGGCTCGTGCTCGTCCTGGAGGTGATCCGTCATCACAAGTCGGCCGGTGACGACGGGCTGTTCCAGTCGGTGCGGTCCGAGCTCGCCTCCGCCGTGGGAGTCGTACCCGACGAGATCGTGCTCATCCGGCAGAACAGCATCCCCAAGACGTCGAGTGGCAAGATCCAGCGGCGTGCCTGCCGCGCGGCGTTTCTCGAGGGCTCGCTGGAGATGCTTGGCCGGTGGAAGGCGCCGCGCGCCGTGTCCGCACCGGTGGAGCATGCCATCGTGGCGTTCATGCTCGACTGGGTGCGGGAAGAGCTGCAGGTCGATCCAGCGCGTCTCGACCCGCGCACGCCCCTCCGCGATCTCGGGCTCGATTCGGTCGCCGCCACGCGACTGCTCGTCGCGCTCGAGGGACGGCTGGGCCGGCGCATCGACTCCGCGCTCCTCTGGCAGCATCCGGACGTTGGTTCGCTTGGGCGCTATCTCGCCACACTCTCGTCGGATCTGCCGCCGGGCCACGGCGGACTCGGCGCGCGTCGCGACTACGGCGTTCCGACGAGCGCGAGTACGGACGTGACCCAGTGGGACGAGTATCAGACGCTCCGTCAGCGCCTCGATGGGCTCGACGCGGAGGGCGTCGCGAACCCCTTCTTCCATGTGCACGAGGGGACGACGGGCCGCTTCGCCGACATCGGCGGCCGGCGCCTGCTCAACTTCGCCAACTACAACTACCTCGGGCTTTCGGGAGATCCGGCGGTCGTGCGCGCCGCCAAGGACGCAATCGAGCGATGGGGGACCTCGGTGTCGGCCAGCCGCGTGGTGTCGGGCGAGCGCGCCGTGCACGGTGCGCTGGAGGATGCGATCGCTCGATTCCTCGGCGTCGCTGGCGCCATCGTGTACATCGGCGGACATCCGGCCAACGTCTCCACCATCTCGCATCTCATGGGACCGGAGGACGTGGTGTTGTGTGACGCGCTGGTGCACAACAGCGCGGTTCAGGGTGCCGAATTCTCCGGCGCGCGGCGGCTTGTCTTTCCCCACAACGACTGGGCGGCGCTGGACGCCATGCTCGGGCGAGTGCGAAGCCAGCATCGACGGGCGCTCGTCATCATCGAAGGCGTGTACAGCGCCGACGGCGACATCCCTGACCTCGCGCGGTTCGTGGAGGTGAAGGACCGCCATCATGCCATGCTCATGGTGGATGAGGCGCATTCACTGGGAGTGCTCGGCGCCACCGGTCGCGGGATCGCCGAGCATGCCGGCGTGCACGCCGAGTCGATCGACATCTACATGGGAACACTCAGCAAGTCCCTCGCGAGCTGCGGCGGATACATCGCCGGCACGACCGCGCTCGTGGAGTACCTCAAGTACACGTCGCCCGGCTTCGTCTACAGCGTCGGCATCACGCCAAGCAATGCGGCCGCAGCGTTGGCGGCGCTCCAGGTGCTTGACGCGGAGCCGGGCCGGGTTCAGCAGCTGCGCGTCCGGTCCGCCTACTTTCTCGAGGCGTGCAGAGCCGCGGGGCTCGATACCGGCGACAGTGGTGGAACGGCGGTGGTGCCCGTGATCGTTGGCGATTCGATGCGCGCTGCGCGGTTGTCGGAGCTGCTCTACGACATGGGTATCAACGTGCAGCCCATGGTGGCGCCCTCCGTGCCGAACGATGCAGCGCGCCTCCGCTTCTTCATCGCGAGCACCCACACCGAGGCCGATCTCGACCGCGCAGTCGAGGCGCTGGTGCAGGGGCTGATCGCGCTGGACGCGGTGGACGCGGCCGCCGCCGGTCTGCAGCTGGCACCATTCGATACCTCGTCCTGAGCGGCACCGTGCGCGTCACCCTTCTTGCCTATCCGCCGTCCGATGTGCGCCCGTCGCTGCGCAGTGCCGACGTGGTGGTGTGCACGGCGAGTCTCTACGCTACCGACGCCGAGCTGGCGTGCGCGGTGCGCGTGCTCGACCAGCGCGAGCGCGAACGCTTCGCGTCGGGGACCGCAGCAGTGGCGCGCCGCTTCGCCATGGGCCGAGCGCGCCTGCGCGAGCTCACGGCCTCGCTCAGCGGGGGCCACGCCGCCGACGTCGACTTCCGGATCGGCCGTCACGGCAAGCTGTCGCTCGCCGGACGAGGCGGCGTGCCGCCGCTCTGGCTCAGCGTAGCGCACAGCGGCGAGCTGGCTCTGTTCGCCTTCAGCCGGATCGCGGAGGTGGGGGTCGACGTCGAGCGCGAGCGAACGATCGGCCAGTGGGAGGCGCTGGCGGCGCGGGTGCTCGGGAGCGACGAGCGGGCGGCGCTGGCGCGCGACGTCGCCAACGGTGCCGACGGCAGCGCGGCCTTTCTCCACTACTGGTGCCGGATGGAGGCGGAGCTGAAGGCGACCGGGTGCGGCATCGCGGGCCTCGACGCGCACCGCGGCGGTGACCGGGCGCACGGTGTCGTGGTGCGTGACCTCGCCGCGCTTCCGCTCCCCGTCGGCTGGGCCGGCGCGGATGACCGCTATCGGGCCGCCGTGGCCCTCTGCTCGCCGTGCATCGCGCCCCGGCGCCAGAGCAGCGACGCGCCGATC
>JBKJIY010000022.1:0-42334 GCA_046598315.1 Gemmatimonadaceae bacterium
CCGGCCGAGACACGATCACGGCGCCCGGGATCGGCGTGCTGCAACGCGTGGTGGCCACGGGCAACGCGCGTCTCGAGGCGCCCGCGACTGTACCCGTGACCACCACGCGTTGCAGCACGCCGATCCCGGGCGCCGTGATCGTGTCTCGGCCGGCCACGCGCCGTGCCGGCGAGAGCACTACCTGCGATCCCACGATCACCAGCTCCGCGCCGTCGTTACGCACGAGCGTCGCGAGCACGTCGCCGAGGCGGTCGGCGGCGGCCCGGATGCAGACGCGGCGGTCCAGCGTCAGCACCTCACTCGCGTACGACAGGCGCACGCCGGTCCTGCCCGAGATCCGGTCGAGCGCTCCGCGCAGGGTGAGATCGCTGGCCTCCAGCGTCACCGATCGGTCCAGCGGAGGGGCCCATGCCGTGCCCGCGACGGTCACATCGCATCGGGCCTTCGCGCGTTGTTGCGCCGCGGCGCCATCGGAGACGCCAGCCACGAGCACGGCGCCGCCGAGGAGCGCGGCGCACCAATAGCGCCGCCGCATCATCGCGGTGCGGTACGCGGAGGCGAAAGCGCACGCACCACCGCGGTATCGCCGCGCCGGACCAGCTCCCCGCCGAGCGCGGCTGCGACCACCCGGAGCGCCTCGCTGGCGCTCTCGCTGGTGAACGAGGCGCTGAGATGTCGCCGCGCGATGGTGCTGTCGGTCACGATGAGCACGACTCCGTACCAGCGGCGCATGTCGGCGCGAATCCGCTCGATGGGCGCGTTCCGCCACACCAGCATTCCTTGCACGAAGGCCGTATCGTCGGCCGATGCGCCGTCCCGCAGCACCTCGATCCGGCCCGCGCGCACCACGCCGACGTCGCCAGCCGCAAGCTCGGCTGCTTCCGCGTGCTCCCCCTCCGCGACGGCCAGCGATACCGAGCCACTGGCGACACTCACGCGCACGTCAGCGGCGGAACCGTCGTCGGCGCGGATCGTGAACTCCGTGCCGAGATCGCGCACCATGGCCGTGCCGGCGCGGACGGCGAATGGACGCGCGACATCGTGCACCACGACGAAGAAGGCCTCGCCGGCGAGCGTCACCTCCCGCGTCTTCCCGCCATAGCCGGCGGCCACATCAAGGGCGCTTCCCGGCGCGAGGGTCACGCGCGTGCCGTCGGAGAGCAGGATGCGCTTCACCGCCCCGACGGAGGCCGCGTGCCGTGACGTGGCTCGTGACGTGGCGAGCGCCGTGCCGTCCTCGCGCGCCGACGAGCGGGCGTACCACGCGCCGGCGCCCGCGGCCAGGACGAGCATGGCCGCCGCCGCGCGCCATGGCGCGGCCAACCGATGTCCGAAGCCCGGAGCGAGCGAGCGGGCCGGCGACGCATCCCGCCGCTGGCGCACGCTCGTCAGCGCACGTTCCACGTCCACGTCCACGCCGTGAGCATCGGACGCCGGTGCGAGGGCCTCGCCAAGTGCGCGCACGAGATCGGCGCGCTCCGAGTGGCTCTCCAGCTCGACCCGTAACGCCGCGCGCTCCTCCGGCGTCCCCTCTCCCGCGAGATATCGGGCGAGCGCCGTCCAGTCCGGCGGAGACTCATCAGTGGGGGAGGACTGGGGAGGAATGTGGTCGCTCATATCATGATGAACACGGCACCGTGCGGGTACCCTCGTCGGCGGACGTGACGGTGTGGGGGGGGCGCCGGACGTACATTATCACCACCGCCGTCCGCCCGCACCTTTCATCGTCGCCCTGCCAGGAGCCGTGGACGATCTTTCCTTGCTCGCGCGCTGCCGCGCTGGGGACGACGACGCCTACGCCGCACTCTTCCGCGCGCATTATCCGGCACTGGTTCGGGCCGCAGAGCGCTTGTTGCACGAGCGCGCGGCCGCCGAGGATGTGGCGCAGGAGGTGATGCTGCAACTCTGGCATCGGCGCGCGTCGCTGGAGCCCGGGATCTCGCTCCGCGCGTACCTGCATCAGGCCACGCGGAATCGCGCGTTGAACGTGCTTCGACACCAGAAGATCTCGCGTGTGGCGGAGCCGTTCGTGCGCGGGCCGTCCTCGATGCCCGGCACCGACTCTGGCGCGATCACAGGAGAGCTTGCCCGAGCGGCCGCGTTGGCGATCGCGTCGCTCCCCGCGGAAATCCGAGATACCTTCCGGATGAGTCGCGACGACGGGCTGACCTACGTCGAGATCGCCCGAGTGTCGGCCCTGTCGGTGAAGACGGTGGAGGCGAGAATGGGCCGCGCCCTGAAGGCGCTGCGGGAGCATCTGGCAGACTGGCTGCCGGCGGGCGGCGGCTGGTGACCGGACGGGCCGATGCTGCAGTGCCGGTAGGGTAGCCGGCGACACGCGTGTCCTTACGTGCAGATCGATTCACCACACCAGCCAATGGAGTCTCCCCTCATGCGACACACTCGCGCACTCATCGTCGGTGCTGGCGCCCTGCTCGGCGTCGCCTGCGCCGAACAGGTCACCGGTTCACTCGACGCCGGCGCATTGCTCGACGCGTTCGATACCACGCCGCTGGCCTACGAGTCAGCCAACAGCAGCTTCGCCGGCATGGGAAGCAGCTTCGCACCGCCGGCACGCGGCGAGCACCGCGGACGCGGGCCGGGAGGCGATTTCATGGGCGGTGGACTCGGCAGCGATTTCCTGGGTGGGCCGCCGGGCGGCGGTCGTCCGTTCGAGCACGGCGGACTGGGCTCCGATTGCACCTACTCTGCCGCCACCGGAGTGAACACCTGCTCGAGCACACGGAATGGCATCACGGTCAATCGGACGATCTCGTTCAAGACCGCGGCCGGCACCGCGCAGGCCCGTCGCGACAGTCTCACCAACGTGATTGCCGAGCGCGTCACGGTGACCGGCACGCAGACGCGCCGTGACAGCGTCAAGTCCACCGTCAATCACTCCAGCGACCGCACGATCACCGGTCTCGCGCACAACAGCACCCAGCGCACGGTGAACGGGACGTCTGGCGGCACCGAATCGTCGACCGGCAAGAACCGGGACGGCGCCGCCTTCACGTCCACCCGCGTCGCCGCCGACACGACGCGGGGCGTCGTCGTCCCGGTGGTCAGCGGAAAGGCGAGTCATCCGACGGCTGGGACGGTGATCCGCGTGATGAATGCGACGCTCACGGTCGCCGGTCAGACGTCCACGAAGTCGCGCCGCGAGGTGATCACGTATGACGGCACGGCCACGGCCAAGCTGACGATCACCGCCGATGGCGTGACGAAGAACTGCACGGTGGCGCTGCCGCATGGTCGTCCGAAGTGTGGATGAAGTAGGAAGACAGGAAGACAGGAAGACAGGAAGACAGGCACTTCGTTGACGGCAGTTACTGCAGAAAGACAGCGACGGGCACGCCGGAACCGACCGGTGTGCCCGTCTGACTTCCTGTCTTCCTGTCTTCCTGTCTTCCTGTCTTCCTGCCTTCCTGTCTTCCTGTCTTCCTGTCTTCCTGTCTTCCTGTCTTCCTATTTCCCCCTGGCCCGTACCACATGCACCCCAGCCGCGTCTCGCACGCCGAGGTACACCACATCACCGGCGCCGAAGCCTGCGATGGTGGTGCCGGCTGGCACCTGCACACGGTCCACCAGCGTTCCCGTGTTGTCGACGACGTCGTAGATGGCGCCGCCAGTGAGCGGCTTCGTGGGAATCGTGCGGATCCAGAGTCGGCCGGACGCATCGGCACGAACGGCGCCCGGCGCGAACACCGGCGTGTAGTCGGGAAGCTCGGCCGGATCCACGAAGCTGGGCTGCACCTGCACATTCGCCGCTCCGCCAGCGCCAGGGCGAAGGGGTGGCGCCGCTCCGCCGGGACCGCCCGATCCAACGATCGACATCGTGACGATCTGGGGCTGGGCGCCGCCGCCACCGCCACCGCTACCGAACATCATCTGCGCACCACCGCCCGCACCGCCCGCGCCGCCCGCAGGCGCATTCGCTCGGGCCAGCTCCATGGCCTTGCGGCTGGAGTCGATCACGGCCGACTTGGCCGAGTCGGTGAGCCGCTGCCACTCGTAGGGAATCTTCGGCGCGACCGTTCGCGTCCCGCGCGCATCAAAGATGTCCACGTGGTAGTCCTGTCCGCGAACCACCGCGATGGAGCCGTCGCTCAACACCGCCCATTCGTCGACCTGCGGCAGCGGGTTGAGCTTCGTCGTCATGCGGATGCCGCCCTCCGGGGACTGCGTGACCGACATGCTCGGCCGGAACACCTTGTATCGCGCGGCCGTGTCGAGCTTGCGCGAGGCGAGGTCGAAGCGGACGATCATCGCCGAGTCGGGCAGCACCGGCGGCGTGAAGGGCTGACCCGGTTCCGGCCGGCGAACCGCGGTCGGCGCGCCATTGGAGCGGTACACGAGCCGGCCAGCGGCATCGAAGCCGGCGCTGCCCGCGGGGCCGCCGGTCAAGAACATCACGTCGTTCGGACTGGGCGCCGCCATTACGCGTGCCACATTCCCGCGTGCGTCGATCACCAACATGGAGAGCGACGCAGGATCGACGAACAGCGTGGAATCGCCGCGGAAGGGAATCAGGCCGCCGGGACGCGCTCCATAATTGGCGGTCGCGCTCGAGGAGTCGGCGACGACGCGGACAACCTGCATCGTGGAATCGAGCAGGAGCACGCGACGACGCGCCTGGTCGTTCACGAGCACGCTGCCATCGGGCAGATGGCGCACGGCGGCGAGCGACCCGATCGTCTCGGTGCTGGTCGCCGTCGCCACCCCCAGTGGTCGGACCGCCGGGCGAACCGAGACCTGCTGCGCCGACGCGCTGCTCGCCACGATCGCGAGGGCGAGGCCGTTCCCGAAACGTCCCTGTAGTAAGTGCATCACGGTGTACCCCGAATGATGATGTGTTGTCCGCCTCCACCGCCTCCCCCCATCGCTCCTCCGCCACCGCCTCCGCCCATGAAGCTGCCGCCCACGAACACGCCGCCTCCGGTGCCACCCGCGGTGCCGCTGCGCACTCCTGCCAGATAGCGGGTGTCCAGATGGCTGGCGAGCAGCGCTGGCAGCTTGCGCCGCTGGCCGGCGGTGAGCACCGCATTCAGCGTGGGCGCCAGCGCGATGAGCAGATCGACGCTTGATTCGCGTGCCCGCTTGTACCGCTGGTACGCCTCGCCCTGATCGTACTGCGTCGGCATCGCCGCCAGGTCACGCGCCACGCCGCTCCAGATGGAGTCGAGCCGGATGGTGTACGCGCGATTGAACGTCGCCAGGCTGTCTGCCTGGGCGCCAGTCAGACCGAGGGTGTCGCCCTGGCGGAGGAGCTGCGCCATGGGATTGAGCACCCCGCCGCTTCCATACATGGCCTTGAGCATGCCTTCACTCAACTTCTGCCCCTGGGTCGTACGGCCGAGGTCGAGCTGCTGCGTGAGTGTCTGTCGCTCGCGCGAGGGGCCGACATCCAGCCGGAGCTGCATCGTGACCGTGACCGGCGAACGGAACTGCGCGAACTGCGGATTCGTGCTGCCGAAGCGCGGATTCACCTCGTAGCGATAGCGACGGGCGGCCGCATCGAAACCACGTACGTAGAGCAGCGTGGGATCGGCGACGGCCTGTTGGCCCCAGCCGCGCAGCCGGCGCTCGCCATTGAGCAGCAGATCCGCCGCCCCGAGCGGATTGCTCACCGCGAAGCTCAGCGTGGCGCGCTGCGGCAGCTTCAACCTGGCCGGATTGAACGAGATGTTCATGTTGGCCGTGGAGGTCCACGGGCCCACGCAGCTGTTGCGGTCGGCGATGGCACCGAGCTGCGCCGAGAGGCAGCGGCGCGCTTCGGGCGATCCGCGCTCCAGCAGCACACGCATTCCCTCTGCGAGCGGCGCATCGGGCGCGCTCGACGGATCGGTGACGAAGGCCCGATCGTTGGCGTAGCCATCCCCATTGATGTCCCCGGCGACCTGCGGGGTGAAGGAGGCGCCGCTGGCGAAGCGCCCGAACCATCCCACGCGCACGGCGTCGAAGAAGTTGTAGTTCAGGAAGTAGCTCACCTGATGGCGCGAGTCGAAGCCGGCGCGCGCCCACTGGACATCGAGGGGACTCCCCGCCGTGCTGCTGAAGCCACGGTACTGCTCGCGATTGTTGCCGTACACGTAGCTGGCCGACCAGCCGAAGTTGCTGCTGAAGCGCGTGGGATTCACGCTGAGTCGAAGCTGCCTGCTCTCCCCCTGGAGATCCGAGCGCTGCTCGGCCACGCGCGAAAACTGCTGGCTCACGCGCGCGTCGCGCGATGCGATCGCCCCGGACTGGGCGATGATGCTCGTCGCGCGCACATAGACCGGCCGGCTCGCCTCGCTCGCGAGCACGAATTGCACGTCGGGCGCGAAATTCAAATCGACGAAGCCGGGCTGATTGAGGTTGCGTCCGAATGTCGCCTCGGCCGTCAGGCTCAAGCGGTTCGACATGATGGGGCCGTTCCACTGCAGGTTGCCGCGAACGGTCCGCGCGGCCTGGTAGTCGCTCGCGAACAGTATGACAGCCGGCGCGTTGCTCGCGAACACACTTCCCCCCGTGCCGGCGGCGCACTGCGTGGGAATGCGCGCGAGATCGGCGGCATAGGCCGACCAATCCGGTACGGGCGCGGCCGGACCAATGCAGCTGAGCTGCTGGACGGCGCTCGCCAGGCCGGTGTTGTCGATCGCCGAACCGAGCAGGGTGGCGCCGGGCACGCTCTGGAACACGCCGACGCCGCCGCGCACCACGGCCCGCGGTCCGCGCACGGCGCCCTCGAATGCGGCCACCTGCGGCGCGGCGCCGTAGCTCCAGGAAAAGCCGACTCGCGGACTGAGATAGAAGCGGTTGGGCGTCTCGTCGTTACGTGCGCCGAAGACCCGCTCCACGGCGGGATTGGCCTGCGGTGCGGACGAGAAGCGATTGGCGTCCAGCCGCATGCCGTATTGCAGCTGCAGATTGCTCGTCCGGCGATACGAGTCGCCCAGCGAGAGCGCACCAAGCGTCTCGCTGGCGCTCTGGACGCGCGGCGAGAGCGATCGGGTGAACGACACCGGTCGGTTCGCCTGCAGATCGGCAAGCGAAAGATAATTGAAGCTGCCGAGCAGGTTTGTCGTCTGGTCCTGATCGTAGCTGTCGTGTCGGAGTTCGCCGGTGAGTTTCAGGCGGTGCTTGTTGCTCTTGCTGAACCAGGAAAGCTGATTGGAGGCGGTCAACCCCAGCGTCGCGCTGCTCGTGCCGAGCGATGGATGGCCCCCGAACGATACGTTGCGCACGCTGCTCGTGCCGTCCTCGAAGCCGGAGTTCACCAGCACCGTGCCGTTCGGCAGCGCCACGTAGGGTGTGCCCGAGCTGCGGTTGCTGTTCACTCCGATGCTGCTCTCGCTGAGCAGGGTCTTCCGGAGATACGCGGTGTGGTTGCCCTGCACCCCTCCGTTGAAGTTCACGCGGTCACCGCTGTGGCCTGGAAGCTCCGACTGGAGATTGGAAACCGGTGCCTGTCGGTTGAGTGATCCGTTGAAGGTGACGTTGAAGGTCTGACCGGTGGCGGAGCCCGGCGGCGTGAAATCGAGAGCGCCGAAGATGTTGCCGTTGTCACTCGTGCGGTTCCGCCGGGTGCGGCTCCCCAGCAGATCCGGAACGTTGGCGCGTGAGAGGAGGGCGATGAGCCGCGCCACCGAGTCGGCGGACAGCCCGCTGGACTGAAGGCCCAGTGGAGTCGTGTTGAACAGCGTCCGCAGTTCGTTGCTGCGTCGTCCCAGCTGGTAGCTGATATTGTAGAATGCCTTGTCGAAGCGGATCGGCCCGGACACCAGCCCGCCGACCGAGACGTTGCTGTACTGCTGTCCGAGGGCGCGTGCCGTGGGATCGGTCCACTGCAGGGTCGGGGCGTCGAGATTCACGGAGCTGGTGCGACGGATGTAGTTGGAGCCGCGCCCGCCACTGATGTTGAAGTTCGCGCCGCTGAATCCGCCGCGGCTCACATCGTACGGTGTCGTGATCAGCGACGTGGTCACGGTGGCGTCGCGGGGGAGCTGCGAGCCGGCGAACGGGCTGCCGTTGAGCGTCGTGCTGTTCTGATCCGCCGAGAGGCCGAGCACGGAGAAACCCGCGGGGTCGCCGTCGGCGCCGGTGATCGGCGTGACGCCCGGTATCGCACCGGCCATGGCGTGGATGTCGCCCTGCTGGCCTGCGGGAACGGCGGCGCTCGACGCCACCTGCTCGTTGCCGCTGATGTCGGCGGGCTTGTCGCCGCGGCCCACCCGGTCGCGATTGCTGGAGACGGTCCGGACGGTATCGAGCATGGCGGCCGCGCGCGCGAGCTGCACGTCGGCCACGAGGATCTCCTGATCGGCCGTACGCTTCACCTCGAACCGCTTCGGCACGTACCCCACCGCGGTGAACCCGACGAAATAATCTCCCTCGGCGCCTGGAAAAGTGATGGTGAATCGGCCGGCGTCGTCGGTTCGGGCGAACCGGTTCACGCCGCCCCCCACCGAGGTGGCGGTGACGTTCGCGCCAGCGATCGCCGCGTGCTCAGGCCCGGTGACCTGACCACGAATCACGTCCACGCCCTGCGCGGTGGCGGAGGTCGCGCCGAGCAGGAGGAGCGCCGAGGTCACGAGCATGCGGAGGTGTCGCCGCTGCATCACGGTGCGGTCGGGAAGATGGAATGAGGCCGCGCCAGTGCATGCAGCCCGAGTTTCCCGGTTTGACACGGCAGCGGGCGAAAGGGTGTACGGGGGGCAGGAAGACAGGAAGACAGGAAGACAGGAAGACAGGAAGACAGTCACGGCGGGAAAGGCAGGGCCTGCAGAACGACAGCGACGGGCACACCGGAACTGCCGATGTGCCCGTCTGTCTTTCTGTCTTCCTGTCTTCCTCTTTACCGTCGTAGCACCCGGCCGGCACGGCGGTTCATGTACTCGCCCGCGCGCACCGCCATCGCGCCGTTCACGAACACGTAGTCCACGCCAGTCGCATACCGGTGCGGCTGCGTGAAGGTGGAGCGGTCGGCAACGCGCCGCGGATCGAAGATGGTCACGTCGGCCATCGCGCCCTCCCGCAGCACGCCGCGGTCCCGCAGGCCGAGTCGCGCCGCCGGCATCCCCGTCATCTTGTGCACCGCTCGCTCCAGCGGCATCAGCTTCGCATCGCGCACGTAGTGACCCAGCACCCGCGGAAAGGTGCCGTACGCGCGTGGATGCGGATGTCCGTCGCCGGGCTGGCTGAGCCGGCCGTCCGAGGCGATCATCGTCATCGGATGCGCCATGATCCGGCGGACGTCGGCTTCGTCGAGCACGTGATAGATCGCGTTCGCGCCCCCCTTGAGCTGCGCCTCGATCACCAGCGCCGCGCCGGCCTCCGGTGTGGGCCGCAGCCCGCGGCGCGTCGCCCAGTCGAGCAGGGTGCGTCCCTCGAGCGACCTGTCCCATGCCACGCGCGAGAACTGCACGCGTTTCAGCTCGCCACCGCCACGGTCGTTGAGGATGTTGAACACGATGCCTCTGGTGATGCTGTCCTTGAGCGCCGGATCAGCGACGCGCCGGGCGAACGCCGTGTCGCCATCGGCGAGCGCCCAGCTCGGGATGAGGACGGAAATCCCGGTGTGCGTCGCCGTGTACGGATAGACGTCCGCCATCACGTCCACGCCGGCGCGGCGCGCGGAGTCGATCATGGCGAGCGTGACGACGCTCTTGCCCCACATCGCCTGGCCCACCGCCTTGTGATGCGTGAGGACGATCGGGATGCGCGTGCGCCGTCCGATCGCGATCGCCTCGTTCACACCGTCCAGCAGGCCGAGCCCTTCCTCGCGGAGATGCGACGTGTAGATGCCGCCGGAATCCGACGCCACCTGCGACAGCGCCACGACTTCGTCGGTGGTGGAGTAGGTGCCGGGGATGTAGCGGAGGCCGGTGGAGATGCCGAAAGCGCCCTCCCCCATGGCCGTGGCGATCATGGCCTGCATCCGCGCCAGCTCGCCGGCAGACGGAGCGCGCGCCGCATCGCCCATCACGGCATGCCGGATGGTGTTGTGGCCCACGAGGAAGGCGACGTTCACCCCCACCGTCTGGTGCTCGCGCGCGGCGAGATAGGCACCGAAGGGCCAGGGCCCGCTCCCATCGGGGCCGCCGAGCACGGTCGTCACGCCCTGCGTGACGGCACTCCGCGCGCCCGGCATCTCTGGCAGGGGCTCCAGATGCGCGTGCAGATCGATGAACCCGGGCGACACCACGCGCTGCCTGGCGTCGATCACGCGGCGTGCACTGGAACGCGGCAGTGGAATGCGCGAGATCCGCACGATACGGTCGCCGGCAATCGCCACGTCCGCCCGGTATCGGGACGCGCCGGTGCCGTCGATGACGGTGCCACCGGCGATGAGCACGTCGTACGCGGGCAGCTGCGCCGCCGCCGCGACCGGAAGCAGGAACGCCGCGGCAAGTGTGAAGCGATGTGTCACGGGGATCAGGTTGAGGTGGTGGCGCTCGGCACGGTTCGCGCTCCGGCGGGGATCGTGGATGCAGTGCGGTCGAGGTGGATCGGCCCTGCTCGATCTCGCAGCATCCCCGCGCGCCCGCCGTTGCGTACCGCGGTGATCTCGGCGACGATCGCCAGCGCGATCTCCTCTGGAGTCTCCGCGCCAAGGTCGAGTCCCACGGGAGAATGCACGTTCGGCGGCATCGCTTCCAGGGTGTGCGCGCTGTGCCCAACGAGGAGCTCCATCGTCCGGCGTCGTGGCCCGAGCACGCCCAGATAGCCCACGCCGGCGGTGAGCAGCGCGTGAAGATACGCGCGATCGTGGCTCGCCGAGTGGGCCATGCAGACGGCCGACGTGTGCGCGTCGAGCATCACGGCTCGAGCCAGCGCGTCCGGATCATCCGCAACGTTCGCCCGCACGATCTCGTCGGCATCGGGGAACCGCTCGCGCGTTGCGAAAGCGGAACGGTGATCCACCACCGTCACGTGCCAGCCGAGCGACGCGGCGAGCCGCGCCAACGGGATGGCGTCGGTGCCGGCGCCGCAGATGACCAGGGGCGCCGGGGGACGCATGGTCTCGTGAGCGATGCCATACCCTTTCGCCTCGAGTGCGGCCGATGCGCTCACGTCCTCCGGCTCGATCACGAGATGCTCGCCAACCGCGTGCGTGCCGGACGCCGGTGCGCCGACGATCGTCGCGACGCGCACGGGCGACCGGCGGGACGCCAGTCCATCGTACCATGCGATGGCGCGGTCGAGCGCTTCGCCGGCCAGCGGCTCCAGCAGGAGAGCGATCAGCCCCTGGCAGCCCAGCCCGAGCCCCAGCACCGCGTCGTCCGTGGCGCGCGTGTCGTAGCTGACTACATGCGCGGCGCCGCCTGCCACGGTGTCCTCGAAGCGCGCCACGACGTCGGCCTCGAGACACCCCCCACTCACCGCTCCCACCGTGGTGCCGTCGGCGCGCACGACCATACGCGCGCCGACACCACGATAGACCGAGCCGTCCACCCCCATGACCGTGGCCACCATCACCGGCTCGCCACGCGCCCGCGCGTCGGCGAGGGCGCGGCGGAGCTGTGTCAGCTCGTGCATCGGATGCGTGTCTCTCTCGTGTGCATGTCCATCACATGATACGGCCCCGCACGGGTCGCGCGCCGCTACCTGCCTTCGATACGGCCGAGCCGGGCGAGTCGCTGCTGGACCTGCTGCACCTTGGGCTGCAGCTCCGGATCGGCGTGCTTCCAGAGGGTGACGAACTTGTTGTAGTGGGACATGGCGTTGGCGCGGTCGCCCCGGGCCTCGTAGAGCTCACCGAGCCGCTTGTGGGTGCCGGCGAGGTAGGTGGGATCCTGCGAGGGCGCCAACCGGGACATGTCCGGCTGCGACACGTAGTGCTCGTACATCACCAGTGCGGAATCGCTCATCCCTGCCTGATCGAATGCGCGACCGAGTCGGATGCTCAGGCAGATCCGGCACGGGCTGCTCGGCCCATCGGGGAGCGCGTCGGCGCGACGAAACGCGGCGAGCGCCTCCAGCGGCTTCTTCTCGGCAAGGGCGATCTCGCCCAGGGCGGCCTGTCGAGCGGGCTCGAGCACCCGCCGCCAGCTGCTGTCACGTACTTCAGCCTCGTACTGCGCGAGGACGGCACGCGCCTTCTCCGGCCTGCCGGCCAACGCATAGCTGGTCGCCACCTCGAAGTACGGGCGCCGTTCCATGGAGAGGGACCGGATCGTCGCGCGGACCAGCGCGGCCTCCATTCGCTGGACGCCGCGGGCGGGATTCTCGCGCATCCAGATGTCGAGGAACGCGGCCCCGAGAGAGTCCAGCACGGGCGGAAATTCCACACCGCGCGCGGCGTCCTCCGCACGACCCTGCGCCCGTTGCACGAGTGACTCGTTGATACGGCCCGCTGTCAGCGACGCGCTCGCGAGGGCGAACTGCGCTCTGATACGATTCTGCACGGACCTGGATGCTCTCGCAGCACGGAACAGTGCGATGGCGGTGTCGCGCTTGCCCGTGGCGTAGTGAAGCCGTGCCTCGAACAGCTCGACGTATGGCGCGCCGGGAAAGCGTCGCTTGAAGTCAGCCACTGTCTTCAGCGCCTCCTCGGACTTTCCTTCGTTCGCGAGAGTCGAGATGACGTTGGCGTAACCGATCTGCAGATTGGAGTCGAGCCCGATCGCCCGGCGATACAACGACTCGGCCTCAGCGAACTGGCGTCGGCTGAACAGCGCGAGCGCGAGATTGTTGATGGCGGGTGTTTCGTTGGGATAGCGCGCGAGCATGGTCTGATACGCGGCGATGCCCTTCGCGCGGTCTCGTCCCGGCCCCTGCGTGTAATAGTCGCCCATCAGTGTGCCGCGCTCCCGCTCCGGCAAGCGCTCGCGGTAGACGTAGGCGCGGAGCATCGCGGTGTCGGCCAGTGGCGCCGGAAACCCCCCGTTGCGATACGCCACCGCGAGCTTGCGATGGGCCATCGCGAAACTCGTATCGAGCGCGATCGCCTCTCGCAGCAGCGGAATTGCCGCCGTCGCATCACCAGCGTCGCTGAGCCGGGCGCCCTCGACATATTTGCGCAACGCATCGAGCGACGCCGTGGTCACGTTCTCCAATGGCGCCGAGGCGTGCACCTTCTTCAACGATTCTCCCGCCTTTCCGCGCAAGCTGCGCATCAGCTTGTCGAGCGTGGGCAGCAGCTCTGTGGGGCTGTCGGCTGTCTCGTGAAACGACGCCAGCTCGGCGCCCGAATCGGCCGAGACCAGCCGCATCGTCACCACATACCCGGCGCCGAGCGGCGTGACGTCGCCCGTCACCACCGCCTTGGCGCCCTCGCGCTGCGCGATCTCGCGTCCCAGCGCCAGATCGACCGCGCTCGTGACCGGGCGTTGCATCCGTTGCAGCGCCGACGCGATGTCGGTGGGGGCGAGAATGGAGAGTACCTCCGACTCGCCGAGTCCCGTGCGCACTGCTTCCGTCACCACGCGCGAGAGCGACGTGTCCGCGCCGCTCACGCGGAAGTCGGCCACGAGCAGCTTGTCCTGCGCGTTCAGCGTTCCCGCCGCGAACAGCGAGCCCGCCGGTCCGATTCCCATGGCACGCAGTCCCATGAATCCGGCGATGAGCAGCACGAACGTCGCCAGGGCGTACACACCGCCGCGCGTGGTCCGGCGCCAGTTGAGATGCGGGCTGGCCTTGATCGCCAAATGGGCCATGGTGCCGGGCGCGCGCCGACCGTCGGACGAATAGGCCGGCGTCTGCGTGGCGGCACGGTGTGTCACGTAGTGCACGTAGCCGGTGAAGAGGATCACCGGCAGGCCGAGTCCCATCGTGATCAGCGCGCCGGGCAGCACCCAGTCGGGCAGACCGATGGCGACGATGGCCGCCTTGGCGATGATGGCCACCGCGACGAAGGCGACGACGTACACCACGAGCGCCTTGCCGAGCATCTTGCGGCCACCGAGCAGGATCGCCGGCATCGCGTCGTTCTGCTCGCTGGTCGTGACGCTCTCCAGCATCCGCACGAGATCCGCCGCGCGCTGCGGGCGGTCGTCGGCCTCCTTCTCGAGGCAGCGCATCACCAGCGAGGCCAGCGCGGGCGGCGTGTCGGGTCGAAGCTGCGACAACGGCGCCGGCGTCTCGCCCATCTGCGCGGCGAGCAGCTTGGCCGGTGACCGCCCGTGGAATGGCGGCCGTCCCGCGAGCACCTCGTACGCCATGCAGCCAAACGCGTAGATGTCGGCGCGGTGGTTGGCCGACGGGTCCGCGGCCGCCTGCTCCGGCGCCATGTACGCCGGCGTGCCGAGCGAGGTGCCCATCTGCGTGAGCGTCGCGCTCGGCTGCGCGGTCTTGGCCTCCGAGAGCGCCTTGGCGATGCCGAAGTCCGTGACCACCGCGGCGCCCCCGCTCACCATCACGTTGTCGGGCTTGATGTCGCGATGAACGATGCCGCGCTCATGCGCGTAGGCCAGCGCCTTCGCCACGTCACGGAGCAGACCAGCCGCCTCCGAGATCGGCAATGCGCCCGATTCGTCGAGGCGTGCGCGCAGCGACCTCCCCTCCACGAAGGGCATGGTGTAGTAGGGCACGCCATCCATCGCGCCGGCGGCCAGCACCGGCACGATGTGCGGATGCTGCAGCCTGGCCGCCACCTGGATCTCGCGATGAAAGCGCTCGATGTTCACTCCGCCCAACAGCTCGGGCGGCAGCACCTTCACCACGACGCTGCGCCCCAGCGCCGTCTCGGTGGCCAGGAACACGCGGCTCATGCCGCCGCCGCCGAGCTCGCGCTCCAGCGTGTAGGCGGTTCCGAGACTGCCCTGCAGTTGGTCGCGCAGCTCCATCGGTGAGCTCCCGGACGTTCCGGCGCGCTCCCAAAGGGGAGCGTACCGCTTGGAAACGTGCAGAACAGCTGGCGCGAAAGTACGATGCCGGGGCGGGTTCGGCCAGTGTCGAGCCCGGCGGAGCCGGTGCCGCGTCCGGTTAGATTTTCCCGCTCGCGCCTCGTCGCTTCATCTCGTCACCCGCGTCTCACCATGTCCGACGACAACGGCAACGTCCTCTCCACGATCGAACCCGGTGCCATCACGCGCATTCACCTCGTCGGCGTGGCCGGCACGGGAATGGGCTCGTTCGGCGGCATGCTCAAGAGCGCCGGCTACGAGGTGACGGGGAGCGACGAGGCGGTCTATCCCCCGATGAGCGACATGCTGGCCCAGTGGGGGGTGCAAGTGATGACGCCCTACTCGGCCGCCAACATCGACGCGGCACGCCCCGACCTCGTCATCATCGGCAACGTGATCCGCCGAGTGAACGTGGAAGCCACGGCGGTGCGCGAGCGCGGCATTCCGCAGATGAGCTTTCCCGCGGCATTCGGTGCGCTGGTGCTGGCCGGCAAGCAGAGCGTCGTCGTCGCCGGCACGCATGGCAAGACGACCACATCGGCGCTGATGGCGCACGTGCTCGTCGCCGCCGGCACCGATCCCACCTTTCTCGTGGGCGGCGTGACGGTCAACTACGACGGCAACTTCCGCAACGGACGGGGCCCGTTCGTGGTGGTGGAGGGAGACGAGTACGACACGGCGTACTTCGACAAGGGCCCCAAGTTCATGCACTACCGCGCGCACACCGCGCTGCTGACGAGCGTGGAGTTCGACCATGCCGACATCTATCGCGACATGTCGCACTATGAGTCGGCGTACGAGAAGTTCGCCGAGTCCATGCCGAGCGATGGCTTTCTCGCCGTGGCCGCCTCGTACCCCAACGCCGTGGAGCTCGCGCGCAGCACCGCCAGGTGCTACGTGGCCACCTATTCGGCGCAGGGCGACGCCGAATATTCCACGGAGCAGCTGCGCTTCGGCCCGGAGGGAGCGCGGTTCATCATCGTGGAGCCGCGCGGCGCGGTGGGCGAATTCCTGCTCCCGATGTCCGGCTACCACAACGTGGAGAACGCGATCGGCGTGTATGCCGCCTGCCGCGCGCTCGGCCTCAGCGCCGATCAGATCCGCGATGGCTTTGCCTCGTTCGCGGGGGTGAAGCGACGCCAGGAGATCCGTGGCGAGCCGGCGGGCGTGCTCGTGATCGACGACTTCGCGCATCATCCCACGGCGGTGCGCGAGACGATCAACGCCATTCGTCTGCGCTATCCCGCTCGGCGCCTCTGGGCCGTGTTCGAGCCGCGGTCCAACACGAGCCGCCGCAACATCCATCAGGCGGAATACGCCGGCGCGTTTGACGGAGCGGCCGTGGCCTCCATCCGGGTGCCCGAGCCGCACGACAAGGTGCCGGTGGACGAGCAGCTCGACATCCACCGGGTGGTGGAGACGCTGATCGCCAAGGGGATCGAGGCGCATGCTTCGCCCGATGTGGAAGTGCTCGTGAATCAGGTGATTGCCGAGGCGCGCGCGGGCGACGTGGTGCTCGTCATGAGCAACGGCGCGTTCGGAGGGTTCATTCCCACGCTGCTGGAGGGTCTTTCGGCACGGCGCTGAGCGGCGGATGAGCCGTCCAGGCGAGGGAACCTGTTGCCGCCTCAGCGAGTTTGACGCGTGAGGCATCTGCCGGCTCGCGCTCCCACACTGTCATTCGGAATTCATTCATGGTCGCACGCTCGTCTGTCGCGCGGACTCTTGCGCTCACCGCGCTCGGCGCCCTCTCGCTGTCTCCGGCGCCGCTCGCCGCGCAGCGCGGCGCCGTCCGCACGCCGATCACCGTGCAGTGGCTCGGCCACGCCGCGTTCGAGATCACGTCGTCCGGCGGGACGAAGATCCTCATCGATCCGTTCCTCAGCGGCAATCCGGCGACGCCCGATTCGCTGAAGAACCTGGCGCGGTACAAGCCGAACGCCATTCTCGTCACGCACTCGCACCAGGATCACGCGCTCGACGCCAAGGCGATCGCGCAGGCGTCCGGGGCCATGGTGATCGGCGCCAACGAGTGGGTACTCTCGCTCGGTCTGCCGCAGAGCCAGGCGGGAGCGGGGAATGTGGGCGGCGCGTTCAAGGTGGGCGACGTCACCGTGCACCTCGTGCCGGCCATGCACTCCAGCGAGCCCGGCGGCCGCCCCCTCGGGTTCGTCGTCGAGTTTGCCGACGGCCGCACTCTCTATCATACCGGCGATACCTGGATCTTCGGCGACATGTCGCTGATCGGCGAGATGTACCGTCCCTCGATCATCCTGCTCGGCGTCGGCGGAGGCCCGTACACCCAGGGTCCCTCGGCCGCGCGGACGGCCGTGGCCAAGTACTTCAAGCCGAGCACCATCGTGCCGATGCACTACGGCACCTTCCCCGGGCTCGCGACGGAGACGCAGGTGCGCGCCGCGTTCAGCGGCGACAGGCGGGTCTCGGTGTTGAAGCCGGGACAGGCGATGACGTTCTAGCGTCTGGCTTCACGCGCAACACAACGGCCGTCAGTTTCCAATCGCGACGGCCGAATCAGCGCTCCACGATCACGCGATGCGCCGCGCTCCACGCGGAGTCGTCCGGCGCACCCAGGCGAAATTCCACCGTCGAGCCGACCGGCAGGCGCACGGTGTCCAGGTCGGCCATCCACATGCCGAGCGTCGTGTCCGAGGCGGCGACGTCCAGCGCGGGCGCCCCGTTCGCCGCCCAGCGGACGAGACAGGCGTCGGGCACCATGACCCGGAGCCGGTTGCCCACATGCATGGCGCGCGCGCGGTTGTCCAGCGTCCACAACGTGAGGTCGCACTCGAGCGGCTGGCGGATGTAGCGCTCGTACGGCTGCTGCGGCATGTCGAACACGCGTCCGTCGTGCAGCGACCGCACCAGCTTGGCGTATTCGGCGTGCGCCCATACCAGCGGCATGGCGCCGCCGGTGGCGCGGCCGTTGAACAGCGCGCGCTCGGGGATGTCGGCCGCGTCCCACACCTGCTCGGGGAGCATCCCCCCATCGCTCGCCTGCGCACGCATCACACCGAGCAGCTGCAGGGCCACTTCCGGCCGGCCGGCGGCGAGCTCGTAATGCGCCCGCTCGCCCGCCAGGAGCGGCCACGGGCGCCCGACGCCGAACCCGTCGAACGCCGCACCGTCCTCCTTCTCGCCGTACCCGTCGCGGTTGTAGCGGTACCAGGCGGGGCCGGTGGCCGTGCGCGTGCGGAGCACAGCGTCGATGACGCGCACGGTGTTCACGATGCGTGGATCGTTGGGCTCGCGGAGCCCGAATCGCACGAGTGCGAGGGCATCCGGACTCACGATCTCGTCGTAGCGCGCGGCGTCCTCGCCCGGTGGCCTGTTCTTGATCGGGATGTACCCGCCGCTGGCGGGATATTCCTCGGCCACATCGGCGGGCGCGATGCGCACGTAGTAGCCGTCCACTCCCACCTCGCGCGCCAGGGGGGTGCCGGTGACGTACGTCCAGCGCTCGATGCTCGCGTTCCACGCGTCGGCGGTCTCGCGCAGCAGCAGCGCGAGGGACGGCTCCCCCGCGGCGTCGGCGAAGGTCGCGGCCACCACGAGCGCCGCGACCTGCGCGGCGAGGGCGAACACCGAGTACCCGCCATTCTCCTCCCACCGGTCCTGCCCCGTCACGGGTCCGTGCCGCACCAGAAACGACGCGGCGCGCCGGATCATCGGGTAGGGATCGAGATCCTCGAGCTTGCCCTCCCGCCGAAGCATCTCGGCGAAGAGCACGGGAAACGCGGTCTCGTCCATCTGTACGCCATTCCAGTAGGGCGTGCCGTCGAGCCAGAGGTTCTGCGCCCAGCGCCCGTCCGCTTCCTGTGTGCTCATCAGATAGCGCAGCGTGCGGCGTGCCTGGACGTTGTGTCCCATGGCGATCAGCGCGCCGGCACTGTTCACGAGATCGCGCGGCCAGACCAGATGATAGCCGCCCAGCTCGTGATCGCTCTTGGTGTCGCCCCATGGAATGGACAGGCTGGCGATGAGCGCGCCCGAGGCGCGCTTGTCCTCGTGAATCGCCAGGATGGCCGCGCTCATGCGATAGAGGTCCACGACGCTGGGCGGCAGCTCGACGGGCGTGCGCTTGCGCCGCTCGCGCTGCTTCTTCGCTGGAAATGAGTGCGCATGTGTGCTGCCGTGCGCATGGACCGCCAGCTCGCGTGCGGCCGTCTGGCGCGACAGTTCCGGCGTCACGTGTCCGGCGGTATGCTGGGGACCGACCGTGTGCTCGTGAAACCGTGTCCATCCCCTGATGTACGACGCCTCGATTCTGACGAATGACGAGGACAGCGTCATCCGCGCCCGCTGCGCCGCCTCCGCTGGACCCATCCCGAACGCAAGGACGAGCACGAACTCCGCGAGATCCTTGTCGTCCGTCTCGCGCCGGTTATCGCTCAGGCGCACCTCGCCCGTGAGGGCGATGTTGCCCGTGTGCACGGCATCGCAGTGATCGTGGAGATACCCACGCTGCTGCACCTGCAGCCAGCCGTCGTTCACCCCGACGAATCCACAGCTCGTCGCGAGCCATCCGGAGTCGCACGCCAGCGCGAGCGACACTTCCTGGCGACGGGCGAACAGCATGGGCACGCCCTTGTACCGCTCGCTCCACCCATCGTTGCCGTAGCCCTGGTTGCCGATATGGGGCGCGAGCAGCGCGAACAGGCGGTAGTCGGAGACGGTGCCGGTCAGTGCGCGGAAACGCACCCGCTGCACGAGCACGTCGCGCTCCGGATCGGTGATCACCGTCTTCTCGATCTCGTAACGCCCCTGCTTGCAGCGGTTCACCAGACGGTAGCCGGGCACGCCCGGCGCGATCAGGTGTACCTCGCTGTCGGTGTCGCGCTTCTCCTCCGAGAAGAAGCCGTCGGCGGCACTCACGAGCAGGCCGAGGTCCCGCGTGTTCGCCTGGTCCACGCGCGGGTAGTAGACCTCGTCGACGATCCCGTGCGACACCGTGAACCACACGTGGCTTCGCCCGTCGAGCGCAGTCCCTACCCCGCTCTTGGCGCTGGATGTCCACCTCGGCTCCACGCCGGGACCGGCATTGCTGCCGCCGCGTATCTCGTCTGCTGCCATGAGGTCGGAGTTCGGGGACTGCGGCGTTCGGCGGGAGCCTTGAAGCCGCCAAGGCAGCGCATGGGCTGGACCATCGCCGCAACGTTGGCGTGTCGCGCGTCGGTGGTCCAGTCGTTTGCGCCCCCCCGGCACTCGGTGGCAAGTTGCGCCGAGCCCCCAGCCCAGCGAATCATGCCCGACCTCGATCCCGATCCCGTTCCCGTTCCCGTTCCTGCCCCCGTCCCCGTCCCCGTCCCCGTCGCCCTGTCCGCCGCGGAATGGAGCGGCGTGCTCGCCCAGTCCGATGGCCTCGCCCATCTGCGCGAACAGTTCGCGCAGCTTCCATTTTCCATGCACGCCATCGCCGCGCTGCT
Organism: Gemmatimonadaceae bacterium; assembly: GCA_046598315.1. Classification (GTDB taxonomy): domain Bacteria; phylum Gemmatimonadota; class Gemmatimonadetes; order Gemmatimonadales; family Gemmatimonadaceae; genus AG11. The sequence goes on from JBKJIY010000022.1 coordinate 20,273, forward strand.
GCTCTTCGAGCAGCCGTACGGCTTCACGGCGCAGGATGTGACGGATGAGGAGGAGGTGAGCGAATACTGCGCGGTGATGGCGCAGCAGAATCGCGAGTCGGGCAATCTGGCGACGGCGGCCAAGTTCGAGTACCTCGGCGGCCGCCACCGCGAGCGGGCCCTGAAGATCGCCGCGTTGCTACCCCCCGCAGGCTCGGCCGCGCCGGCGGGCTGACGCGCGGTCGAGCGTTTTCTTGCCAGCCCTGCCCGCTTCGGATAGCTTCGCAGGAAATTCCCCCACCCGATTCCACGAGGCAGCATGGCGACGAAACTCGACAAGGCGATCAAGCGAGAGCTCACGCACGGCGACAAGACATACACCATCACCATCGCCCCGGACGGGCTGAAGGTGGTGGAGAAAGGCAAGCGCAATGGACGCGAGCTCTCGTGGAGCTCCATCATCAGCGGCGATGCGTCACTCGCGGAGGACCTCAAGATCTCCGTGGACGCGATGCGCGCGCCGCACTAGCCGACATCGTGGGCTACGTTCCCCTCAACCCTCGCAATCGCGCGTCGAGATGCGAGCGGTCCGCCACGGCGGCGGCGAGGGGGCCGTGCTCCCCGAACTCCACGATGGACACGGATCCGACCGGACAGCCGAACCGGTAGCGAAAGCGCCCGACATCCACGCCGAGCAGATTGCACAGGAGCACGCGGATCGTCGCCTTGTGCGAGACGACGAGCACGTTGCCGTCGTCGACGGCCGCCGAGATCTCCTCGATGACGCCCGTGGCGCGCTGCGCGAGTGCGATCGCGGTCTCGCCATTCGTCGGGGGATTCCACGCCGGATCGGCCTCCCATCGCACGAATTCGTCGTGGAACTCCCCGTCGACCGCCGCCGCCGACTTGCCGTCCCACGCGCCATAGTCGATCTCGGCGAGCCCGTCGCGCACCTCCACGGACAGACCCAGCACGGACGCGAGGGGCGCCGCGGTGTCGCGGGCGCGCGCCAGCGGACTCGCGTAGATCGCCCGCCACGGCACGTCGCGGTTCACCCGGGCGAAGGCATCGGCCATCGCCATGCCGTCCGCCGTGAGCGATGGATCGAGGCGACGTCCGCAGAACACGTTCTCGCGACTCAGGGCCGTCTGGCCGTGACGGAGCAGGTACAGGCGCAACGCCATGTGGGCACTCTCGCGATTGGGTGGAACGCTCGTGGAATATCGCCATCGTCGCGCCAGCGGGCACATGCCTTGCCTTGAGGCAATGAACCGTCACCAACGTCCATTCCCCAGCGTAACTCGGAGTGCCAGATGCCGATGGAAACCCTGCGTGATCTGTACGTCGAGGAGCTCAAGGATCTCTACAGTGCGGAGAACCAGATCCTCAAGGGGCTGCCGCGCATGATCAAGGCCGCTACGCACCCGCAGCTCAAGAAGGCCTTCGCCAAGCACGAGAAGCAGACGCGCGGCCACGTGAAGCGCCTCGAGCGCATCTGCAAGGCGCTCGGCGAGAAGCCCACGGGCAAGAAGTGCGTCGGCATGGAAGGCCTCATCGAGGAGGCCAAGGGTCTCATCAAGGAGAAGCCGGACAAGATGGTGCTCGACGCCGGGCTCATCTCCGCCGCGCAGCACGTGGAGCACTACGAGATGGCCGGGTATGGCACCTGCCGCACGTGGGCCCGACTGCTGGGCTACGCCGCACAGGTCGACCTGCTCCAGCAGACGCTCGATGAAGAGCAGAAGACCGACCTGGACCTGACCGCGCTGGCCAACGCCGCGATCAACGTGGACGCGGAAGAGGGCGAGGAATAGGCCCACCGGCCTCTCGATGCACTCGGGGCACACCGGATCCGCATCCGGTGTGCCCCGCGGCGTTCGGCCCGGCGTGTGTCACACGGCGACACCCAGCCCGTCGGCGATGCGCCGTCCGTACTCCGCATCGCACTGCGTGAGATGGTGGATCATGCGCCGTTGGATCTCGACGGTGCAGGGCGCGAGCTGATCGATCAGGTTGGCGACCAGCTCGTCGCGTTCCCAGGGCGCGAAGGCACGATAGCGATCGCCCGCCTGCCCGTAATCATTGAGGCGGCTGATCGGCTGGCGGACGACATGCCCGGACACGAATGGCGTATGCGGCACGCCCGACGGCGCCGCCTCGCGGGGTCCGCCACGTGAGGTCGGCTCGTAGTTGACGTGCGGATTCCCCCCCGCCTCGCTGCCATCCACGTTGAACGTCATCTGCCCGTCCCGCTGGTTGGTGGCCACCACGTTCCTGGGACGATTGATCGGCAGCTGCAGGTAGTTGGGGCCCACGCGATAGCGTTGCGTGTCGGAATACGAGAAGGTCCGGCCCTGGAGCAGCTTGTCGTCGGAGAAATCCATCCCGTCAACCATCACGCCCGTGCCGAACGCCACCTGCTCCACTTCGGCGAAATAGTTCTCGGGATTCCGGTTGAGCACCATGCGTCCGACCGGCCTGAGGGGAAACTGCTCGGGGGGCCACACCTTGGTGGGGTCCAGCGGATCGAAGTCGAGTTCCGGATGGTCGTGGTCGTCCATCACCTGGACCTGCAGCTCCCAGGAGGGAAAGTCCCCGCGGTCGATGGCCTCGAACAGATCCTGCGTACCGTGGTTGAAGTTCTTTCCCTGGATCGTCTCGGCCTGTGCCTGGGTGAGGTTGCGCTCCCCCTGCATGGGGATCCAGTGGTACTTCACCAGCACCGCCTCGCCTGCCGCATTCACCCACTTGTAGGCGTGCACCCCCGACCCTCGCATCTCCCGGTAGTTCGCCGGGATGCCCCACGGGCTGAACAGGAACGTGATCATGTGCATCGCCGACGGTGACAGACTGATGAAGTCGAAGATGCGCGTGGAATCCTGCCGGTTGGTCACCGGGTCCGGCTTGAAGGCGTGCACCACGTCGGGGAACTTCATGGCGTCGCGGATGAAGAAGACTTGCAGGTTGTTGCCGACGAGATCCCAGTTGCCGTCGTCGGTATAGAACTTCACCGAGAAGCCGCGCGGGTCGCGAAGGGTCTCCGGTGAGTGCGCCCCGTGGATCACCGACGAGAAGCGGACGAACACCGGGGTCTGCTTGCCCTTGGTCTGAAAGAGTCGGGCCCGGGTGAGCGGAGCGACGGGATCGCTTCCAACCAGTCCGTACGCCTCGAAGTATCCGTGGGCGCCCGCCCCCCGCGCATGCACGACCCGCTCGGGAATGCGCTCGCGGTCGAAGTGCGAGATCTTCTCGAGAAAGTGATAGTTCTCGAGGACCGTCGGCCCACGGTCGCCGACGGTGCGGTTGCTCTGATTGTCTGGGACCGGGTGCCCCTGTCTCGTCGTGAGCGTGGGCGCATCGGGCGAGGTCGGCGGGGAGTTGGAGGAATCGCTCATGTGACTCGGTGGCGGTCGGGAAAGCGCGCGGAAGAGGCGAGCCGGCAGGATAGACCTCCGCGAGCGATAGGAAAAATCGAATTTGTTGATGATCTGATAGATATTCTCTATCATCATGCATGCTTCCCGCCTCCACGATCGGACTCACCCAGCTCGGCTACGCCGTCGCTGTCGATACACATCGCCACTTCGCGCGAGCGGCGCAGGCGTGTGGAGTCACCCAGCCCACGCTGTCCATGCAGCTCGCCAAGCTCGAGCGGACGCTCGGCCTCATCCTGTTCGACCGCACCGTCACGCCCGTCGTCCCCACCGACGTCGGGCGTCTCGTGATCGAGCAGGCGCGCGTCGCCTTGCGCGAGGTGGCTCGCCTCGGCGATATCGCGGCGGCGCAGGCGGGGGTCGTGACGGGCGAGTTGAGACTCGGCATCATCCCCACCCTGGCGCCCCATCTGCTCCCCCGTCTGATCCCCGCGCTGGCGCGCCGGCATCCGGACCTGGAGCTGGTCATCGAGGAGCGGATCACCGACGACATTGGCCGCGCGCTGCGGCGCGACGCGCTCGATGCGGGCATCGTCGCCACGTCGCTCTCGGACCGTGGGATCGTGGAGCGATTCCTTTTCAACGAGCCCTTCGTCGGCTACGTGGCCGCCAATCATCGCCTGGCGCGGCAGCGCACCATCGCCGTGCGCGACCTCTCGCTCGATGACCTCTGGCTCCTGGAGGAGGGGCACTGTTTCCGAGCGCAGGCGGTGCAGCTCTGCTCGCAGCGGGTGGCGCGGACCGCGCGCAACCCGGCCGCGTCCACCACCGGCGCACGATTCGAGAGCGGGAATCTCGAGACGCTGCGGCGCCTCGTCGAACGCGGAACGGGCATGACCCTGCTACCGCTGCTTGCCGCGCGCGAGCTTCGCTCCCCCGCGGAGCGACGTCACGTACGCCCATTCTCGGCGCCGGTGCCCTCGCGCGACGTCCGGCTGGTGCTCCGCCGTACGTATCTCAAGGGACACCTCATCGACGCTCTCGTGGATTGCCTCCTCGAGACTCTTCCCGAGGAGCTCAGACGGACGCGGCCCGTGTCCAGCGAGTGAGCTGGACACGGGCCGTCGCCATCACGCGCCGTCGCCGGCGCTGAGCCCTACAGTTGCGACAGTGCGACGAAGCCGAGGGTCACATAGCCCGTCCGTACGCTGTTCGTCGCGCTGCTCCAGCGTACTCCGCCGCTGCCGCCCACGTGAAAGTTCGGCGTGATGTGATAGTTCACCGTGGGACCGGCCTGATAGCGGTAGCCGAACCGCTCCGCGCCCTGGTACACGAATTCTCCGCCGAGATAGAGCGGCACGACCGCAACCGGACGGGCGCCCAGTCGACCGCGCGCCCACACGTACTCCGACTTGGTGGCGTACGACACGATGCCCTCGTGCGCGAAGATGCCTCCCCAATAGTTGCCCTGCAGGCCAAGGCGCGGACTGGAGGTGCCACCGCCGTCCACACCCACCACGTTGTCCGGCGCCGTGCCGCTCGTGAAGTTGTAGCCCACGGTGGCCTGTACGGCCCCGTTCGGCGCGCGAAGCTGGACGCCGACGGCGGGCGCGAACGCCACGCGCTGGTCGGTTTTGGTGGGCGACAAGCGATACCGGTACGTTTGCACGCTGGCGCCGACGAGCCAGTTCAGCCCCAGATGTCCCGGGGTGAGTGACGCGCCCAGAATGGCGGAGCCCTCACCGAGGCCGGCCGCTTCGGTGGCGCCGTAGACGGCGAGATTCTGAGCGCTGGCCTGCGCGCTGAAAGCGAGCAGAGCCGCGGCAACGGCGAAACGACGCGTTCGGGTGGACATGAGTCGGTGTGCTGGGGAACACGGGGGTTCAGTGAGTTTTCGCCCCGAGGACAGGGCACCCAGATGCCAAAACCATACCGAGCCGGCGCCGACGTCGGTCCAGGGCCGTGGACCGCCCGCCACCAAAGGTCGAGTCCGCTGCCATTGTTGGCTTCTGCGGTGCATCATTTGCCTCGTACGGCATCGCACCCCCCGGCATGCACGGCGCACACCTTCACCGTCACATGAAACTGAGCCGCTCCTCGCTGGCAGGCCTCCTCGCCGTGCTGGCCATCGCTTCTCTCGGTCCGTTGTCGGCCATCAGCCAGCGGCACGCCCGCGCCGCGCAGGAACGATGGATGCCCGCACCGGCCACGGCCAGCCAGGTCGCGCGGCGTCCTGCCGTCGTGCTCCCCCCGGCACCTTCGCTTCCCCCCGCCACGGCAACTCCACTTCGGCAGCGGGAGATGATGACCGAGTCGGCGCGTGGCGCGTGGACGCTGGTCGAGGCGCGTCTCTCGCGCGCCGGATTTTCCGGCGCCACCGAGGCGTATGCGTTCGTCACCATCTGGGACATGGCCAGCGCGCTTGCCGCGATCTACTCGGCGCGAGAGCTCGGCTTCATCACGACCGAGCAGTACCTGGAGAAGATCGGGCGTGCCCTCGCCACGCTGGCCACGATGCCGCGGTACCAGGACGCGGCCTTCAACAAGATGTACGCGTCCACCTCCGGGCGCATGATCGATCGCCGCACGCGCGCGAGCGCAAACGGCTTCGGCTGGTCGGCCATCGATCATGGGCGCCTGCTGATCTGGCTGCGCCTCATCGGCAACCGCGACCCGCTGCTGCGTTCGCGCACGGAGACCATCGTCGCACGGATCGACATGGAACGGCTCGTGGCCGAGGGATACCTGAGCGGCGGCGACGTGAGCCCGACGTCGGGCAAGCTGCGACGCTACCAGGAAGGGCGCATCGGTTACGAGCAGTACGCGGCGCGCGGATTCTCGCTCTGGGGCACCCAGGCTCCGCTCGCGCTCGACTTCTCGGCCAACGGCAAGCCGGTGCTCGTCAATGGCCAGACCGTTCTCGCCGACGCGCGCGGCGGCGATCTGCTCACGAGCGAGCCCTTCATCCTCATGGGGCTGGAGCTGGGCTGGACGACCCCCCAGTGGCGGCAGCTTTCGCTCGCCGTGCTCGCGGCGCAGGAGGCACAGTCGCGCCAGACGGGCCGCATGGTGCTGGTGAGCGAGGATGCGCTTCCCGATCCGCCTGCCTTCTTCTACTACTACCTGCTGTACCGGGACGGAAAGAGTTTCGTCGTCGCCTCGCCATGGGGATCGGTGCACCCCGATTTTCCGCGCTGGGTCAGCACCAAGGCGGCGTTCGGGTACCACGCCCTGGTGCCCAGCGACTTCACGTGGCGCGCGCTGGAGCTTCTCAGCGCGCGTGGTGGTGCGAGCGCCGCGGCAACCGCTGGGGTGTACGAAGGATCGGCGCGCGGCACGAAGCTGTACAACATCAACAGCGCGGCGGTGGTGCTCGAGTCGGCCGCGTACTTCGTCCGCGGCTGTGCGCTCATCGTGCCGGCCTGTCTGGCACCGGCCTCCGTGCCCGACACAGCGCGCATGCAGTAGCGAGGCAGCCCGGTGGCGGGCGCGGCGTCAGCCAGCAGTCGAGGGATCGGCGTTTCCCACCCAGCGTCGCAACGCGCCGAAACGACCCGGCTCCGCGAGCACCGTCCGCTTCACCCCGATCACGTAGCTGGGGCGAAGCGACGACTCCATCGACCGGCTGAACACCACCGCGCCCTTTCCCGAGATGGTCGTGCCGGGAACGTCCCAGAGGACTTCCGTGCCCGGCGCGATGGGGCTGTCCAGTATGAAGCGCGCGCCCCCATCGCTCTCGTCCTCCAGCAGACCCATGCCGAGGTCCACCCGTCCAGCGGGGGAGGTCGCGCCGATGAGCACGGGCAGTCCCACGGTGTGCCGGCGGGTGCCGCGCGCGTTGACGAAACGCTCCATGGCGTTCTGCACGAGCGGGATGCTCTGCCTGAACTTCTGCCGCGCCTCGGGAATGGCGTGGTGGGCGCTGTGCAGCTCGATCGCGTCGCGCGTATCCATCGGCATCTCCTGAAACACGGCGCCATGCTGATAGATCGTGCCGTGCTTCGTCACCGCCTCCTTCACGTGCGTGATGATGGCCACCGCGGTGATCGTGCCCGCGGAGAGCTGCAGCGGAATTTCGACGAGCGAGTCCTTGGGAAAGTGGTGCGTGCTGCGAAACGATACGCCGAACGAATTGATGTCCTCCGTGGTGGCTGGGGCGCCGCCGCCGGGGAGCTCGGCGCTCAGGAGCGGGCGCACGCGGGTGGGAATGCGCTGCGCGAAGCGGTGGTCCGAGCGCATCTGCTTCGAGCGGATGCTGTGCTGCACCACATAGGCGGCGAAGTAGAGGTTCCACGCGATCCACACGCCGTTGACGATGAGCACGGCGGAGATGGCCGAGCCCCCGTCGCCGTAATCGATCCAGCCAAAGGTCCGGGCCAGGACACACCAGAGCACCGCGAAGACCGAGAGGCCCACGAGATACGCCTGTGGTGCATACGTCTCGAACGGCACGTCGCCCGGACCCTTGGGCGTGACGTTGAAGCGCAGGGGCTTGCGGGCGAAGAAGCCCGAGATCGCACAGATGTACGTCCAGAAGCGCGTCATGTTGTAGCGCTCGGCGATCAGCAGGTACCCGGTTCCACGCGCGAGGAGCTCGAACGCGGTGATCCGCAGCACCATGAACGGGATCAGGCGGATCAGGAATTCGCGGTTGCTCGCCGCTACGGGGAGCCACCCGGTGAGAAAGAACACCACCGGCGCGAGATAGAACACGAGGCGCTGGACGCTGTCGATGTAGACGATCAGCGCCGAGAAGTAGGAGAGACGCTGCTGCCAGGTGAGACCGGGCAGGAACAGCGGATTCATCTTCCGCATGATCTGCATCGTTCCCTGGCCCCACCGCAGCCGCTGGACGTGGTACTGCGTGGCGTTGGCCGGCGCCAGACCGTACGCCAGGGTCTCGCCGTGGTAGTACGTCTGCCATCCCCGCGAGTGCAGGACGAGCGTCGTCTCCATGTCTTCGGTGATCGTCTGCGTGGAGAACCCGCCGATCTCGTCGATCGCGGAGCGGCGCAGCACACCGCAGCTGCCGCAGAAGAATGCCGCGTTGTTTCGGTCGAGTCCCGGCTGCACGATGGAGAAGAAAAGGCGGTTCTCCTCCCACAGGCGCCGTCCTTCGTCGTTCACCACGTGGGTGAAGGAGTCGGTGTTGTAGAAGTCCTGTGGCGACTGCACCATCGCCAGGCGCGGGTTCTCGAAGTATCCCAGCAGGCGATCGAGGATGTTGGGCAATGGGACATGGTCGGCGTCGAGCTGCAACACGAACTCCGCCGACGTGACCGTGAGGGCGTGGTTGAGATTGCCGGACTTGGCGTGCTCGCGTCCGCGGCGCCGGATGTAGCCGATCCCCAGCTCACGGCACATCAGCTTCACCTCGCTTCGCTTGCCGTCGTCGAGGACGAAGGTGTCGTGCGGATACCGAATCGCGCGCGCGCCGATCGCGGTGCGGCGGATCAGCTGCAGCGGCTCGTCGAAGCAGGTGATGAAGACGTCGACCTTCAGCCCCTCAGGGGCGGGTGGTGGCTCCCTCCGCGTGAGTCTCCACACGTTGAAGACGAAGAAGAACATGCTGACGAGCCCGGTCGTCTCCGCCACGACCAGCACGACGGAGAACACCGGGTGCGCCGGGTTGAGCGTTGCCGCCCAGCGCCACCAGATCCAGTAGATGCTGTACGCAAGCCCGACCACTGCGACGACACGAACCACCAACTCCTGGGTACGCGGGAGCAGCGGGATCGTGTTCGCCGAGAGGGCGGGTCGTTCGGACGCGGCGGTGGAGGCCGAGAAGTGGCTCACGAGGTGTGATCTATCGCACAGGTGCAGCGTGATCCAGTGCAGAGCGCAGGCCGCAAGGGATAGCTATCTTGTAAGTGTATGAAAGCACGGAAGTTACGGATCAGTTCGCCAGTTGCATCAGGTGCGCGCGATCGTCTTCACTGCAGCCTCTGCCGGTCGAGCGGAGCATCTCTTTCTGCCCTTGAGCCTCACTGTCATGACGCGCGCATCGCGATCCGTCCGGTTGCTCTGGCCCGTCCTCACGGGCCGGGCCGTCGCCGTCGCCATGGTGTGCTTCCTCGCCGCGGCCTGCTCGGGTGATGCGGGAACGAGCCCGCTGTTCTCCGGCGCGCGTCAGGGAGAGCAGCCGGTCGTCGGCGCCCTTCCCGCCGCACCCACGGTGAGTGGGGCGGTGGCGAGCGTGCTCAGGGGGGCGCTGCTGTGGATCGATCCGCGCTCCAATGCCAGGTTCACGGCCGACGCGTGGCGTGCGTTGCGGCCAGCGGACGCCGCGCAGCTCGACAAGCTGGCGTCGCAACCGCAGGCGCGGTGGATGGGTAACTGGAACGTGAATGTCCAGGCCGACGTGGACGCCGAGACCTCCAGGATGATGGCGGGGGGAGCGACGCCCGTGTTCGTGGCGTACAACATTCCGCAGCGCGACTGCGGCGGACTGTCGGGCAATAACGTGACCAGCGCAACCGAGTACCGGAGCTGGATCGCCGGCTTCGCCAACGGCATCGGGACGCGTCGCGCCGCCGTCATCCTGGAGCCGGATGCGCTCGCGGGGATGGAGTGCCTGTCGGCGAGCGATCAGGCGTTGCGCTTCGAGCTGATCAACTATGCCGTGCAGCAGTTCCGGTCCAAGGGCAACATCACCGTCTACCTCGACGCCGGGAATCCGCGCTGGAAGCCGGCCGCGACGATGGCCGAGCGATTGATCAAGGCTGGCGTCGCCGGCACGCAGGGCTTCTCGCTCAACGTCTCCAACTTCCTCACGACGGCGGAAAACGTGGCGTACGGCGCGCAGCTCTCGGCACTGATCGGGGGCAAGCACTACGTGATCGACACGAGCCGCAATGGCGTGGGCGGCACCGCTGACAACCAGTGGTGCAACCCGGCCGGTCGCGCGCTCGGCGCGCGCCCCACGACGCAGACCGGTCTCGATCTGGTGGACGCGCTACTCTGGGTGAAGGCGCCGGGCGAGAGCGACGGCGCCTGCAACGGCGCCCCGACCTATGGCACGTGGATGCCTGAATACGCGCTGGGCCTGGCGAAGGGCGCGGCGTACTGAGTTGCAGGAAGACAGGAAGACAGGAAGACAGTAGACTTTGAAAGCGAGCTGCCGGCCGCTGTCTTCCCGCCGTGCCTGTCGGCCGCCGTGACTGTCTTCCTGTCTTCCTGTCTTCATGTCTTCCTGTACTAGAAATGAAAGTCAATCTCGCCGAGAAATTTGCTCAGTTCTCCGAGCACTGGCAGCCCAGGATCGTGGGCGAGTTGAACGGCCAGCACGTGAAGCTCTCCAAATTCCAGGGCGCGTTCGTCTGGCACCGACACGAGCAGGAGGACGAGCTCTTTCTCGTGGTGCGGGGACGCTTCCGGATGGAGCTGCGTGACGGCGACGTGGAGCTGGCAGCCGGGGAATTCTTCATCGTGCCCCGCGGCGTGGAGCATCGCCCGGTCGCGGACGAGGAGGTGCACGTGCTGCTGTTCGAGCCCGCTGGTACGCTCAACACGGGAAGCACCGCGAGCGACCGCACCGTCCTGGAGCCCCAGCGGCTGTAGCGCTCAGTTCCGCCAGACGCGAGCGGCGTCCAGCGTGAAGAGCGCAGACCGCACGTCCAGGGCGATCGTGCGAAAGCGGGACGCGCTGCGCGCGGGGATGGGTGTTCGGGAGAACATGATGACGGCGAAGAGCTCGTCCGATTTCAGCAGTCCCCCGAAGCCGACGACGGACGCCACGCCGAATGGCTTCACGAAGTCCGCCTGCGCCGGGATGTAGGGGCTGCCCAGCGCCTCCTCCACGTGGAACACGTCGTAGGTGGAGGCCACCATCCGGGACTGGCTCGCATCGCGGGAGATCACCGCCTCGATATCGAGGCCGAGTTGCTCGATCAGGCGTGCGATCATCGGCGCCTCCCGTACGATCTCCACGCTCGGCAGCGGGATCACGCGATGGCGGATCGATTCGTGTCGCGAGTTCCACCCCGGCTCGACGCCGGCAGTGGCGAGCAGCGCGAGACAGCGCATGTCAGCCGCCGGGGATGGGTCATGCAGCTGCGCGGCGGCGGCCTGCTGCAGCGCCGGCTCGAGCCCGGAATACGCGTGGGTCTTGTAGAAGCGCACGAGGGCACAGGATCGATTCCCCGAGTGCGGGTCGATGCAGTAGTCGTAGAGATACCGGACGACCGCATCCGCTGCCTCCTCCAGACTGTCGTTGCCTCGCACGATGCGACGAATCGCGATGCCCGCTCGCAGCATGGCGCCGACGGTGAACTCAGCGACGTCGAGGGGACCGGTATCCGGAGTCTGTGACATGGAGCAGGCACGGTGTGGCAGGACGATGGCTCGTCGCCAGGCGCGACGGCCGGAATGTGCCCGGCCGGTGCCGTCCCCACAAGCCGGATCAGTCCCGGCCTTTTCGCCCCAGTCGATCGATTTTCTCCTTCAACGTCTGCGGCTGGAGCGGCTTCAGGATGTAGTCGTCGATGCCCGCCTCCACTGCAGCGATGAGATCTTCGCGCGCCGATCTCGTGGTGATCATGCAGATTGGCAGCTTCGCGAACTGTGGTTTGGAGCGGATGGCGCGCACGAGCTCGAGCCCGCTCATCTCGGGCATGATCCAGTCGGTCAGTAGCACGGACACCGATTCGTCCAGGCGCGACAGTGCCTCCACGCCATCTGCCGCCTCGATGATGTCGGTGTAGCCCAGCTTCTGCAATGTGTTGACGACGATCCTGCGCATCGTCACCGAGTCATCTACAACGAGGAGCTTCACGACGAGAGTGATTCGAGGGAGCCGAAGCAAGCGAACGGACACGCTGGTGTGACAGGGTGCTACCCGAATGATTGTCGGCGCCTGCGCGCCGCGACTGTAGCCACCCGGCGTTCCCCCCGCATCAGGCGCCCGGGCGAGAGAGGCGCGGAGGAGGCCGCGGATGCTCGGGCAAGCAACGTGCACTGCGTTCTCGCATGACCTCCGATCCGTCTCCACGCGCCGGACCGCCCCACGCCGCGCGCCACGATTCACTGCTGCACCCTCACGTCGATCCGTCCGTCACCGCTACCCCGGTGGAGCCCGGCGCGCCCACCCCCGACCTTGAGCGCACCGGAAAGGCAATCGATGGGACACGCAGCCGGTCGGTGGAGATGACGATCCTCACCGTGCTGGCCGTCCTCTACTCCCTGTACTTCGCGCGTGGCTTTCTCATTCCCATTCTGTACGCGCTGCTTCTCAACTTTCTGCTCAGCCCGCTCATCCGGTGGCTGGCGCGTTACCGCATCAAGCCGCCGGTCGGGGCGGCGCTCGTCGTGCTGCTGCTCCTCACGGGAATTGGCGGCGCGTTGTACCAGCTGACCGGGCCCGCGCAGCGGTGGTCGGCGACGGCGCCGCAGACGCTCTCCCGCGCGCAGGCCAAGTTGCGCGGCATCATCGCGCCGATGCAGCAGGTGTCCAAGAATGTCGACCAGGCCGCTACCGCCGCCACTGGCGGCTCCTCGGCCAAACCGACCGAGGTGGTCGTCCAGTCCGGGCCTCGCCTGTCCTCGCGCATCTTCGGCACCACCCAGCGCCTGGTGGCGGGTCTGCTCGAGATGCTGATCCTGCTCTACTTCCTGCTGGCGGGCGCCGACCTCTTTCTCCAGAAGCTGATCAAGGTGCTGCCGCACTTCAGCGACAAGGTGAAAGCCGTCGAGATCGCCCGTGCCACCGAGTCCGCGGTCTCCGCCTATCTCACCACGACCCTTTTTCTGAACATCGCGGAGGGCGCCGTCGTCGCCGGGGTGCTGTACCTGCTCGGCATGCCCAACGTGCTGCTCTGGGGGACGATCGTCTTCTGCCTCGAGTTCGTCCCGTACCTCGGCGCGCTCGTCGCCGTCGCGGTGCTCACAGTGGCCGGACTGACGGTGTTCCCGACTGTGGGCGCGGCGCTGCTGGTGCCGGGAAGCTTTCTCGCGATCAATCTGCTCCAGGCCAACGTCGTGTCACCCCTGCTGCTCGGCCAGAAGCTCACGCTCAACCCGGTGGCGATCTTCATCGGATTGACGTTCTTCTTCTTCATCTGGGGAGTGCCGGGTGCATTTCTCGCGGTTCCGCTACTGGCCACGTTGAAGATCTTCTGCGACCATATCGCCTCGCTGGCGGCCATCGGAGAGTTTCTGGGGCAGCGCGACGAGGGCGAGCGCCGCATCACGGCGCGAGCGTAGCCGAAGCGCCGCTACCAGCGCTTGAGCGCCCTCGCCAGCGCATGCGCGATTTGCGCTGGATTCCGCTCGGTGTCGGAGAGGTCCACGTCGATGGTGCGAATGTCCGCGCCCGGCATGCGCTGCAGGTCGATCATCCAGCCCAGCGTGGGACCGCCGCACCGAGCCACGGCGCCAGAGCGAAGAGTGACGGAGAGCATGCCAGGAAAACCGAACTCCACCCTGCTGCCCGCCAGCGCGGTCTCCAGCTGCGAAGCGACGGCATGCCCCAGCTCGTGCACCATGGTGGCGTCGTCGCTGATGGCGTGCTCGAGCGTCGCGCTCATCACGTCGCCGGGTAGCTCGAAGGTGGAGAGGAGATCGTGATCGGGCATGATGGGCATATGCGTTCAGGGTAACGGCGCATCGTCGCGCGGGCTATGAGTTCGCGCCTGGCGCGGCCACCGTCGGATGACCACGACGAACGGTGTTCGGTCGGCCGGTAGTCGATACCCCGGCGCGCGAAGAACGTCCCACCGCCACGCTCGGTGAACTCGCGCAGGCATTCGGCTTCACCTCGCGTCCCACCAGATTGAAGACGCCCTGCACGAGCAGCAGCGCCGCCACGCCAAGGGTGGACGTCGCCCACGGCGGGGCACCGGGAGTTCGCCGCAGCAGCCACCATCCGGCAACCACGAGAGCGGACTCGGCCGAAAAATCGAGGAGCGGTCGCGCGTACCACTGCAGCCCGAGCAGCTCTCCCCCCGGCCAGTAGAGTTTCCGTCCGGTCAAAAAGTCCATTGGCAGGTGCAGAAGAACGACAAACGCCGTGAGAAGCCCGGCCCGGACATTTCCCGTGGCGAGATAGGCCGCTCCACCAAGCACCCCCGCGATCAGGGTCGCCGCCGGAACGCTGTGCGAGTACAGGCCGTACGGATTGCACCCCGAGACCACCGCGAAGCCCACGTCCACCAGATCGGGGATGAGGGAGGCCACCACCAACCACACCAGCGACAGCTCGCGTCGGACGACTCCCGCTGCCGCCGCGATCCCGAGATGCCCGGTGATCACAGCGGAAGAAACTTTCGCACTTCCTCGAGCAGTCTGAGTGGCGGTACCGGTTTCGCGAGATACTCGTCGCTTCCAGCGGCGATGGACGCATCGCGGTCCCACGTGCTCGAGAGGCCCGTGACGACGATGATGGGGATGTCGCGCGTCGCCGGGTCCTCCTTGAGAATCCGCACGGCGTTCCAGCCGCTCGTCCGCGGCATCGTGACGTCCATCAGGATCAGTCCCGGACGACTCGCGCGCGCCGACGCGACCGCCGCGGCGCCGTCCGCCGCCTGGATGACGCGGTATCCGGCGCTCTCGAGCACGGCAGCATACAGCTCGCGCTGCTCGGTGCTGTCTTCAGCGACGAGGATGAAAGGACCGATCGGGTCCGTGGCCGGCATTGGAGGTAGGGAGAGAAGGTGCGGCGAGGAAGTTATCGCCACACCGCCCCCGGGGCTACGCCCGATTTCGAAGCCTGGACGCTGCTTCCCCCGCCGCGCCGGTGCGATCGTCGACGTCGCGGCGTTCACGCGCCGATATCAGAGCGTGGCGGCCGGCGCCGACGTGTTCACCGGCGACGTGGATCTCACCATCCGGGCGTGCGCGCGCCGGCGCTCCTGCTCGTGGATCTGGACGACGTCTATGACATCGTGGATCGCACCCGCAGATTCGTGGAGAACCATCCCGAGGTGAGCAAGCAGCTCGACTCCGCCCTGCTGAACACCGGCGGAGGGTGCGGCTTGTCTGGAGTGCGAAACCGAGATAAGGAGGCGAGGCCGCAACCGCCACTGTGCCACCAACGCCCTCTCCAATGTGCAGTTGATCTCCGGAGGCGGACGGTAGGACCGAGACGCGTGTAGATTCCGTCCCGATCCAGAGCGGGCGGTCCGAGGTCCGGCTTCGTCCGCTTCGGGCACGCTCTCTGCTCTCCCGGCGATATGCTTCTCTCCCCCAGGTATCTCCCGCGGCTCGCCGCGATGGTCGGTCTGTTCACGCGGTACGGATTGCGCGACGTCGCCAGGCAGCAGGGGCTGCTTTCCCTGCTGCCGGCCGACGAGGATCTCCCACAGGAGGAGGTGGCCGAGCAGCAGGCCAACGCCGTGGGATTTCGAAAGCGGCTCGTGGAGCTCGGACCGGCGTACGTGAAGCTGGGACAGGTGCTCTCCACCCGCCCGGACCTGCTCCCCACGCCGTACATTCGCGAGCTGGAGCGGCTCCAGGACGACGTCGGCGCGATCCCGCTGGCGGAGATCGAGGCGTTGATCGAGACCGAGCTGGGCGGACGGCTGAGCAAGCTGTTCCAGCGATTCGACCCCAAACCGCTCGGCACGGCGAGCCTCGGCCAGGTCCACTCGGCCGAGCTGCGGAACGGGCGCGAGGTGGTGGTCAAGGTCCAGCGGCCGAACATCCGCGCCGACCTCGCCGATGACCTCGCCTTCTTCAACGAGCTGGCGCGCTTCATGGCGGGCCACACGAGCGTCGGCTCTCGCGTCGACGTCGTGGGCGTGATTCAGCAGCTGGAGCGCGCCCTCGTGGACGAGCTCGACTATCGCACCGAGGCACGCAACGCCGCGGCCTTCCGCAAGAGTCTCGCGGCGTATCCCCGCCTCCTTGTGCCCAAGGTAGTGGAGGCGTATTCCACGGAGCGCGTGCTCACCACCGAGCGGATCCACGGCGTGAAGGTGGATGCCATCTCTCCGCTCGCTCGGCTGGATCACGACTTCACGCCGCTCGCCGAGGAGCTGACGCGCGCTTATCTGAAGGGGATCACGATCGAGGGGTTCTTCCACGCCGATCCGCATCCCGGCAATGTGTTCGTCGTGTTTCCCGGCAGGAACAACCCGCTCACGCCGGCCGAGGTCGTGGCGGACGAGCGCCGCGGCGATGTGCGGCCGGCCACCACGCCGCTGGCGAAGATCGAGCAGGAGGCACAGGCGGCGGCGCAACCCAGCCCGGATGACGTGGACGTCCGCATCGCCCTGATCGATTTCGGGATGACGGCGCGACTTTCGGCCAGGATGCGCGATTCCGCGACCCGCCTGTTGATGGCCCTCGGCGACGGACGCGGCGACGACGTGGCGACGACGCTCATCGAGATGGGCGAGCCGCTGTCGGACTTCGACCGCACCGGCTACACACGCGAGATTTCCAGCCTCATCGCGCGCAACTCCGAGCTCACCGCCGCCGAAGTCCAGGCGGGGCGTGTGCTGTTCGACGTGATCGATCTCTCCTACCAGGCGCGGCTGCGCCTGCCGGCGGAGATGACGCTGCTCGCCAAGGCGCTGTTCAACCTCGACGGTGTCACGCGCGTGCTGGATCCATCGTACACGCCGCTGGAGACCATCCGGGAGTTCGGCAACGAGATCGCGATGGAGCGCGCGAAGCGCGACATGTCGCCGCGCCGCATGTATCAGATCGCCATGGAAAGCGGTGACCTGCTGGCGGCGCTTCCGCGTCGCATCGACCTGATCACCACGCGGCTCGCGAACAACGACCTGGGGGCGCACGTGAACATCCCCCAGCTTCCTGGGCTGATGGTGGCCCTGCAGAAAGTCGCCAACCGGATCTTCTCCGGACTCGTGCTCGCAGGGCTCCTCGTGGCCAGCGCGCAACTCATGCCGTTCTGGCGAAAGCTTGGCCTGGCCGGCTTCGTGGTGGCCGCGGTGCTGGCGCTGTACATGATTCTCACGATCATCGTGAGCGATCGGAGCAGGGACAAGAGCTGAGCGACTCCCCGCGCCTGCCGCAACGCCAGACGGCACCCTGCCACGCCTCGCCGAGCACCGCGCCAGCTTCTTGCTAGGGAGCGCCGGGTCGGTGATCGCGGCACGTCGCATCGGTACCATTCACGGGAGGGTCTGAATGCTGTGCATTCTCCACGGCTATCTGCTTGAAGGGTCGGGTAGCAATCTGTGGACCCGCTGCGTGGTGGAGTCGCTCTGCTCCGAGGGGCACACCGTTCAGCTCGTGTGCCAGGAACCGTATCCGGAACGATACGACTGCATCGCCGAGGCCTACCGCTATCACCTCGACGGCACGGTGGAGACGCTGTTCTCGCGCGACGTGCCCTATCCCGGCCGGTGCATCATGCACAAGCCGATGCTGGGCGACACGCTACCGGTGTACGTCTGGGACAAGTACGACGAGTATTCGAACGTCGTGCCCATGGTCAACCTCTCCGATGCGGAGATCGAGGCCTACGTCGCCCGCAACGTGAAAGTGGTGCAGTCGGTGGTCGAGCGGTTCGGCGTGCACGCGATGCACGTCAATCACGCGGTGCTGATGTCGGTGGTGGCACAACGGGTGAGCGCGAGCACCGGCGTGCCGTTCGCGATCATGGAGCACGGCAGCGGGCTGGAATACGCCGTCAAGCCGGACGAGCGTCTCCGGCGGATGGCGACGAGTGCATTCAGCCAGGCGGGCTGCCTCTTCGTGCATGGCGAGGAGATGCGCACGCGTGTGGTGAACGCCCTCCCTGACGCCACCGGCATGGCGGGCAAGTTTTCCGTGCTGCCGCTGGGCGTCCATACGGCGCAGTTCGAGCCGGTGCCTCGCGAGCGCCGTCGCGAGAAGATGGGACGGCTCTTCGTGGAGCTCGCCGACCTGCCGCGCGGCCGGGCGCCCGAACAGCTGGCGGTCATGCTCGACGAGATGCAGAACGCGGGTTCGACCGATGCCCTGCGCGCGGTGCTGTCCGGGCTGACGTACGAGACCAAGGCGCCCGACCAGGACGTGGAGGAAAAGCTGCAGGCGGTGGACTGGGAGCACGACGCCGTCCTGCTGTATGTCGGTCGTCTCATCTCGGCGAAGGGTTTCCAGGAGGGACTGGCGGCGCTTCCGCTGCTGCTGGCGCACGATCCGGGGATCAGGCTGATCCTCGTGGGACACGGCCCGCTACGCGAACCGATGGAAGCGTTTCTCTGGGGCCTCGAGCATGGCGACCGCGCGCTCGTGGAACGCATCGTCGAGAGCGGGCGCCTGCTGGAGGGAGATCCCGATGGCGGCAGCGAGAACCATGCGCTGAGCAAGATCAAGTCGTTCTTTCACGGTCTGGAGTCGCGCGGCGAGCTCGACGCGTATTTCGCGCTGGCCGAGCAGCACGTGCGGGCCGACCGGGTGATCTTCACCGGGTATCTCACGCACCGCGAGCTGCGGCATCTCTTTCCCTGCTGTGACGCGGGGATTTTCCCGTCCATCGTGAAGGAGGCGGGACCGCTGGTGTTCCTCGAAGCGCTGGCGAGCGGGTGCTTCCCGCTGGGCACCTACTTCGGCGGGATGAAGGCGAGCATCGACGCCATCGCCGATCTCCTGCCGCCGCGGATCGCCGACATGATGAAACTCGATCCGGACGATACCGTTGCCGACCTGGTGAAGAACGTGGGAGCGGCGATGCATTTTGGCGTGCGGTACAAGGACGTGCTCAGCCGCACGGCGCAGTCGCGGTACGACTGGACCAGCGTGGGCGCCAAACTGGCACGGGAGCTGGATGCCCTGCCTCGCCCATCACCGGCCGTGTAGACGCACGACGCGTCTGAGTGTTGCATGGGGGGAGGGACGCATGCTCGCTCATCGTCGTCGTCGCTGCGTTCGCGGCCGCGACGCGATCGTCGTGACCCAGCGCGAGGGATTCGTCGAGCGATCCATCGTCTTTCTCGCCATCGAGCGGATGGAAACGATGCCGCCAGCGATGCGTCACTACTCTCGGGCCTGGGCGCGCGTCCTGCGCGCTGACGGCCGCCTCCGCCCCGGCGTGTACGTGCACGCGCACAACGCCCAGGGGGTCTACGACGATCTCAAGCGGGAGTTCGCGGCGGCAGGCGTGGCCGAGGAGCCTCGCGTGTGGATCGCAGCGGACGGGGGTTCGAGGAGGGCAAGGCGCCGCAGGACGTGGGGTTCGCCTGTGCCGGCGTGTGGCAGGGCCTGATCGACGTGGCGCGCGCCGTGGCCGATATCAAGCTCCCGATCGACGTGAACGTGGCGGCGTGGACGTCGCCGTCCGATCCGGACCGCGTGGCCGACTAGGTGGCGACAGAACCGTTTCCCCTGGCGGCGAGTATATGATGTGTACCGGAGCGCGCAGATGTGCGCCCGGAGATCCGAATGGAGGAGGCTCCGTGTTCATTGCACCGAACGGCGCGCATCGCGCCCTGATTCTTGCGCTGGTGGCAATGCTGGCCACCGGCAGCGCCACCGCCGCGGCCCAGGCCCCAGCCCGACTTGCCAAGGGAGACCGTCACGTGACCGACACGTTCAAGAAGCCGAGCGACGACGAGCTCAAGAAGAAGCTCACCGCAGAGCAGTACAAGGTGACCCAGCACGAGGGCACTGAGGCCCCGTTCAAGAACGCCTACTGGGACAACCATGAAGCGGGCATCTATGTGGACATCGTCTCCGGCGAGGCACTGTTCAGCTCGCAGGACAAGTTCGAGTCCGGTACCGGCTGGCCGAGCTTCACGCGGCCTCTCGAGCCGGCGAACGTGAAGACCAAGTCGGACCGGCAGTTCTTCATGACGCGCACCGAGGTGCGCTCGGCGCACGCCGATTCGCACCTCGGCCATGTGTTCGACGATGGCCCCAAGCCGACCGGGCTGCGCTACTGCATGAACTCCGCGTCGATGCGGTTCATTCCCGCGAGCAAGCTGGTGGCGGAGGGATACGGACAGTACGTGAAGCTGTTCGGGACGAAGTAGAGGAAGACAGGAAGGCAGGAAGACAGGAAGACAGCCACTCACGACTCGGCGTCGGGCTGGCCTACTGCTTTGGCAGGACTGCCTTCCTGTCTTCCTGTCTTCCTGTCTTCCTGAAGATCTTCTTCGGTATCATCACGTGCACGCCCACCGTGCCATCGACGAGCTGCGTGATGTTCACGTCGCACGCGATGCTGGTGAGCATGTAGGCGTCGTCCCGGGAGAGACCCTTCTCCGTGACGAGAAAGTCGATCGCCTGGCGCACGGCGGTCTTCGTGGCGATGACCAGGCTGGAGTCGGTGCCCATCGCGATCCAGTGCGTGGGCGTCTCGGCGCGCGGCCACGCCAGATGCATGTCCTTGCGCACGATCACCTGAAGCGTGCCGCGCAGCGAGGTCTCCAGCGCGGTGATGTCCACCTCGCCATTGCCCTGCCCGGCGTGTCCATCGCCGATCTCGAGCAGCGCGCCTGCGGTGTGCACGGGGATGAACAACGTGGTGCCCGCAACGAGCTCCTTGTTGTCCAGATTTCCCGCGTGGATGCCGGGCGGTGCGCTGTGCAGCCGTCCCATCCGGCGGGGTGGCGCCACGCCGATGCTCCCGAAGAACGGTCGGAGCGGCACGTCGATCCCCGGGGCGAAGCGGGCCAGCATCTGTTTCGCGTCGAGGGGAATGATCTTCATTCTGGCGTAACCGTAGTCTTCGGGAAGGAAACCGCTCGTCGCGCCGAACGCGTTGTACGCATACGGGATGGCGAGCGAGACCTTCTTGATGCGGACCTCGAGCACATCGCCGGAATCGGCGCCTTCCACATAGACCGGACCCGTGAGAATGTGCCCGCCCGGCCCCTTGTTCTGCACGTGCGTGTGGATGTCGCGCAGCGACTGCTCCACGTCTTTCGGTGCCACACCCGCACCCTCGAGGCGCGCCGGGCTCGACGTGATCAGCGTGTTCACATCGAGCTCGTCGCCCGAGCGGATGCGTAGCACGGGCGAAGCCGCGGCGTCATAGTATCCCCAGGCGACCGTGGCGGGCGAGGGCACCAGCCGGTGCGTGGTGCGAGGGTTGGCCTGCGCCAGCAGAGGCCCGCTCGCGGCAACGAGAGCGACGATGAGGAGATGGGTGGCGTACATGCGCGGGGGGAGCTGAGGGAACGTCAGGGACATGACGCTGGCAGGTGGTGCATGGCGTCGATGGGCACCGGCGCGAAGTAAGCGCCTCGGCCGCGATGCCGACAGTGGGCGGGCGACCGACTCAACCCCCACGGCCTCGTTTCTGCCCAATGGCCCGCCATACATTCTCACTCCTCGACATGCTCGACTTCGTTGCCCGCTCGTCCGTCGCTCTCCGGCAATCCCTCGCTACGCCGCTGCTGCTGGTGATGCTGGGCGCCTGTGCGCCGCAACCCGCCGTGACGGCTCCCGCGCCCAAGGCGAGCATTCCGCTCGCGATGACCGCTCCCGTGCGACTCCCGCCCCTCAGCGTGCTTGCCGCGTCCATGCCTACCGACGTGGGCATGGACGCGCTGCTCCCCGCCCGTCTCGACAGCATCGTGCGCGCCGCCATCACCGCCGGGGTGGCACCCGGCGCGTCTGTCGCCGTCGGCCGCTTCGGCCGCCTCGTGCACATGGCGGGCTACGGTACGCTCGACTACGCGACGGGCTCGCCTCCGGTGGATGCCAGCACACTGTACGACCTGGCGTCGCTCACCAAGGTCGTGGCGGCCACGACGGCGGCCATGATCCTGGAGGAGGAGGGCAAGCTCGACCTGTCTCGCTCCGTGAGCAGCTACGT
>JBKJIY010000054.1:0-8309 GCA_046598315.1 Gemmatimonadaceae bacterium
GCCTCGCTCGTGGGCGTAGGCCAGTGCACGCGTCACATCACGCAGCACTGACACTGCCTCGCCGACCGGAAGCGCCGCATTGCGCTCGAGGCGCGCGCGGAGCGACAAGCCGTCCACGAACGGCATCGTGTAGTACGGCAGCCCCTCCGTCTCACCGGCGGACAGCAACGGAACGATGTTCGCCTGCTGGAGCCCCGCAGCGAGCTTGATCTCGCGCGTGAAGCGCTCGGCCGAGACGCCGGCGGCGAGGTCCGGGCTCAGCACCTTGACCACGACGGCACGCTCGAGCGCCGCGTCGCGGGCCACGAACACGCGCGACATCCCACCGCCGCCGAGCTCGCGCTCGATCGTATAGGCTGCGCCCAGGGAGGTCTGGAGTTGAGCGCGGATGCGCGAGTCGTCTGAGAGCATGGGGCGGGGTCGCGAGGCTACCGAGGCGGAGAAGCGCGCCCGCCAAATATACGGCTGGTGGCCGACACACGACACACATTACCTGCGGACCGGCCGGTCGGTATCCCGTCCCACGGCCGAACCCGGGCACACCGGAAGACGCCGTCGTCTTCAGCGAGGCACTCGACGATCCCGGGCCGCTCGTGCGTGAACACGCAGCGTGGGCGCTGGCACAGATCAGATCGACGCGGATTACGGAGTCTCACGCAGGAAACGCAACAGCACCTGCTCGCGCTCACGGTTGATCGCAGTCGGTCGATCTGGACCGAGCGTCGTCGGCGTAGCGGCGACGACGTCCGCCAGCACGTCGCGCACCGTCTCCGCGAACGGACGGCTGCGCAATCCGAGCGCCCGCGCCGCGCGGTCGTCGATGACGCCGGGCACGTCCACCGGCAACCAGAGCGGGATGTCGGCCGAGGGATTCATCCCGTGTTCCAGGAGGAACGCGTCCGACGCCCAGCGGAAGGTCGCGTCGCTCCCGGCGAGCTCTCGACACGTGCGCAGCAGTGACTCCATCGACAGCGGCGCTCCAGCCACGTTGAAGATGCCCGTCTGCCTCTGCTCGAGCCGCTCGATGATCCACGCTGCCAGGTCACGCGCGTCGAGGAGCTGGACGGGATGCGCCGGATCGCCCGGAGCGAGCATCTCACCCCCTTCGGCCACGCGCTTCGTCCAGTACGCGAGGCGAACGGTCGGATCGGACGGACCCGCGAGGAGCCCAGGGCGTACGATGAACGCGGCATCACGAAAGGCGCGCAGCGCGACGTGTTCGCAGGCGACCTTCAGGGGGCCATATGTGTCGCCGCGCACAACGGCGGCCGGATGGTCGAGTGGTGCGTGCGTCCTGCTCGACTCGCTCACGCACTCGGCGGGGAATCCGGTGTAGACGGTCGCTGTCGAGACCAGGCAGTAGCGCTCGACGCACCCGGAGAGTATCGCAGCGGCGTTTTCTACCTGACGAGGTAGATACGCGGACGTGTCGACCACGGCATCCCAACGGCGTTCTCGCAGCGCGCTCAGATCCGTATCGCGGTCTCCGTGCAGCGCCTCCACCTGTGGGAACAGGTGCGGATTGGTGCGCCCCCGTGTGAGGGTGGTGACCGCATGCCCTCGCGCGAGCGCGGCACCGACGATGTGTCTCCCCAGGAAGAGTGTCCCACCGAGGATGAGCACTCTCACACGCGCCCTCCTTCGGCGGTGGCGGAACTCACCACGCCAAGAGCCGCAGCGCCGGGATGTCCCGGAAGTCGTCCGCGTTCAGCGTGACGAGTGTCGCGCCATGCACCAGCGCCTGCGCGGCGATCATGCGGTCCAGCAGCTTCCGTCGCGAGTATCCCGAATGCGCTACGATGGTAGCGTACGCGACGGCCGAGAGGTCATCGAATGCCAGCACCGGAATCGCCACGAGCATGGTGTCGAGCCGTGCCCGCCGAACAGCCGCCTGGGATGGATTCCGGTACACGCCGCCCTCGAGCTCGACGCGGGTGACCACCGACATCAGCACGGCGTCGCCGAGGGCCGCGACGCGCTCCATGGCAAGCGTGTCGCCGTCCCGAAGATGGATCGCGATGTTCGTGTCGATCAGGTACGCCATCTACAGCCCGAGGGGTTCCGGCAGGTCATCGATGTCGCGCGTTTCCACCTCGTACGGCACGGGAAGTTCGCGTAGCCGGGCCATCATCGCCCCGATCGCCATGACCGCCGGGTAGACGGTCAGGACGTCACCAGACCGGATCATCACGAGCTCCACGTCCTCGCCGAACGCCACGTCCTTCGGCAGGCGAAGGGCCTCACTGTTCCCGCTCCGGAACGTCCGGCTCCGTCCGATCGTCATGAGCTCCTCCCTTGGGATATACCTGTATATACGTCTGGAAGTTGGGGTGCACAAGACTCTGAAGCGAGTCACTCCGCGACGCCTGCCGCTCAGCAACGCCCTGCGGTTGCGGAACTGCGAGGAGTGATGGATGGCCCCGACGCGGGGCGACGCGTCCGCGCGCCATTCAAAAACCGAGTCGTAGCCCGGCATTCACGGTGAAGCCAACCAGGTCCGTCCATGCGTCAGTCGTCCATCGCCCGCCCCGGCCCCGTGTGGGGAGCACGAGGGAGTCGTGACGCGTCTGCCGCACGTCGGTGAGGTTCTCGAGGTTGACGAACACCCGAGTCGCACCTTCGCGCAGCTTGAAGGCGCGCTCGCCGAGCACTCCAAGGATCAGGTAGGGAGAGCTCTCGATGCGGAAGGGGTTCTCGTCGAGCGACTGGCGCCCCGTGTAGTAGATCTCGAGCCCAAGGCGGCCAAGCCCGTGCTGCTCGATGGCCGCCACCACGCCGGCCGCATGACGCGGCGTGAGCGGGACCTCGCGACGGCGGCAGAACCCGAGGTTGCCATCGGGGTCGCACTCCGTCGAGCGCAGATAGGTGTATGTCCCGGTCACGCGAAGCGCCGGCGATTCCTCGCCCTCGCGCTCCTCGCCGAGCTCACGGGTGAAACGCGCGAGCAGCTCGCCGCCCCCGGTGCGCGTGGGCCCCGCTGCGGTCACGAGCTGAATTCGGCTGGCCCCCGTGGACGTCGTGCCCGACGCGCCGACCACCTGCATCGGGTACCGCACGCGTGAACCGAACGCCGTCATGTTCAACTCGAATCGACCCAGTGCTGTCTCGAGTGGGCCACCGACGTCGAACGACGCGCTGGTCGCGCGTTCCGCCACCAGGTTGGCGAGCGGGAGGAGCGGCGTGAGTCCCGTCGCCTCCGTCTCCTCGGTGAAGGGCGTCGGTGCGAACTCCCCCGTGCCGATCGACAGCCGACTGGTCCAGCCGGCGAAGGCGCGCTCCCGGTCCTCGCCGGGCCGGCGCAGGAGGAGTGAGATCCGTGGGTTCACCACCGTGCCGTATTCCGAATGCGCGTCGAGGCGGGCGCTCGTTGACAGCGAGAGCCACGAAACCGCATCGACGTCGATCTGGCCGAAGAGCGCCGGCACGGTGAACGTGTAGTCGAAGCCCTGCAGGTTGTTCGCGCGGTATCGGTCCTGCTGAATCGCAGCGCCGCCGACCATGGTGACCCTGCCCCGCGGCACCGCGACGGCGGCCTCGCCGAACCACGTGCCGTGGCGGTCATCCTCCCGGACGGTTCCGAACGTGTGACCATGGCGCTGCTCCACGGCAGAACCGCGCAGGGTGAGGATCGCCCCGCGGAGTACGCTGGCCGAGTCCTGCACCAGCCAGCGGGCGAGCGCGCCCACGTCAGCGCGCCGCGTGTCGAGTCCTTCAGCGAACGGTTGGCCATCCGGCGCGACGCGGCCCGCGAGGGTGCCGCCGCTCCGGTTCTCACCCGTGACGCCGGCGGTGAGAAACGCGGTGCGGCCGGCACCATCGGAGAAGTAGAAACGCGGTCGTGCCACGACGCGCTCATAGCCCGGCAGGTCGGTCCAGCCGTCGCCGTCGACGTCGCCGCGCGACTGCCGGTGCGCACCCGCGAGAAGCGTGTAGCCCCATCGCTCCGAGAGCGGTCCCGTGAAGAACGCGACGCCGTCCGTGCCGCCGCGTGTCGTCTGGTTGACGAGCGCGGTGTGTGCCGCCTTCTCGCCAGGACGGCGCGAGAGGAGGTTCACGACGCCGCCCAGTGCCGCGCTGCCGTAGAGCGCCGACGCCGTTCCCTTGATGATCTCGACGCGCCCGAGATCCACCGGAGGGATCTGCAGGAGCCCGAGCCCTCCGGCTTGGCCCCCATAGAGCGGGAGCCCGTCGGCGAGGATGAGCGAATAGCGGCCGAGCAGTCCCTGGATACGCACGCTGGCGCCGCCGAGCGATGGCGACGTGGTCTGCACGCGGAGGCCGCTGGTCTCGTTCAGCATCATCGCGATGTCGCCCGGCGTCATGGCGACCTTTTCAGCGATCTCCTCCTCGTCGATCACCTCGACGCGTAGTGGCACGTCCTCGACGCGACGCTCGCTCCGCGTGGCACTCACAACCACCGACTCGAGTTCGGCCGCCGCAGTCGCGAGGGCGATGGTGATAGTGGTGTCCTGGCCTGCACGGAGCGAAATCACGGTCGAGTCGGGGCGGTAGCCGATTCGTGAGGCGATCACGCGGTGTGTGCCAGGGGATATTCGGAGTGTGGCGCGGCCGCGGGCATCCGCGGGCGCACCCACGCGCCCAGCGCGCACGAGGGCTGCTTCGAGCGGCAACGTGTCGTGTACGACGGTGACGGTGATCCGTGCCACCAAGTCCGGCGCCGGTGTCTGCGCGCGGAGCACAGTCGGAGCAAGGACCGCGCATGCCATGGCCACCAGAACCGCTGACAGGTGGCGATGGCGGCCACGGTCGACTCGTTCGCCCATCAGGCCGGGGCACGCAGCCGAGTAGGCTCCGTCGAGTGCGCTCGTCTCGCTCTTCGCCTCGCGATCGGCCTCGGTACGCGACTCGGCGCGCGCGCGGCGGGTGATGCGCGCGGCACCCGCCAGCGCGAGTGCAGCCATCACGAGGGCCACGAGCGCGTCGGGCCACCCGGAGCGCGTACTGAAAACGCCAAGCGCGGCGAGTGTGACGGCGACGTTGCCGATGGCATCGTTGCGAGTGCAGATCCACACGCTCTCGGCATTCGCGTCGCCGCCCTTTCGGTAGCGAAGGAGCAGTCCCGCGACCGCGAGGTTGGCGGCGAGGGCCAGCACCCCGACGGCGCCCATGGTCATGGGCTCGGGCACGCCGCCGACGACGAGGCGATAGACGGCACTCCCGACCACCCACAGGCCGAAGGCGCCCATGGTCGCGCCCTTGAGCAGCGCGGCCTTCGCTCGCGTCGCGAGCGTCGCCGAGAGCACGAAGAGGCTGATCGCGTAGTTGGCCGCGTCGGCGAGGAAGTCGAGCGCGTCAGCGTGGAGTGCGGACGATCGCGCGCCAGCGCCGGCAAGGAACTCGACGCCGAACATGGCAGCGTTGACGACGAGTGCCACCCACAACACTCGCCGGTAGGCGGGATCCCTGAAGGAAGCTGCCGCCGGGCCCGACACGGTGGTGCAACACGTTGCGCTCATACCGGGTAACTTCATCTCTGAAGTCACTACAGACGCAAGCCCCCAAGGATTTCATGGCTACCCATCGAGCCCGGCCGGACGTCATGACTACGGGCACAGCCATGGTGGAAACGGGCGTCACCATCGGAGACCTCGCCGGCCAAACGGGAGTGACTGTAGAGACGGTCCGTTACTACGAGCGCGTGGGTATCCTGCCGCGAGCGACCCGGACGTCCACGGGTAGCACCCATGCCGGGTACCGTCGATACATGCCGCTGGACGTCGAGCGCCTCAGGTTCGTGAAGCGCGCCCGCGACCTGGGGTTCTCACTCGACGAGGTCCGTGACCTCATGGGACTGGCCGCGAGCGACCCCGGGAGACCCTGCGGCGAAGTCGACGCGCTCGCCCGCGCGCACCTCGCGCAGGTCGAGGAGAAGATCGCCCAACTCGGCGCGCTCCGGGACGAGCTGCGACAGGTGATCGACGGCTGCGGCGGCGGCATCGGGATCGGCGAGTGCCAGATCCTGGGGGCGCTGAGCCGACCCGATCACTCGACGCCAACGCGCGACAAGAGACTCGCCTGACGGCGAACCTCTTCTTTACCGAAGCTGCGCGGGCCTGACGCGAGTAGACCGCGTGCGCGACGATGCTGCCGGACGCGTCGGCCGCCGCGACGTCGAACGGCAGCTTCGGTATCGCGGCCAGCATGGTGTCGAGCCGCACCCGTCGGACCGCCGCATGCGTGAACTCGCGATACACCCCCGACGAGCGCGACGCCGCGTGGACGTCCGCTCGGCTGGGGATCAGCCCCTCGTGACCTTTACCGAGCCAGTGTCTGTCTCCAGCGTGACTTCGCGCGATGGTTTGCGGAGGCCGCCGAGCGTGCGAACCGGCAGGGATTCCAGTCACGCGAGTCGCTGTCGGCCGGGCACGATGCGATGCTCAGCCAGCCCGCCAGGCTCGCCCGGTTCCTCCTCGCGATGGTGTAGCCGCGCGTGAGCTGCCAGGTGGGTGCGACTCGGCGGTTGCCCTGGCGATCGGGGAGCGGCGCCCAGGGCGATTGGTTGCCCTGGGCGCCGAGCACAACAACGCTTCGTCGCGTCCGACCGCTCGCGTCGCGACTACTTCGGCGCCGCGGTGGAGGGCACCATGATGTGCGCGTACGGCGTCCCCTTCCACATCACGAACGGACCGCCGTTGTTCGGATCGGCCGAGACACCCTTCAGCATCCGCATGTCGGGAAGCAGCACCATGATGTGCGGCCCCCCCTGCTGTATCCATTGATTGGTCGCCGTCGGTCCGGTCGCGAACGGGTCGACGTTGCTCACGGGCATGTCCCCCTGAAGCATATAGGCGAAGCCCATTTGCGTCACCCGAGGGATCCGCTTGTTCATCAACGCGTCGATGAAGCTGCGCCACGGCGCGTCGAGGCACATCGGCGCGTCGTTCGGCACGTTCGGCATGTCCGGCATGCACACCCAGCCGTTCGTGCCGCGACGCAGCGCTCGTCCATCGTGTCCAACTACCGAGGCGTCCTTCGCTACGTCGAGGGGAGCCGCGCTCAGCGCGCTCGCGATGAGCGCGGAATCGGATGACGACAGCCCCGCCGGCGATCGGGATGCCGCGGAGGCCTGCCCGGTCGAGTGTGATGATTGTGCGATGACGGTGCCGGACAGGGCGAACAACAGTGCCGCCGTGGAAAGGAGTTGGACTCGCATGGGAACCTCGATGACGGGTGGACCTGCTCCGAGCCGTTCACGTGCGCGCCGGTCCCGTACGGGCCGGCTGTCAACTCGGAAATCCTGCGGCCCATTCCAGACCGATCGGTCTGGTGACGAGCAAACCAAATCACCGCCCCGCGATCACGCTCGGCCATGAGTCCAGGATCGCGTCCAGGGGACGCCCGCTGCGCGCCAGGCGCGAGCGGAGGGCCGCTCCCTCCCATGCGTTGACGAGCAGCTCGGCGGCGAGCGGCGCATCGCACGTGAATGGCAGGTCGCCCCGAAGGCGCGCTTCCTCGAGGCAGCGCGCATGTGCCGCGACGATGCTGCTCAGGCAGTCGTTGATCTTGTGACGGAACCGGTCATTCGTGCCAGAAAGCTCCTGACCGAGCGCGCCGAGGAAGCAGCCGAGATAGCCCTCCATCTCGTACGCTTTACGCACACTGGCGAAGAACAGTCGGACCCGATCGAGCGGCGGATGTCTTTCATCTGTCAGGGTTGCCTCGAGCAAGGCGTGAACACGCTGCTGGTAGGCGTCGGTCGCCTGCAGCGCGAACTCTTCCTTGGAGACGAAGTGGTGATAGAACGACCCCTTCGGCACCTCCGCCTCGTCGGCGATGTCCTGGACCCCGGTCGCGTTGTATCCCCGCGCCAGCAGGAGTCGCAGGCCGACGGCAATGAGCCGCAGCTTCGTCTCGTGCATCCTGGGCGCTGCCTCTAGACCGACCGGTCGGTTCATGGGTGCGAAGATGGCGGCGCGGATCTGGGCTGTCAAGGGTGCGCACCTTGACCACGTGCGACGGGGCGGGTGGCGGAGCGGACCGAGCGCGCCGGAGCCAGGCCGTGGCCCGGCTTCGCGTTCGCTAGCGCCGAGTAAGTCGGATCTGGAAACGGTTATCCGGACACTCCTCCCAGGAGGTGTGTCCGTACGATGTGAAGTTCGCGCGGTTGAACGGTGTGCCGGAGTTCGCATCGGGTGACTTTCTTGCCGGAAACGAGGTACGGACCATCGCGCGCAAGACCCTTGCGATGACGCAAAAGGAGTTCAGCGCCGCATTGAAGGCGGCCGTAGTGCTGGGGAACGCCGCCGACCGCGACGTGTGGATGCGCTTACAGCGGGGCTCGACGATCC
>JBKJIY010000042.1:0-14983 GCA_046598315.1 Gemmatimonadaceae bacterium
CCCCCAGCCCACGTAGATCAACGCGAGTGGAAAGAAATACTCGAGTTTCTTGGAAAAGAGGAGCGCGATGGAGCCGAGGAGGACGAGCGTCGCCCCGATCGCCCGCACGCTCCGGAATCCGGTTCGAGGAAACACAGGATATGGCACGGGGCTGATCATCAGCACCGAGAGTGCGATCATCAGGAAGCGCACCAGCTCGGTCCACGGCAGATCGCCGATGGCACCGTAGTTGTACAGCCACGACTGGCTGAACCAGTAGTACGACGCGAGCGTGATCCCGGCGGCCGGGCTGGGCAGTCCCCGAAAATACGTCTTCGCCGTGCCGGCCTGCTCGATGTTGAAGCGGGCCAGGCGCAGGACGGCGCAAGCGGCGAAGACGAACACCCAGATCCAGTCCCATCCGTCGCGGCCGAGCACGGCGAAATACATGATCATCGCAGGCGCCAGCCCAAAGCTGATGGCGTCCACGAGCGAGTCGAGCTCCTCGCCGAACTGGCTGCCGGCGTTGGTCGCCCGGGCAATCCGCCCATCCAACGCGTCGCAGATGCCGCCGAGCAGCACATACACGCCGGCCGCCGAGAAATTGCTGCGCGACGCGGCGATGATGGCGAAGATGCCGAAGAAGAGGTTCCCCAGGGTGAAGCCGCTGGGGAAGAGGATCACCACGCGACGCATGTTCTGTCGCCGCCGACTCCTGTCCGGCGTCGTCATCGGCGCGCGAGCTCCGCGATCACCGAGCTCCCCGCGACCGGCGTGTCCCCGATCTTCACCTTGATCACGGCATCGAGAGGAAGGAAAACGTCCACGCGTGACCCGAAGCGGATGAGACCCATGCGCTGTCCCTGTTCGACCTGCTCGCCCACCGTGCTGTACGTCACGATGCGCCGGGCGATCAGCCCCGCGATCTGACGCGTCAGCACGCGACCGCGGGCCGTCTCGATGCCCACCGACATCTGTTCATTCTCCGAACTGGACTTTTCGGCGGCGGCATTGAGAAACTTGCCGGGATTGTACTGC
This sequence comes from Gemmatimonadaceae bacterium, assembly GCA_046598315.1. Lineage (GTDB taxonomy): Bacteria > Gemmatimonadota > Gemmatimonadetes > Gemmatimonadales > Gemmatimonadaceae > AG11. The sequence goes on from JBKJIY010000042.1 coordinate 1,018, forward strand.
ACGTACTGCACGGTCCCCGCCACCGGATAGCGGTTGACGTGAACGTTGAAGACGTTCATGAAGATCGAGACGCGTTGAGCCCGACCGCCCATGAACGTCGGCTCCTCGACGGTCTGGATGAGGACGACCTTGCCGTCGGCCGGCGCGATCACGACCTCGTCGCCGCGCGCGCCCGTACGCTCGGGATCGCGAAAGAAGTACGCGACCCACAGGGCAAGCAGGGTGAGGACGAACGCCAGCAGCCAGAGCGGCCACGAGCGACGGTTCAGGGCGATCGCATAGGTGCCAGCGGCGATGAGCGTGGCGATGGCGATGAAGACGAGTCCTTCACGGGCGAAGCTCACGGGGGTGGGGTCAGAGGGTGTTCAGGGCGAGCGGTGTGCCGGTGATGCGCTGGAACGCGTCGAGGTACCGCGCACTCGTCGCCTGCACCACCGAGTCGGGCAGCGGTGGGGGAGGCGCCTCGCCATTCCAGCGGCCGGCTCGCCGCTCCGCATCCAGATAATCTCGCAAGGGCTGCTTGTCGAAGCTCGCCTGCGGCCCGCCCGGGCGGTACTGATCGGCGGACCAGAAGCGCGAGCTATCCGGGGTGAGCACTTCATCGATGAGCATGATGGCGCCGAGTCGATCCCGTCCGAACTCGAACTTGGTGTCGGCGATGATGATCCCGCGCGACGCCGCCACGTCACGGCCGCGGGCATACACAAGTCGGCTGAGCTGCTCGAGCCGCGCCGTATCGGACGCGCCGATGCTGCGCGCCATCTCGGCGACCGAGATGTTCTCGTCATGCCCCGTCTCGGCCTTCGTGGCTGGTGAGAAGACCGGACGATCGAAGCGATCGCTCTCCCGCAGACCGGGCGGCAACGCCTCGCCGGCCAGCGATCCACGCTGCCCATACTCCTTCCAGGCCGATCCGCTGAGATAGCCTCGAACGACGCATTCGATGGGAATCACATCCGCACGGCGACAGAGCATCGCGCGCCCGCGAAGGTGGCGGCGGTGCTCTCGGAGCACCGGCACCGCCGCCACGATGGCATCCAGATCCGCCGAGACCAGATGGTGCGACACCACGTCGCCGACCTGGCCGAGCCACCACGCGGTGAGCTGCGTGAGGACGATGCCCTTGTGCGGCACCGCCTCGTGCATCACCACGTCGAAGGCGCTCACCCGATCGCTCGCCACCAGGAGCAACAGGTCCGCGTCCACCTCGTAGACCTCGCGCACCTTGCCGCTTCGCAGCAGCGGCAGCGGAAGGCACTCGGTGGCGGGCGCCGTCATACGCGCACGGCCTCCGGCGTGGCATCGTCCGCGTGCCACGCCCCGAGCAGCGGATCCACGACCTCGGCCAGAAATTCATCGACCTGTTCGGGCGCGCGGCCGACGAACCGGTGCGGATCCATCGCGCGCTCCAGTTCGTCGCGGTCCATGTCGAACGCGTCGTCGGCCGCGATGCGGTCGAGTAGATCGTTGCTCGGAGCACCGTCCTTGAGCGCGCGCGCGGCGTCGATGCTGTAACGGCGGATGCGCTCGTGCGCCTCCTGCCGGTTTCCGCCCGCGCGCACCGCGCGGACGATGAGCTCCTCGGTGGCCATGAACGGCAGCTCATCCATGAGACGCCGCCGGATGCGTGCGGGGTGCACCTCCAACCCCGAGGCGATGTTCTCCATCAGCACGAGGATGGCGTCCGTCGCCAGAAATGACTCGGGTATGGTGAGGCGGCGGTTCGCGCTGTCGTCGAGCGTGCGCTCGAAGAACTGGACGGCGTGTGTCTGGTTCGCGTTGGTCTCGAGGGAGCCGACGAACCGCGCGAGGCTGGCGATGCGCTCGGATCGCATGGGATTGCGCTTGTAGGCCATCGCCGACGACCCGATCTGCTCACTCTCGAACGGCTCCTCGATCTCGCCGAACGCCTGCAGCATGCGCATGTCGGCGCTGAACTTGGAGGCGCTCGCGGCGATCCCGCTCACGACATTCAATACCTGCGCGTCCAGCTTGCGCGAGTACGTCTGACCGCTCACGGGAATCGACGTCGAGAACCCGATGGCCGCCGTCACGAGCCGGTCGAGCGCACGGACCTTGGCGTGGTCGCCGTCGAAGATCGCCAGGAAGCTCGCCTGCGTTCCCGTCGTGCCCTTCACCCCTCGGCAGGGCAGGGTGGCGATGCGATGATCCAGCTCGGCGACGTCGAGCACGAGATCCTGCATCCAGAGCGTGGCGCGCTTGCCCACCGTGGTGGGCTGGGCCGGCTGCAGATGCGTGTAGCCGAGCGTGGGCTCCGCACGCCACTTCCGCGCGAAGGCGGCCAGGGCGCGCATGACCCGCAGCACCTTGCCTCGCAGGAGGACGAGACCGCGCCGCATCATGATGAGGTCGGCGTTATCGGTCACGAAGGCGCTGGTGGCGCCCAGATGGATGAACTTGTGCGCGGCCGGCGCCACGTCGCCGAACGCGTGCACATGGGCCATCACGTCGTGGCGGAAGCGCCGCTCGTAGGTCGCGACCGCCTCGAAGTCGATGGCATCCCGATGCGCGCGCATCTGCGCGATGGCCTCGTCGGGAATGGGGACGCCGAGACGCTGCTCCCCCTCCGCCAGAGCGATCCAGAGCTCGCGCCAGAGACCGTGGCGCGTCTGCGGCGACCAGAGCTCCAGCATGGCACGCGAGGCGTATCGCTCGGCGAGCGGAGACGAATAGCGATCGTGCGCCGTCATCGAATCACGAAGTCGGTGGAGAAGATCTGTCCCTGTCGCTCGTAAAAAAGGCGGATCGGCCCGCGTCCCGCATAGTAATCGAGCGCACGCGATGCGTCCTCCGCCGAGGCGATGCTGGTTCGGTTGATCTGCACGATCAAGTCGCCGGGCACGATCCCCAGGTCGCTACCGACGCGCTCGCTGGCTCCATACACGAGCGCGCCCCGACTCGAGATGAAGCCCCGCTCGGCCCGGATGGCCGCCGTCAGTGTCACGAGCTCCAGTTCGCGCAGCACCTGGACCTTGGGGGCGCTCACCTCCGGCAGATCGGCGATCGTGACGGACACCGGCACCTCGCCTCGCCCTCGACGGACGACCACGGGCACCACATCGCCCACGCGAAGATCGAGCAGCGCCGCCTCCCAATCGAATCGGTTGCGAATCGTGCGCGCCCTCGACCGCACGATGACATCCCCCGGGCGAATGCCGGCGCGCTGTGCGGGCGACGCGGGGGTGACGGCGCCCACGGTCGCGCCGCCCGAGATGAGGTCCCTCGGGTTCTGCGACCGCGGCTGCTCCAGCTGTACGCCGATCCACGGGCGGCGCACACGACCGTGCGTCAGCAGGTCCTCGGCGACGCGCCGAGCCCGATTGATCGGGATGGCGAAGCCGAGGCCGATCGAGCCGCCGCTCGTGGAGTAGATGGAGGAGTTGACCCCCACGACCTCACCGCCGGCGCTCACCAGCGGGCCGCCCGAGTTGCCCGGGTTGATCGAGGCGTCCGTCTGGATCATGTCGAAGTAGGCCGACGGGCCCTCGCCGCGCGCCACGAGATTGCGTCCGACGCCGCTGATCACGCCCGCCGTCACGCTCGGCTCGGTGTTGCCGAGCTGGAAGCCGTAGGGATTGCCGATGGCCACCGCCCATTCGCCCACCAGCAGGTTGTCCGAATCGCCCAGTGGAGCCACGGGCAGGTCCTTGGCGTCCACGCGCAGCACCGCGAGGTCGTTCGTCTCGTCGGTACCGACCGTCCTGGCGGTGTACGTGGTCCCGTCGCGCAGCATCACGGAAATCGACGAGGCCCCGGCGATCACGTGCGCGTTCGTGACGATCACGCCGTCCTGTCGCATGATGAATCCCGTGCCCAGTCCGGCCGACGTCTGCGTCTGCGAGCGCCCGCCACCAAAGAAGAGGTCGAAGGGATCAGCCTGCACGCGCTGCACCACCTCGGTCTGGATCGTCACGACGGACGGCGCCACCCGCGCCACCGCCTCGGTGATCGCAGTGCGGCGAGACGCGGCAATGACGACTGGCGGAATCGGCTCCCCGGCCCGCGTGCCCTGCGCGTGCGAGGAATCGGGCGCGCTCGAGCAGGCGACGGCAGCGATCGTCGCGAACAGGGCGGAGCCTCGGCGCATCAGTTGAGCGGCCATGTGCGGCGGAGTCGGGCCACGTCGCCAAGGAACTGGTCGACGCCGCGGTCGGTGAGGGGATGCACGAGGAGCGCGCGGCAGAGATCGAGGGACATCGCGGTCACATCGGCGCCGGCCACGGCGCACGCGGCGAACTGCGTCGGCGACGCGGGATCGAGGGCGATGACGTCGCACTCGGCATCCGAGCTGTCGAAGGCGGCACGGAGGTCGCGGACCGTGGCGACGCCGTCGTGGCCGGCGGCATCCAGCTGGGCGAGCGAGACGATCACGCTCGACGCACCGGCCGCGACCGCCACCAGCGCCTGCGCCGCGTTATAGACGAAGGTGGTGGCGACGCGAATGCCATCGGCCCGCAGCCGCCGGACCGCGCCCAGCGTCTCTTCCACCAGCGGGACCTGCACCACAATCTGATCGGACAGCTTGGCCAGCTCGCGGCCATCGCGGTACGCGCCGACGGCGTCCACGGACTGGACGCTGGCGAATATCGGCCCGTGCACCAGCCGGCAGAGCTCCGACAGGTGCGTGCGCGCGTCGCGGCCCGCCTGTTCCGCGAGCAGCGCGGGGGAGGTGAGGACGCCATCGAGCAGGCCATGCGCGGCGCCCCAGGCGACGTCGTCGGCATGCGCGGAGGCCAGGTAGATCTTCATTCCGCTGGGAGGTAGAGGTGCGCCGGGTAGTCGACCCGGTCGAGAAAGAGTGCGTGCGCGGGAGCCGGCGGCGAGACGTCGTCGTTCGTCTCTGCCTCCAGCAGCCTCGAAAGATCGGCCGACGGGCGGCCGCCGGTGGCGACCTGCATCATGGTGCCGACCAGGAACCGCACCATGTGATGCAGGAACCGATTGGCTGACACGTCGAAGCACAGGCCGCCCGCACGGTCCCGCCAGCGCGCCGAGACGATGCTGCAGCGGTGATCGTCGCCCACCGGCGCGGTGCCGCGAACGGCGAATGCCCGAAAGCAGTGCGTTCCGGTCACCAGCGCCGCAGCGGACTCCAGTGCGTGCCGATCGATCGCACGAAGCATTGTCCATTCGGTTCCGCGGCGGAAGGGCGACGCCGACGCCTCATCCGTGCCCACGTAGTAGCTGTAGTGACGGCCGGTGGCACTGAACCGTGCGTGAAACTCATCGCGCATGGGATGGGCCGCTTCGACCCACATGTCGTGCGGGAGCACCGCATTGAGGGCCCGCTTGAGCGCGGCCGCCTGCCAGCGGACGGGCACTCGCACTCCCACCGCCTGGCCCCGGGCGTGCACCCCCGTATCCGTCCGGCCCGAGCCGAGCGCAGCCATCGGTTGCGCGCACAATCGTGTCAGTGCCGCTTCGAGGACGCCCTGCACGGTGCGCCGGTCGGGCTGTCGTTGCCATCCGCTGAAGTCCGCGCCGTCGTAGTGCAGCACGAGTTGCAGCGTTCGCGTGACCATCCGGATAAAAACTAGCCGGCGCGGGGATCGTGTCAAGCAAAATGCAGCCGGCCGACATCGACCGGGGGGCATGCGCGCCGCGCGCGATCGCCCTCGCTGTCGCGATTGACATTGCGCTCGCGCCGCGTCCACTTTTCTGCTCCGCCGCGTCCCGCGGACGGCGCCCTCTCTCCCGCTGGATGCCCCCTCGCACCCTCGCCACGCTCGCGCACGCGCTCAGCGTTTCCCCGGACGTCGATGCCGCCGTGCTGGCGCTCGCCGATGCGCTGGCTGAGATCGATCGCTTCGCGCAGATCGCGCTGGTGCGCTTCGATGCGCGGCGCTCCATGCTGATGGAGCGGGTGCTTCCCGCCGGCGATGCCACGGCGAGCCAACGGATAGACACCACATTCGATCACCTCCCCGCGCCAGAACGCGCGGCCATCGCGGCCGGCGGGTCGTTCGTGGACTTCGCTGATCAGTCCGACGACTTCGCGGGGCTGTTCGCTCTGGCGAAACTGCCCGACGTGGGATGGCTCTCCCTCCGTGGCATCCGCTTCGACGGCCAACTCGCGGCGGTGATCGTGTTGTACGAGACGCGCAAGTTCTTCGGGTCGCGCTCGTCGGAACGGTTCGGGCCCTCCGCCGCGCTGTTCGAGTTGGCGTACGCCCGGTTCCTGGAGCGCGACGCGCGCCAGGAGGCCGTGCACACGCTGGAAGACGTGACCCAACGCGTGCACGCGGAGTACGAGCGCAAGCTCGCGCTGCTCGAACAGAAGCTGTTCCGGGCCACCGACGCGGCGCCCGGCGCCGATCCCGAGCGGCTGGTCGCGCTGGAGCGCGAGGCCGCCAGGGCCCTCGAGGATGCCCGGCAGGCGGCCCGCCGCGCCGACGCCGTGGAATTCCAGGTGACCGCAGCCGTCGACCAGCTGGAGAAGGCGCACATCGAGCTGCATCGACGGAGCGAGTCATTGCGGCAGAAGACGCGGACGATGTATCTGATCGACCGCGTCCTCACACTGGACGCCGGCACCGACGATCCGCGGGAATTGGTGAATGGCCTGCTGACCCTCGTTGGCGATGACATGGGCGCCCAGCGCTGTTCGCTCCTGCTCTGCGCGCCGGATGAGAACGCACTCTACCTTGCCGCGGCGCGCGGCATCGCGCCGAATGTGCCGGCCGGGCATCGCATCCAGTTCGGCGAAGGGGTAGCCGGAAAAGTCGCGGTGTCGCGCGAGCCGCTGCTGGTGCAGGACGTGACGGAGGCCAAAACGCATCCACTCCTGCGCGACGAATACTTCACGACCGGATCGTTCATCAGCTTTCCCCTCGTCTATCATGGCGCACTCGTCGGCGTCGTCAACCTCACCAATCGCGCCATGCACGGGATCTTCGTCGACGAGGATGTCGAGCGCGTGCGACTCCTGGCGCTCGTGATGGCGCTCGTCGCCACGCAGTCGCGGCTCGCCGAACGGATGCTGGAGACGCTCAGTGTCGGCTAGCCCCGTACCGCCGTTGCTGCATGCCATCCGCCAACTCGCCATGGGCGGCTCGCTCACGGCCGCGGAGTCGCAGGCGGCCTTTGGCACGGTGATGGCGGGTGAGGCCACTGCCGCCCAGATGGCGGCGCTGCTCGTCGCACTTCGCGTCAAGGGCGAATCCGCCGAGGAGGTGGCGGGGGCCGCCGCCGCCCTCCGCGACGCCATGGTGAGACTGCGCGCCGAGCGACCGGAGGAGCTGGTCGACACCTGCGGTACCGGGGGGGGCGCCATCGGCACGTTCAACATCTCCACCGGCGCCGCCCTGCTCGCCGCCGGTCTGGGCGTCCGCATCGCCAAGCACGGCAACCGTTCGTTCACCTCGCAGTGCGGTAGTGCCGACGTCCTCGAGGCGCTCGGCGTGCCGGTCGACGTGAGCCTGGAGCGGATGGAGCACGCGCTTCGCACCGCAGGCATCGTCTTCATGTTCGCGCCACTCATGCATCCCGCGATGAAACACGTGGGACCCGTGCGCCGCGAGCTGGGCATCCCCACGGTAATGAACATCGTGGGACCGCTCGCCAACCCCGCGGGCGCTGGCCGGCAGGTCGTCGGCGTGGCAGATGCACGACGGGTCCCGCTGATCGCCGATGCCCTGCGCGCACTCGGGTCCACACACGCGCTCGTCGTGCATGGCGAGGCCGGCATCGATGAGATCTCGCCCCTCGGTCCCACGCGCGTCATGGAGATTCGCGACGGCGCTGTCCACGAGTGGACGATGGAGCCGGCGAGGTATGGCTTCCGGCCCGGCCATGTCGAGGAGCTGGCCGGCGGACCACCAATGGAGAACGCCACCGCGATCCTCGAAGTGTTGAAGGGATCGGCGCCGCCCACGGCCGTGGCCGCCGTGGTGCTCAATGCCGCTGGCGCCCTGTACGTCGCGCCGGACGGACCCACCGACTTCGGCGATGCCGTGGCCGCGGCGCGCGCAGGCATTGAAAGCGGGGCAGGGTTGCGCGCGCTCGAGCGCCTCCGCCTGGCGTACGGCGTGTGAGCCTGCCCAGGACAGCCCGCGGAAGCACGCGCCTGCGTGCGACGGTCGCCCGACGACCTAATACCGGCGCATGACTCCCACCACGACACCCTGAATGGTGATGTCGTTCTCGTGCACGTACATGGGCGCCATTGTCTCGTTCGCCGGCTGCAGACGAATGCGCCCGTCCCGCTCGCGGTAGAACTTCTTGACGGTGGCCGAGTTGCCGTGCAGCAGCGCGATGACCGTCTCTCCGTTGTCGGCCCGCTGGCGCTCATTCACCACCACGAAGTCGCCGTCCCGAATCTGATCCTCGATCATGGAGTTGCCTCGAACACGCAGCACATAGTGATTGCCGCCGCGCTGGACAAAGGAATCGGGGACGGCGATCGATTCCTGATGCGCCATCGCTTCGATCGGCACCCCGGCCGCCACCGCGCCCAGCAGCGGCAGCTCGATCGCCCTGGGGAGCAGATCGCTGGGAAGGATCTCGATCGCCCGGCTCTCGTTGTATGAGCGCTTGATGCAGCCTTTCCGCTCGAGATTGCTCAGATGCTCATGCACCGTAGCGAGCGAATTGTAGCTGAAGTTCTCGGCAATCTCCTCGAAGCTCGGCGCATAGCCATGTTGCTCGGAGTAGATCGTCAGATAGTTTAAGATCTCGCGTTGGCGCTTCGTCAACGGCATGGCGGCTCCTGCGATATGGATGGCGCTCGCGGCCGAGGCGACCACGGGGGGGGCGCGACGGTCTGGCGACGCGCCCGAACAACACCCGAATAGCATATCCGAATAAGTCCCGAAGTGCAAGCATCTTCTCGCTGGATCCCTCCCGAGGGCACGCTGGGACGCATTGTCGGCGAAGCGTTCGAGCGCGCCTCGGCGCTCGAGCCGCGCCGCGGCGTACTGGTGCGCGCCGCGCGTGAGGTGCCCGTGGGACCCTCCATGCACGATGCCCTGCTCGCCGGCAGCCATGTGAGCGTGCTTGCCGAGGTGAAGCGACGGTCGCCATCCAGGGGGACCATCGCCGAGGGACTGAACGCGGTGGACCAGGCACGGGCCTATGTCCAGGGAGGGGCGGCGGGCGTGAGCGTGCTCACCGAACCTCGGCATTTCGGCGGCTCGACAGAGGATCTCGTCGCCGTTCGCCAGGTCCTGCACCTTGCGGCGCTCAAGAAGGATTTCCACGTCGCGCCCATCCAGCTCGTCGAAGCGCGCGCGCTCGGAGCCTCGGCCGCTCTGCTCATCGCGCGCGCCCTCGGGCCCGACGAGCTGCCGCGCATGATGGACGCCGGTCGTGAGCTGGGTCTGGAGCTCCTCGTGGAGGTGCGCGACGAGGGCGAGCTGGACCGGGCGCTCGTCGCCGGCGCGACGATGATCGGCGTGAATAATCGCGACCTGGAGACTCTGGTGATTCACCTGGACACGTGCGACCGCATCATTCCCCTCATCCCGCGCGATGTGCTGGCGATCGCCGAGAGTGGCGTCCGGAGCCGAGAGGACGTGGAGCGCTACGCGAGGTGCGGGGCCCACGCCGTGCTTGTCGGCTCCGTGCTCTCCGCGTCGCCGGATCCGGTGGCGGCGACTCGCGCGCTGACCGGCGTACCGCGAGCGACGCATGGTTGAGGTGAAGATCTGCGGGCTCACGCGGGCGATCGATGCAGAGAGCGCCGACGCCGCGGGGGCCGCATATCTCGGAGTCATCTTCGCCGGCGGGCCGCGCGAGCGCACCCCTGTCGACGCGCGCGCCACCCTGTCGGGTCGGCGCGCGCGCAAGGTGGGAGTATTCGGCACCCAGACGGTGGAGGACATCGCCGCCGTCGCGCAGCAGGTGGGGCTGGACGTGGTGCAGCTGCATGGCGAGAGTGATCCCGCCCGGGTGGCCGCGGTACGCGCCGCCACCGGCCTCGAGATCTGGGCCGCTGTGAGAACCGCCGACGGCGTGCTCCCGCCTGATGCCGAGTTGCTGGCCGACGCCGCAGATGCGCTGCTGGTGGACGCCCTGGTGCCAGGACGGGCCGGCGGTACGGGCGTGACCATTCCATGGGGAATGCTCGGAGAATCGCTCGACGCCATGGAGCGCGGTCATCGCATCGTCCTCGCGGGGGGCCTGACCCCGGAAAATGTCAGCGAGGCCATCGGCTATGTTTCACCCACCGTGGTGGACGTCTCGTCCGGTGTGGAGTCGGCTCCGGGGATCAAGGATCACGCGCGAATCCGCGCGTTCATCGGCGCCGTGCGCGCCAGTGGAGTGAGTGAATGACCGCAGCCCTGCACCCGTCTGACCGCTTCGGCGCTTTCGGCGGCAAGTACGTGCCGGAGACCTTGATCCCTGCTCTCGAGGAGCTCGAGGACGCGTACGCGGCGGCGCAGCGCGACGGCGGCTTCCGCGCCGATCTCTCCGACATGCTCGCGACGTATGTCGGCCGCCCCTCGCCGCTGAGCGAGGCACCGCGGCTCTCCGAGCAGGTCGGGGCGCGGGTCCTGCTGAAGCGCGAGGATCTCAATCACACCGGCGCGCACAAGATCAACAACACCGTGGGGCAGGTGCTCCTCGCGCGGCGGATGGGGAAGCGCCGGATCATCGCCGAAACGGGCGCCGGCCAGCATGGCGTGGCGACGGCGACCGTCTGCGCGCGCTTCGGGCTGGAATGCGTGGTGTACATGGGCGAGGAGGACATGCGCCGTCAGTCGCTCAACGTCTTCCGCATGCAGCTCATGGGGGCCACGGTCGTGCCCGTGCTGGCCGGCACGCGCACCTTGAAGGACGCCACGACCGAGGCGATCCGCGATTGGGTGACGAATGTGACCGACACCCACTACATCATCGGCTCGGTCGTTGGTCCGGCGCCCTATCCGAGGATGGTGCGCGATTTCCAGGCGGTCATCGGGGTCGAAGCCCGCGCGCAAGTCATGGAGCGCATTGGGCAGCTTCCAGCCAGCGTGGTCGCGTGCGTCGGCGGCGGGTCCAACGCGATGGGCGTCTTCCATGCCTTTGTGCCCGACGCGGGCGTGGAGCTCGTCGGAGTGGAAGCCGCCGGCGAGGGGCTGGACTCCGATCGCCATTCCGCCTCGCTCACGCGTGGAAGCCCGGGCGTTCTGCACGGGGCGCTGAGCTATCTGCTCCAGGACGAGAGCGGCCAGGTGCATCCGGCGCACTCCATCTCGGCCGGGCTCGACTACCCCGGCGTGGGACCCGAGCATGCCTTCCTCAAGGACAGCGGCCGCGCCACCTACGTGTCGGTGCGCGACGACGAGGCGATGGACGGTTTCAAGGCGTTGAGCCGGTTGGAGGGCATCATTCCGGCGCTCGAGACGGCGCATGCGGTTTCGTGGGTGATTCGGGAACGCGGGCGGTGGGAAACCTCGGATGTGGTGCTGCTGTGTGTGAGCGGCCGCGGCGACAAGGACGTGGCGCAGGTGATGGAAATGGGTATCTTGGGGACGTGACCACCCCCACACCGCCCGCCCCAGTCCCAGCTCTGGCGATGGAGCGAGCGCCCGCGGCGGTGGATCGTTCGCTCGTCGAGGAGCTGCTCCGATTGTTCGGCAAGGCGGCGCGGGCGCATCAGCTCTACCTCCCCAACAACCCGGTGTATCAGGCGGCGCAGGACACGCTGCGCGCCGCTTTTCTGCCGATCTGGGAGTCGAGCGATGAGCTCGTGCTGAGCTTCACCGAGAGCGAGGTGAAGTTCCACGGCGAGACCGTGCTGGAGGAGCGCACGCGGAGCAACGACAGCCTTCCGTGGATCTTCTTCAAGGATGGCGTGCGCGAGCTGCGCTTTCTCCGCGGCTTCGACGAGGGCGAGCTGCCGAAGCTCCTCACGATCCTGCAGCGGATCCGCAAGGCGTCGCCCGACGAGGACGATCTGCTGACCATGCTGTGGGAGGGAGACTTCATCTTCCTGCGCTACCGGTATGTCGATCTTGGCGTGGAAGCCACCGTGCCCCTGGGCGACGGCGGCGAGGCGCTGGCGGACGACGCCGACGGCCGTGCCGAAGGGGTCGCGGGCCAGCGCATCGCCTACTCCCAGGCCGAAGCCGAAGCGGAGATGCAGAGCTCCAAGCCTGGCGTCGTCAATATGGCCGATTTCGACGGGACGCTCTATTTCCTCGACGACCGCGAGATCGAGTACCTTCAGGAGGAGATCCGTCGCGAGTACGATACCGATCTCCGGCAGAACGTCGTCGCGATGCTGCTCGACATCTTTGAGCAGCAGCCGGATCCGTCGGTGCGCGATGAAGTGTGCGAGACCCTCGACAGCCTCATGCTGCACATGTTGTCGGCTGGGCAGTTCCACAATGTCGCCTACCTCATCCGCGAGTCGCTCGTCGCCACGCAGCGCGCCGTGGAGCTGCTCCCGGAGCATCGCGACCGTCTCGCGCAGATCCCGGCGCGGCTCAGCAATGCGGACGCGCTGACGCAGTTGCTGCAGTCGCTCGACGAGTCGGCGGAGCTCCCTCCCTCGGCCGATCTCCTGGAACTGTTCGAGCAGCTGCGTACCGGCGCGCTGTCCACGGTGCTGGAGTGGCTCAGCCGCCTGCAGAATCCGCGGCTGCGGCCCCTGCTGGAGCAGGCGGCGGCCCGGCTCGCCGCCCAGAACACTGCAGAACTCGTGAAGCTCATCCTGTCCGCGCAGCGGGATGTCGCGCTGGAGGCCATCAAGCGCGCCGGCGCGCTCCGGACGCCCGCCGCCGTGGCACCCGTGGCCAAGGTCCTTGCCGACGGCGACGCTGAGATTCGCATCGCGTGCGTCACCGCCCTCACCGAGATCGGTTCGCCCTCCGCCCTGCAGGCGCTGGAGCGGGCCGTCGAGGACGGTGAGCGCGACGTGCGCATAGCCGCCATCCGGTCGCTGCAGTCACGGAGCTATCGTCCCGTGCTCGCGCGCCTGGAAGCGACGGTGAAGGGCAAGTCCATCCGTGAAGCCGATCTCACGGAGAAAATGGTCGTGTTCGAGGCCTACGGAACACTGTGCGGCGATGGCGGCGTCGCCGGGCTGGAGACGATGCTCAACGGCAAATCGCTGTTCGGGCGCCGCGAGGATGCCGAGCTGCGCGCGTGCGCCGCCGTGGCGCTCGGGCGCATCAATTCGCCCGCCGCGCTCGAATCCCTGCGCAAGGCCTCGAGCGAAAAGGACGTGGTCGTGCGCAATGCCGTCAATCGCGCGCTGCGCGGAGGCGCGCCGTGAGCCGCGGAGGCTCCACGGGTTCCTATCCGCGGCCCACGCCGGCCCACTCGCCGCGACAGACGATGCAGGTGTCGCAGCCGCCGGAGGCGAGTGGCGACGCGTACGTCCGCCGTGCTGGACGCAATCTCATCCTCGCGCTGTATACCGCCCTGCGCGCCATCCGGCTGTATCCCCTCGAGAATGCCGCCGTGCAGCGCTCGGCCGAAGAGCTCAACGGCATTGCCGCGGATCTCATCGAGATCGAGCAGGAGTTGGAGATCCGCGTGTCCGGCGAGTTCGTCTTCATCAACTCCGTGCGTCTTCGGCTCGACCTCGACAACTATGCGAGCTTCAGTCATCTGCTGTCCGTATTCCGTGGGAGTGGCGTCGGCTCGCTGCACCTGCGGGAGGTTCCCGGCCTGCGCGACTGGCAGCGCTTTCTGGCGCTGCTGCTCGTGCAGGCGAACGAGCCCCCGGCGGCGCGCTTCCAGGTCCTCGCCGCGAAGCTGAAGCAGCAGGAGCTGGGCGTCTTCGAGATCGGGGAGCCGATGGAGCAGGCGCAGGACGACGCGACGCGCGCCAAGTCCAAGGAGGTCGCGAAGAAGACGTACGCGCAGTCCGTGGCGGTGACGAAGGACCTGATGACGTCCGTGCGCATCGGGCGCAGCCCCAACATCAAGAAGATCAAGCGCATCGTGCAGGGGATCGTGGACCAGATCCTCAACGAGGAGGCCTCGCGAATCGTGGTCAGGCCGATGAGCGAGG
>JBKJIY010000069.1:0-5745 GCA_046598315.1 Gemmatimonadaceae bacterium
GTCACGACCCCGCGAACGGTGGCCGCGGGCACGCGGTAGGTGGCGGCCAGTGCCCTCGCCGTCCCCGATGCCGCCACCTACCGCGTGCCCGCGGCCACCGTTCGCGGGGTCGTGACCGACAGCGCGGGCGCGCCGATCGCCGACGTCCAGGTGGTCGTCAACCAGCTCAATCGCGTCGCGGTCACCAACGACTCCGGCCGCTTCGTCTTCGCCGGATTGCCCGCCGGCAGCTACCATCTCACCGCGATCCTGCTCGGCTACCGGCCCGGTCACGCCGACGTCGTCGTCGGCGCCGACGGGCCGGAGGTGACAGTGCGCATCACGCTGTCGCGCGCCACGGCGATCACGCAGCTCGGCGCCGTGCAGGTGACGGCGACGCCCATCGGCACCGATCCGCGCGACGTCGCGCAGTCCAGCACGGAGATCTCGGCGGCGCAGCTGTCGCGGAATCTCAGCGGCACCGTGGCGCAGACGCTGGCCAACGAGCCGGGCATCTCGGTGCGGTACAACGGGCCTGCCGCCTCGTCACCAGTCATCCGCGGACTGACCGGCGAGCGCATCCTCGTGCTGCAGGACGGCCAGCGCGCCGGTGATCTGGCGTCCACGTCTTCGGACCACGGCGTGTCGATCGACCCGCTCACGGCCCAGCGGATCGAGGTCGTGCGCGGGCCCGCGTCGCTCCTCTACGGCAACAACGCGCTCGGCGGCGTGGTGAACGTGATCTCCAACGATCTGCCCACATCCATCCCGGAACATGTGGACGGCTACGTGAACGCCTCCACGGAGTCGGCGACACCGGGCGCCGCCACGGCGGTCGGCGTGACCGTGCCCGTGTCCTCCACGCTGGCCATCGTCGGGCGCGGCGAGGGCCGGCGCGGCGGCAATCTGCGCATGGGCAAGGGGCTCGAGCTGCCGAACTCCTACTTCAATAACTACTCGGGAGTGGCCGGCCTCGGCTACGTGGGTTCCGCCGCCAACGCCGGGCTGCTCTATCGGCGCTACGCGTTCGACTACGGGCTGCCCTCCGCCGACAACGACGGCGCGCGCATCGACGGCACGCGCGACGAGCTGAGCGGGCGGGCCGAGCTCGCCTCGCCACCAAGCATCTTCACGTCGCTGCGCGTGAACGGGACGGCGCAGCGCTATGGGCACGACGAGATCGAGCGCACGGGAGCGGTCGGCACGCGCTTCAAGCTGCGGACGCAGACGCTCGATGGGCTCGGGCGCACGCAGTTCGGGCGCGTCGCGGGCGCCGTCGGCGTGTCCGGTACCTTTCGCCAATATTCGGCGACGGGCGAGGAAGCGCTGACCCCAGCCGCCAACAGCAATGGCGCGGGCATCTTCGTGTACGAGGAGGTGCCGCTCACGTCCGCACGCGACCCCCACTCCCGCGCGCCGCGGCTGCAGTTCGGCGGACGCTACGACGTGTACAGGATCGTCTCGAAGACCGGCGACGCCAAGTTCGGGCGCGGCCGCTCGCTCGACTTCAACAACGTCTCGGGCTCGATCGGTGTGAACGTGCCGCTCGCCGATGACGTGTCCCTCGGACTGAGCGCTGCGCGCGCCTTCCGCGCGCCCACGGTGGAGGAGCTGTTCTCCAACGCCTTCCATGCCGCCGCCGGCACCTACGACGTGGGCAATCCCGAGCTCAGGTCCGAGACGAACCAGGGCTTTGACGCCGTCCTGCGCGCCGGCAACAACCGCGTCACGGCGCAGATCTCCGGCTACGTGAACCGCATCCACAATTACATCGCGCCCACCATCGTGCGCGACACCATCGTGGGCGACGGGAGCGGCACGTCGACGGTGCCCCTCAATCGCTTCTCGCAGGCGGACGCGACGATCCGGGGCGTCGAGGGGCGCGTGGAGGTGGAGGTGGTGCCGCGGACCGTGCTCGGCGTGATGGGCGACGGGCTGCGGGGACGATTCGTGCACGGCGGCGACCTGCCCTACATGCCACCGGCGCGTATCGGCGGGCTGGCGCGGTACGACGGCGCGCGATTCACGCTGGACGGGGAGTACCGCCACGCGTTCGCGCAAAGCCGGGTGCCGCGCGCTGCGGCCACGGACGACCCCGCCGCCGTGGCCACGCACGCGTACGATCTCGTGAACGTGAGCGTGGGCTACAGCTTCACGGCGTCGGGCCGCCTCAGCTCTCTCACCCTGCGCGCCGACAACCTGTTCGACGCGCAGTATCGCGAAGCGTCGAGCCGGATCAAGAATTTCGCCTTCAACCCGGGGCGCAACGTGGCCCTGGTGTACCGGCTGCTGTTCTAGGGACAGGGCGCGCGGGGGCGTCGGAGCGAAGTGCCGCGCCCCCGGCCCCATTCCCCGGTTCGGGGGAGTCGGCGAGGGGTCCACCTGCTCCCTTCGTCGCGCTACCTTTAGGGTCTCCATGACCAAACGCGACGAAGCTCTCGAGTATCATTCCCGCGGCCGGCCCGGCAAGATCGCGGTCGTCCCCACCAAGCCGTTGAACAATCAGCGCGATCTCGCGCTGGCCTATTCGCCTGGTGTCGCCGAGCCGTGCCTGGCGATCAAGGAGAATCCCGACGACGTCTACAAATACACGTCGCGCGGAAACCTCGTCGCCGTGGTCACCAACGGCACCGCCGTCCTCGGCCTCGGCAACATCGGCGCGCTCGCCGGCAAGCCGGTGATGGAGGGCAAGGCCAACCTGTTCAAGCAGTTCTCGGACATCGATGTGTTCGACCTCGAGGTCGGGTCGGAGAATCCCGACGACGTCATCAAGTTCTGCCAGCTGCTCGAGCCCACCGTGGGCGGGATCAATCTGGAGGACATCAAGGCGCCGGAGTGCTTCTACATCGAGGAGACGCTGCGGAAGACGATGGGCATTCCCGTCTTCCACGACGACCAGCACGGGACGGCGATCATCTCCGGCGCGGCGCTGCTCAATGCGCTGGAGATCGTCGGCAAGGACATCGCGCAGGTCAAGGTCGTCTTCTCCGGCGCGGGCGCGGCGGCGATCAGCACGGCGGAGCACTACGTGCGGCTGGGCGTGAAGCGGGAGCACATCCTCCTGTGCGACCGGGCCGGCGTGATCCACGAGGGTCGGGTCGAGGGGGACATGGATCCCTACAAGGCGCGCTTCCTGGCGCGCACGGAGGCGCGCACCCTCGGCGACGCACTCGTGGGCGCCGACGTGTTCGTCGGGCTGTCCGTGGCCGGCGCCGTCACGGGCGAGATGGTGGCCCAGATGGCGGCGCGTCCGGTCATCTTCGCACTGGCCAATCCGGTGCCGGAGATCACGCCGGAAGAGGTGCGGAAGGTACGCGACGACGCGATCATCGCCACGGGACGCAGCGACTACCCCAATCAGGTCAACAACGTCCTCGGCTTTCCGTTCATCTTCCGCGGTGCGCTCGACGTCCGCGCCACGGAGATCAACGAGGAGATGAAGATGGCGGCGACGCGCGCCCTCGCCCTGCTGGCCAAGCAGGACGTGCCCGACTCCGTGGCCGCGCTGTACGGACTGCGCAACGTGCATTTCGGGCCCGACTATCTCATCCCCTTTCCGTTCGATCCGCGCGTGCTCCTCTGGGTGGCGCCCGCCGTGGCGTGGGCGGCGGTGGCGAGCGGGGTCGCGCGCGAGTTCATCGATCTCGAGGGCTACCGCGAAAAGCTCGAGCTCCGTCTCGGCCGCGCGCGCGGCATCATCCGCGGGCTGATCAATCGCGCCCAGCGCGATCCAAGGCGGATCGTGTTTCCCGAAGGCGAGGAGCCCAAGATCATGCGCGCGGCGGCGATCCTCGTGGACGACGGCATCGCGCATCCCGTGCTGCTGGGCA
Source organism: Gemmatimonadaceae bacterium (assembly GCA_046598315.1). Taxonomy (GTDB): domain Bacteria; phylum Gemmatimonadota; class Gemmatimonadetes; order Gemmatimonadales; family Gemmatimonadaceae; genus AG11. The sequence continues at coordinate 3,810 of JBKJIY010000069.1, forward strand.
ACCGCGAGACCATCGCGCGCATCGCCAGCGAGCAGCGCATCTCCCTCGACGGCATCACGATCGAGGATCCGGCCACGTCCGGGAAGCGTGACGAGTACGCGCATTTCATGTGGCAGCTGCGCCAGCGGAAAGGCCTGTCGCTGGACGAAGCGCGGCGGCAACTGTTCAACGGCAACTATTTCGGGTCGTGCATGGTGGCGCGCGGCGACGCCGATGCGCTGCTGTCCGGCGTGACGATGCACTATCCCGAGACGATCCGTCCCGCGCTGCAGGTGATCGGCGCGCATCCGAGCGCCAAGCTGGTGAGCGGCATGTACATGCTCGTGACCGAGCGGCACGTCGTGTTCTGCGCCGATACCACCGTGAACATCGATCCGACCGCCGAGCAGGTGGCGCAGATCGCGTTCGCAGCGAGCCGCATCACGCGGACGATGGGAGTGACGCCGCGCATCGCCATGCTCTCCTTCTCCAACTTCGGCTCCGTGAAGCATCCGGACGCCGAGAAGATGGCGAAGGCAGCGCAGCTGCTCAAACAGCGCGACCCCACGCTCGTCGTGGAGGGCGAGATGCAGGCGGACACCGCCCTCAGCGCCGAGATCCTCGCGCGTGACTATCCGTTCAGTCCGCTCAAGGAGCAGGCGAACGTGCTCATCTTTCCGAATCTGAGCGCGGGGAACATTGCCTACAAGCTGTTGCATCATCTCGGCGGCGCCACGGCCATCGGACCCATTCTCGTGGGGATGCGCCGGCCCGTGCACGTGCTGGAGCGCGGAGCCGACGTGCAGGACATCGTCAACATGGCCGCGGTCGCGGTCGTCGACGCGCAGGAGCGCACCCAGTCAGCGGAGCCCGCATTTGCCGCGTCGGGCGGTACCGCCACGATTTTCTCGAAACTCTGAGCGGACCCGCGCGCGTCCGCGCGGGTCCCGCGTTCACCCGAGGGTAGACAGCAATGGCGACACAGACGAAACCGCAGGTCATGACGGACGTGAACCAGGCGCTCGCCGCCCAGGGGTTGGCCCCCTCTGGCCAGGTGCACTGGAATCTCGTCGCGCCCGAGCTCATTCAGCACGCGATTCGCCGTGCCGAGGGACAGCTTGCCGACATGGGGCCGTTCGTGGCCGTCACGGCCCCGCACACCGGCCGCTCGCCCAACGACAAGTTCGTCGTCCGGGAGCCGAGCAGCGAGGGCGACGTCGATTGGGGGAAGATCAACCAGCCCCTCGCACCCGAGCAGTTCGACAGCCTGCTTGCCGACGTGCAGCAGTACCTCGACCAGCGCGACGAGCTCTTCGTCCAGGATCTGTACTGCGGCGCCGACCCCAAGTACCGCCTGTCGGTGCGCTACGTGTCGCCCAACGCATGGCACATGGCGTTCGTCCGCAACATGTTCATCCGTCCGGAGCGCGCCGACCTCACGGGCTTCGCACCGAACTTCACCGTCCTGCACGCGCCGGAGTTCCAGGCGGATCCCGCCCGGCACGGCACGCGGACGGGAACGTTCATCGTCCTCAACCTCGCCCAGCGGATGATCCTCATCGGCGGCACGCGCTACGCCGGCGAGCTCAAGAAGTCCATGTTCAGCGTGATGCAGTACTACATGCCCAAGCAGGGCGTGCTCTCCATGCACTGCTCGGCCAACATCGGTCCGGCCGGCGATACGGCCCTGTTCTTCGGTCTCTCCGGCACCGGGAAGACCACCCTGTCCGCGGATCCGTCGCGTTCGCTCATCGGCGACGACGAGCATGGGTGGGCACCCGACGGAACGTTCAACTTCGAGGGCGGCTGTTACGCCAAGGCCATCAACCTCTCGGCCGAGAACGAGCCCGACATCTACCGCACCACCCAGATGTTCGGCACCATCCTCGAGAACGTCGTGCTCGATCCGGTCACACGGAAGGTGAAGTTCGAGGACAAGAGCATCACCGAGAACACG
>JBKJIY010000045.1:0-20729 GCA_046598315.1 Gemmatimonadaceae bacterium
CACGTCCCAGACGAAAGTGCCGATCACGCCGATGCGCCGCTTGAGCGGCGGAGCGTCGCCCGCCGCGCCCTCGCCATCACTCGGGAGCTTCACACCCGGCCGAGATGCTGCTGCTTGAAGCTGGCCACCGCACCGATGACGCCGGCGGTGCCGAGCAGTTCGCCGGGCACGATGCGCACCGCCTTCACGGCCGGGCTGAATGCGCGACGGCGCACCTCGGCGCGCATCGGCACGAACAAGGCATCCCCCGCCGCCGTCACCCCCCCCGCGACCACCACCGTGTCCGGATTGAAGATGTTGAGCAGGTTCGCGATACCCACGCCGAGATAGCGCGCCGTGTCGCGCACGATCTCGTGCGCCACGGCGTCGCCCGCGGCGGCGGCGTCGTACACGGTCTGCGCCGTGATGGACTCCAGCCGGCCGGCCACCATGCCGGGCATCGCCGATTCCCCCTCCTCGCGCACGAGCACCTCACGAGCGCGCGTGGCGATGGCGGGACCCGACGCATATGCCTCCAGGCAGCCGTAATTGCCGCACTTGCAGTGGCGGCCGTTCAGGTCGATCGTCGTGTGCCCCACCTCGCCGGCCATGTCGGTGGCACCGTGATAGAGCGCGCCGTTGAGGATGAGTCCCCCGCCGATGCCCGTGCCGATGGTGAGTCCCACCACGTCGCGGCCCCCACGCGCCGCCCCCTGCCACCACTCGCCGAAGGTCGCGCAGTTGGCGTCGTTGTCCAGCGTGGTCGGCAGGCCGAGCTTGTCCTGGACGCGCTGGCGGAGCGGGAAATCCTTCCAGCCAAGATTCGGCGCCACCAGCACGATGCCCTGCGCGCGATCGAGCGGGCCCGGCGCGCCCACCCCGATGCCGATGAAGTCCGTCCGCTGAGCGCCCGTCTCGCGCATCGTGTCGTCCATCACCGTGCCCACCAGATCCACGATGCGGGCCGCCACCCCCTCGTCGCCCATGAGCGAATTGGTGGGGATGCTCTGCATCGCGACATGCCTGGCGCCGTCGGCGCTCAGTGCGCCGGCCGCGATGTTGGTGCCCCCGAGGTCGACGCCGATGATGAATTGATCGCGCGCAGCAGAGGTCATGCGGGAGCGTCCCGGTGGAAGAAAAGAGTTCTGGCGCGCTCCGCCACACGGGAGGGCGCGATGTCGATCATGCAGCGATGATGCCCGAGCGGACAGCGCTGCGGTCCATGCCGGTCGCACGGGCGGCAAGGCAGCGTCTCCTCTCCCTCCACCGCGTAGCGCGGCGACAATGGACCGAACCCGAAGTCTGGCACCGTGGGACCGAAGATCGCCAGCGTTGGCGTGGCCATCGCCGACGCCAGGTGCTGCGGCAGGGAGTCGTTGGTGACGATGCCCGCGCAGCGTCCCACCAGCTCGGCCGAGGCGAGGGGACCGAGCCGCCCTGCCGCGTCGATTGCCGAGGGGACCGCGTGGACGATTGCCGCGGCGAGCTCCGCGTCGTCGGCTCCGCCCACGACGACGATGCGCGCCGATGCCGCGAGCTCAGCCGCGAGCTCCGCGTAGTAGGGCCATCGCTTCGTTCCCCACACACTGCCCGGCGCCAGCGCGACGAGCGGCTCGCCGGCGCGCAGCCCGGCCGCGGCGAGGAGCGCGTCCACCTCGGCGCGCTCCGCCAGGCCTGGCACCAGCGAGGGACGCAGCTCGGACGACGACGGAATGCGGCCGTTGGGCCGCGCCAGGAGCAGCAGCCGCGCCGCGTGGTGCACGTCGTCGCGGTACGGCACACGCCTGGTATACAGCAGGCGTCCGGCGGAGGTGGCGAAGCCGACGCGCATCGGGATCGCCGACACCAGCGCCAGCGCCGCGCTGCGCCACGATCCCTGCGCCAGGAACGCCACATCGTACCGTTCGGCCCGCAGTCGCGCCGCCAGGCGAAAGAAGCCGGCGATGCCGCGATCGTCGCCACGCTTGTCGTACGAATGCACGCGACGCACGGCCGGATGGCCGCGCAGCAGGCCGCTCGCCGCCGGCGTCGTCACCACGTCCACCGGTCCGCGGCGCGCGAGCTGGGCGAGCAGGGGCGTGGTGAGCACGGCGTCCCCGAGGAACGACGTCTGGATGACGAGCGACGTGGGCACGTGAGGCGCCGCTCCGCTAGTCGACCTGCAGGACCGCCAGAAACGCTTCCTGCGGAATCTCCACCGAGCCCACCTGCTTCATCCGCTTCTTTCCTTCCTTCTGCTTCTCCAGCAGCTTGCGCTTGCGGCTGATGTCGCCGCCGTAGCACTTGGCCAGCACGTCCTTGCGCACCGCCTTCACCGTCTGGCGTGCGATCACCTTGGTTCCGATGGCCGCCTGGATGATCACCTCGAAGAGCTGCCGGGGGATGAGCTCCTTCAGCTTGTCGGCGATCTTGCGGCCCCAGTCGTAGGCCTTGTCCGTGTGGCAGATCACGCTGAACGCGTCGATCGGGTCGCCATTGATGAGCATGTCGAGCCGCACGAGATCGCTCGCCCGATACTCCAGCATCTCGTAGTCCAGCGACGCGTAGCCGCGGCTGATCGACTTGAGCCGATCGAAGAAGTCCAGGATGATCTCGCCGAGCGGAAACTCCCAGTCGAACTCCACGCGCGACTGGTCGAGGTATGTCATGTTCCTGTACACGCCCCGCCGCTCGTTGCCGAGCGTCATGATCGGGCCGATGTAATCGGCGGGCGCCATGATGCGCGCCTTCACGTACGGCTCCTCGATGTAGTCGATGACGGCGCTGTTGGGCATGAGCGCCGGATTTTCCACGAGCTCCATCGTGCCATCGGTCTTGAACACCTTGTACTCCACGCTCGGCACGGTCTGCACGAGATCCAGGTCGAACTCGCGCGTGAGCCGCTCCTGGACAATCTCCATGTGCAGCAGTCCGAGAAAGCCGCAGCGGAACCCGAAGCCGAGCGCGGTGGACGTCTCGGGCTGGTAGTTGAGCGAGGAGTCGTTGAGCTTGAGCTTCTCCAGCGCGTCGCGGAGCGTCTCGTACTGCTGGGTGTCGGTGGGGTACATGCCGGCGAACACGAACGAGCGCACTTCCTGGTATCCCGGCAGCGCCTCGGCCGCCCGGTTCAGTGCGTCGAAGATCGTGTCCCCGGCCCGCGTCTCGCTCACCGAGCGCACGCTGGCCACCACGTAGCCCACCTCGCCCGGTCCGAGCGAGTCAGTCGTCACCTGTCGCAGCTGGTTGTAGCCGACTTCGTCCACCTCGTACACCGACTCGGAAGCACCGAACGTGATCTTCGTGCCCTTCTGGATCACGCCGTCCACCACGCGCACGCTGGGAATGGCGCCGCGGTACTTGTCGTAATACGAGTCGTAGATGAGGGCGCGCAGCGGTGCCGACGCATCGCCTACCGGGGCGGGGACACGCTCCACGACGCGCTCCAGCAGCTCGGCGATGCCGATGCCTGCCTTGGCGCTCACGCGCAGGATGTCGTCGGCGTCGATGCCGAGCAGGTCGGCCACCTCCGCCGCGCGTCGCTCCGGCTCCGCGCCGGGCAGATCGATCTTGTTGAGAATGGGGATGATCTCCAGCCCCGCGTCCATCGCGAGGAAGAGATTCGACAGCGTCTGGGCCTGGATGCCCTGACTCGCGTCCACCACGAGGATTGCGCCCTCGCAGGCGGCCAGGGAGCGCGAGACCTCGTACGTGAAGTCCACGTGGCCCGGCGTGTCGATCAGGTTGAGCTCGTACTCCTGGCCGTTCCGCGCGGCATAGGACATCCGAACGGCGTTGAGCTTGATCGTGATGCCGCGCTCGCGCTCGAGGTCCAGGGTATCGAGCACCTGCGCCTTCATTTCACGCTTCTGCAGCATCCCCGTCTCCTCGATGAGACGATCGGCCAGGGTGGATTTCCCATGATCGATGTGGGCGACGATGCAGAAGTTGCGGATGTGATCGAGCTTCACGGCGGCGCGGGTCGGGGCGAGAACTGTATGCAGCCCTTCAATATAGCTCGCGGCCGATCAAAGCGGAGCGCTCGCACCTCCGGCCGCATTGCATCGCGCGCCGCCCGCTGTCTACCTTGCGCGTTCCCTATGGAGTCCACGTCCCGCGCCGACCTTGTCGATCCGGCCGCGCTCGCCGCACTCGGACATCTCGAGGTGGCCGCGCGCTGGATCGTCGATGGCTTCCTCAGCGGACTGCACCGCTCGCCCCGCAAGGGCTTCTCGGTGGAGTTCGCCGATTTTCGGCCGTACCAGCCGGGCGACGACCTGCGGTACGTGGACTGGAAGGTCGCCGCCCGCTCCGACCGATGGGTGGTGAAGCAGTACGAGGAGGAGACGAATCTCCGCGCGACCATCGTGCTGGACGTGAGCCGGTCGATGGACTGGCGCGGCGCGCCGGCGGGCGTGCGGCTCACCAAGCGCGCCTACGCCGAGCAGCTCACGGCGTCGATCGCCCTCCTGCTGCTCCGCCAGCGCGATGCCGTGGGACTGATCCGCTTCGACGACGTGGTGCGCACCAGCGTGCCGCCGCGCGCACGCACCACGCAGTGGCGGCGTCTGCTGGCCGCCCTCGCCGAGCCGGGCGGCGGGCGCGCGTCCGATCTTGGCGCGGCGCTCTTGCAGGCGGCGCGTCTCGTCACCCGCCGAGGGATGGTGATCCTCCTGAGCGACCTGCTCGTGGATGCCGAAGCGGTGCTCCCCGCGCTCCGCGGCCTGCGCGCCGCGGGCCATGACGTGACGGTCTTCCATGTGATGGATCCCGCCGAGCGCGACTTCGTCATGACGGGCGAAGCGCGATTCACGGATCCCGAGTCGGAGCTCTCCGTGCCCGCCGTGGCGGCCGACGTGCGCGCCGCGTATCGAAGCACGGTGGCCGAGGTGATCGAGGAATGGCGCGTCCGGCTGCTCGCGATGGGAGCGGGCTACGAGCTGACCCTCACCGATCAGCCGTACTCCGGCGTGCTGCGCCGTGCCTTCGACGCGCGCCAGCGACGGCCATGACGTTTCTGGCGCCCTGGTTTCTGCTGCTGGGCGGTGCGGCGGCGGTCCCGCTCCTCCTGCACCTGCTGCGCCGGAACGTGGGCACCCGCGTGGACTTTCCCGCGGCGCGGTACCTCGAACGCGCCGAGCAGGAGCACAGCCGGTCGCTGCGCATTCGCAACCTGCTGCTCATGTTGTTGCGCGTCGTCCTCCTCCTCGCCATCGTCCTCGCCGCGGCCCGTCCGCTCGTGGGCGGTCTGGGCGTCGGGCATGGGCCCACGGCGATCGCGGTGGTGCTCGACAACTCGCTCTCCACGTCGGCGGTCGTCGGTGGCGCGCCGGTGGTCGACCGGCTGCGCGACGCGGCGCGAATGCTGGTCGAGGCCACCTCGCCGGCCGACGAGCTGTGGCTGACGACGGCCGATGGACGACTGCGCCGCGGCACGCGCGACGCGCTCCTCGCCGAGATCGCGCGCGTCGTCCCCGCCGAGGGCGCCGGCGATCTCGGGCTCGCGCTTCGACGCGCGAGCGCCGCGGTGCAGGGCAGCGCGCTGCCGGCGCGGGTCGTCGCGGTGGCCACCGATGGTCAGGAGACGGCCTGGCGAGACGCCCCGCGCGTGGCCACCGACGTTGCGCTCCTTGTGCCGAGCGGCGCTCCGCCGACCAATCGCGCCGTGCTCGCCGTGGACGCCGATCCCGTGCGATGGACGCCGCGCGGCGGCATCGTGGCCCGCATCGACGCCAGCGACACGGTGTCGTATCGTGTGCTGCTCGGCGACCGCACCATCGCGCGCGGCGCCGCGGGCCGGGGCGATCCCGTGCTGCTGCGTGCGACGCCGCCGGAGCGCGGATGGCAGGCGCTCCGCGTGGAGCTGGAGCCGGACGACTTTCCCGCCGACGACGTGCGCTACGGCGCGATCTGGGTGGGTGCGCCGCCGATGGTGACGGTCGATGCGTCGGCCGGCCCATTCGCGGCGACGGCAATCAGCGCGATCATCGCCGATGGACGCGCGGCGGCGGGCGCTGGGGATGCTGCGGTGCGCATCGCCGCCGCCGACATGGTGACCTCGTTGCCCGCGCTCATCCTGCCGCCGGCGGAGCCCGTTCGCCTGGGCGCGGCGAACCGTGCCCTCGCGCGGCTCGGCGTCCCATGGCGCTACGGCGCCGTGGTGCGATCGCCGGCCATTGTGCGCGGCGGCCGCCTGGGGAGCACGAGCGTCACGGAGCGCTATGCGCTCGTGCGCGAGGGCAGCGCCGCCAGCGATACGCTGAGCACCGCGGGAGGCGAGCCGTGGATCGTGGCTGGCGAGCGATACGTGCTCGCCGCCTCCCGCCTCGATCCGGCGGCGACATCGCTGCCGGTGCGCGCGGCATTTCTCCCCTGGCTGGTCGACATGCTGTCGCTCCGCCTGGGCGCGCCCGCCGGAGACGCGGGCGCGCCGATCGCGGCGGCGCCCCGGATGTCCGTGCTGCTTCCGCCCGGAGCGGATGCGATCGAACGCGCCGGCGGTGGCACACGGATCGCCGCCAGCGGGCGCATCGACGCGCCGGACGAACGCGGTGTATGGTTCGTGCAGCGCGCCGGACGTCGCGTCGGCGCGCTCGTCGTGAATGCGCCGCCGGAGGAATCGGTGCTGCGCCGCGAATCGACCGACCGCCTCGCACGTCGCCTCGCCGGCCCGCGTGGGCGCGGCACGCGCTCGGCGGGCGCGTGGGTTCGCGATGCGTTCGCCGGGGGCACGCGCCGTCCCGCCGTCACGCCGCTGCTCGTGCTGGCCCTGTTGCTTCTCGCGGCGGAATCGATCGCCGTACGCACCTCTCGCTCTTCTGCCGCCTAGTGTCGCTTCCCAGTCTGCTCGACGCCATGGAACGCCTGCCGGCGTTCGCTCGTCTCATCAATACGCTGCCCGCTCCCGGCGCGACCCTGCGCATGGCGGGGTTGCCAGGATCGGCCGATGCAACGCTGGTGGCGGCGCTGGCGCGCCGGCTGCCCACCCGCTTCATCGTCGTCGCGGCTGACGGCGTGCCGCAGGCCGAACGTCTGCTCGCCGACCTGCACACGTTGCTGGACGAGACGCCCGTGGCGCTGTATCCGCCGCGCGAGGGATTTGGCGAGGCGGAACCGCACGTGGAGGTGGCCGGCGAGCGGGTGGAGACGCTGGAGCGGCTCGGACGCGGCGAGATCCGTGTGCTGCTCACCACTGCGCGCGCGCTGCTGGAACGCACCCGTCTGCCCGGCGCGCTGGCCGATCTCCGTCTGGAGCTGCGCAAGGGCGACGTCCGCCGTCCGCGCGACCTGGCCGACCACCTGGAGCGCATCGGATTCGAGCGCGTGCCCATGGTGGAGGACGTGGCGCAGTTTTCCCTGCGCGGCGGCATCTTCGATGTCTATTCCTTCGGCATGACCGACCCGGTCCGCATGGAGTTCTGGGGCGACGAGGTCGTGGACCTCCGCCACTTCGAGCTCTCGTCGCAGCGGTCGACGCGCACGGTGGACCTCGCCGTCGTGCTGCCGGTGGACGGCCAGGTCAAGGACGATGTGAATGCCGGCGAGCGGCTCAGCGTGTCGGCGCTCTTTCCCCCCGATACGCTCGTGGTGCATCCCACCGGGGCGCACCTGCTGCCCGAGCTGCGGCGCACGTGGGACGAGGCGGAGCACCATCTCGATCTGGCGCGCCGCCGGGGCGAGGCGGTGGACGGGCGCGAGGAGCTGTTCGACACGCCCGAGATCGCCGCCTCCGTGATGGCCACATTCGGCGCGCTGCGGCTGGTGGATCCCACCGCCGAGGAGGCGGAGCTCGTCTTCCCTCTGCGCGTGCCCGAACCGATCGATCGCGACATTCGCCGCCTGCGCAAGCTCGTCCGCGACGGCGTCCCGACGCTCGTGCTCTGCGACAACGAGGGCCAGTGCGAGCGCCTCGACGAGCTGCTCAACGAGGACACGTGGGATCCATCGCCCGCGGCGCTCACCGTCGGCGCCCTCGGCGGCGGCTTCGTCTTCCCGCCGGGCGATCGCGATCGCGGGCTCCGCGTGCTCACCGATCACGAGATCTTTCGGCGCGAGCGGCGCGTCCGACGCGCGCGCCGCTACGTCAGCGGCGGCGTGGACTCGTTGGCCCTCAAGCTTGGCGACTACGTCGTGCATCTGGAGCACGGCGTGGGGATCTATCGCGGCCTCGAGACGATCTTCGTGAAGCAGAGCACGATCGAGGTGGCCGTGGTGGAGTACGAGGGCGGCGACCGCCTCAACGTGCCCCTCTACCGCATCGACCAGCTCGAGCGCTATCGCAGCGCGGACGAAGTCCACGACGACGCCCCGCCGCCGCGCCTCCACCGCCTCGGCGGCAAGCGGTGGACCGCGCAGCGCGACCGCACGCGCGCCGCGATTCAGGAGATGACCCTCGAACTGCTGGAGCTCTATGCGCGTCGCAAGGTGGCGGCGCGTCCCGCGCACGTGCCCGACACGCCCTGGCAGCGGCAGCTCGAGAGCAGCTTTCTCTTCGAGGACACGCCCGACCAGCGCAAGGCCACCACCGACGTGAAGACGGACATGGAGAGCACGCGCCCCATGGACCGGCTCCTCGTCGGGGATGTGGGCTACGGCAAGACGGAGATCGCCGTGCGTGCCGCGTTCAAGGCCGTCCAGAGCGGCCGGCAGGTGGCCGTGCTCGTGCCCACGACGATCCTCGCCGACCAGCACGCGCGCACCTTCACCGAGCGCCTCGCGGATTTTCCCATCCGCGTGGCGGTGATGAGCCGGTTCCAGACGGCGAAGGAGCAGGCCGCGGTCATCGTGGAGCTGGCCGAGAAGAAAGTGGATATCGTCATCGGCACGCACCGGCTGCTCAGCGCCGACGTGGTGTTCAACGATCTGGGCATCATCATCGTGGACGAGGAACATCGCTTCGGCGTGAAGCACAAGGAGCGGCTCAAGCAGCTGAAACTCGAGACCGATGTGCTGACGCTCACGGCCACGCCCATTCCGCGCACGCTGCATCTGTCGCTCGCCGGCCTGCGCGACATGACGCTGATGCAGACGCCGCCGCGCGACCGCTCGCCCGTGCTCACCTTCGTGGAGCCGAGCGACGACGGCCTGATCGACGAGGGAATCTCGCGCGAGCTCGACCGCGGAGGGCAGGTGTTCTTCGTCCACAACCGGATCGAGACGATCGTGGGGCAGGCCGACCACATCCGCCGCATCGTGCCTCGCGCCCGCGTGGCCGTGGCACACGGGCAGATGAAGGAGCGCGAGCTCGAGCAGGTCATGCACCAGTTCGTGAGCGGCGAGGTGGACGTGCTCGTCTCCACGCTCATCGTCGAGAGCGGGCTCGATGTGCCCAATGCGAACACGATGTTCGTGAATCGCGCCGACCACCTCGGCCTCGCCCAGCTCTACCAGCTCCGCGGACGCGTGGGCCGCTCGCACCGCCGCGCCTACTGTTATCTGCTGGTGCCCGATCAGGTGGACCCCGATGCGGAGCGCCGGCTGCAGGTGCTCGAGCATCACACGGAACTGGGGGCGGGGTACAAGATCGCGCTCAAGGACATGGAGATGCGCGGCGCCGGCAACCTGCTGGGCGCCGAGCAGTCGGGGCACGTGCACGCCGTCGGCTTCGATCTGTATCTCCGCATGCTCGAGGAGACGGTGCAGCGGCTGATGCGCGGCGACGCGGCGCCCCGGTCGCAGCCGGCCGACGTCTCCATGGACATCCCCGCGTATCTGCCGGACGACTATATAGAGGCGCAGGAATCCAAGCTCGACGTGTACAAGCGGCTGGCACGATTCAACCGCGCCGAGGAGATCGAGGCGCTGCGGGAGGAGCTGCGCGACCGCTTCGGCCCGTTGCCCGCCCCCGCCGACGCCATGATCGCCATGGCGTTCCTGCGCATTCTCGGCGGCCACCTGGGGATCGAGGGGATCCTGGTGCGCGGCGAGGAGGCCCGCATTACCTTTAGAGATTCCGCGGTCCCGCGCATGAAGGGGCTGTCCGCGGCGTTCCACGAAGTGCAGTTTCAGGCGGAAGTGCGTCGCGCGCACCCGCTGTCGCTCAAGCTCACGCGGCTCGGGGGCGCCCTGCTCCTGGACGGGCTCGTGCGCGCATTGCGTGCGGTCGTCTGACGCCCGCCTCATCTTCTCGTTGATAGCCTCTCCAATGAATCGTTCCTCGCTCGTCGTCATTGCCCTCTGCGGCACCGCTCTGACCGCGTGCAGCGGTCTCAAGGATGCGCTCACCGCTCACGTGGACGTCGTCGCCAAGGCCGGCGGGCAGGAGCTGTCGGTCACCCGCCTCAGCGACCTGATCGGCAAGTCGAAGATCGGCGTGCCGGTGAACAAGGACGTCGCCACGATCGTCGCGCGCGACCTCTGGGTGCCGTACCAGCTCCTCGCCCTCGCGGCAGCGCGCGGCGACTCGCTCGGCGACACCAGGGCCATCGAGGCCGCGGCGAGCGGGATGATCGAGAATGCGAAGCTCGGCCGCTTCATGGAAGGCGTCGCCGCCAAGTTCCCCCAGGATTCCGGGAGCGAGGCGTCGTATCTGGCGGCCAAGGGCGATCTGTACTCCGCGCGTCACATCCTGTTCACCGTGGCGGAGAACGCGCCCCCGGCGGTGCGCGACTCCGTGCGCAAGCGCGCCACGGCAGTGCGGGCGCAGGTGACCGCGGCCAACTTCGCCGCCATGGCCAAGAAGAACAGCCAGGACAACTCCGCGGCCAACGGCGGCGATCTCGGCGTGTTTCCCCGTGGCATGATGGTGAAGCCGTTCGGCGATGCGCTCGCCGCGCTCCAGCCCGGCCAGATCTCGCCGCTCGTGGAGACGCAGTTCGGGTATCACATCGTGCAGCGCAACACCTGGGAGCAGGCCAAGGGGCAGTACGCCGCGCAGGCGTCGGGGCGGATCCGTCAGGTCGCCGAGAGCACCTACATCGCACAGGCGCAGGCGCAGGCCAAGGTCACCCTCAAGGACGACGCGGCGGCTTCGCTGAAGAAGCTCGCCAAGGATCCCCTCGAGCATCGGAACGACAAGACCGTGGTCGCGACCTTCAGCGGCGGCGCGCTCACCTCGGGCCGGCTGGCCATGGTGCTGCTCGCATCGCCGCAGGCGACTCGCCTCTCCCAGCAGATCCAGTCGGCGCCGGATTCGCTCGTGAAGCAGTACGTCACCAACATGGCGCAGCGCGAGGTGCTCCTGAAGCGGGCCGACAGCGCCAAGGTCGGGCTCAACGCAGAAGAGCTGGTCGCCCTCAATCGCGATTTCCGCCAGGTGGTGACGGCGGCGTGGACGGCGCTGGGCGTCACGCCGCAGGCGCTCGCCGACAGCGCCAAGTCCACCAAGGATCGCGAGAAGCTCGCCGCCTCGCGCGTGGAGGCGTTCCTCGACAAGATCATGGCCGGCGAGGTGCAGCCGCTGCCCGTGCCGACCCCCCTGCAGATCGTCCTGCTGAACAAGTTCGACGGCAAGATCTATCCGGCAAGCATCGATCGCGCAGTGGAGACGGCCGGCAAGGCGCGTCTCAGCGCGGACTCGGCGCGCGCACGCTCGCAGCCAAAGTCGGCCGTGCCCCTGCCCGGAGCGATGGCCCCTGGCGCCGGCGCACCGCCCAGCGCCGTTCCCATGCCGGCGCCCGCGCCGGCCAAGCCGTAACTCACGCGGATGGAGCGCTCGCTCCATCCGCAACTTTTGCGGCCCGGACCTTCAAGGCCGGGCCGCGGGTATTTCAAGCCTATGCGCCTCCACTCCCTTCTTTCCGTCGCCGGCCTCGTCGCCGCCGCCCCCCTCGCGCTGCATGCGCAGACGCCCGCGCCCGCTGCGCAGCCCGTCGGCGCCACGGTGCAGTCGATTCCGCTCGACCGCGTCGTCGCCATCGTGGGCGATGTCGTCATCACGCAGTCGGCGCTCCAGGAGCGCGTCATTCAGAAGCGCGGCGAGCAGGTGCGCATTCCCACCGACAGCGCGGAGTTCATGCTCTTCGTGAAAGGGGTGGCCAACGAGCTGGTCGACGAGGAGCTCCTCGTCGCCAAGGCGAAGGATCTGAAGGTGGAGGTGCCCGACGCCGACGTGGTCAACACGGTGGACAAGCAGGTGAAGGATGTGCGCGGCCGCTTCAGCAGCGACGCCGAGTACCGCAGCGAGCTCTCCAAGGCGGGCTATGGCTCGCCCGAGGAATACAAGCGCTTCCTCACCGACAACGTGAAGCGCAGCGAGACGATCACGCGCACCATCCGGAAGCTCCGGGAAGAGGGCAAGATGGTGCAGGCCAACGTCACCGACGCCGACGTGCAGGAGGCGTACGACCGCAGCAAGGGTGCGTTGCCCAAGCGCGAATCGTCCGTATCGTGGCGCCAGATCATCGTGGCACCCAAGCCCACCGCGGCGGCCAGAGCGGCGGCGAAGGCCAGGGCCGATGCCATCCTGGTGGAGCTCAACACCGGCGCGGAGTTCGAGAAGCTCGCCAAGCGCGAGTCGATGGATCCTGGCTCCAGGGACAATGGCGGCGACCTCGGCTGGAATCGTCGCGGCAAGATGGTGCCCGAGTTCGAGCGGTGGATGTTCGCACTGCCCCCCGGCAAGCTCAGTCCGGTGATCGAGACGGCCTTCGGGTATCACGTCATCCGTGTGGACCGCGTGCAGGCGGGCGAGGTGAAGGCGCGCCACATCCTCATTGCCTCCGCGGTCGATTCGGCGGACGTGCGTCGCGCGCGGCTCGAGGCCGATAGCGTGGCGGCGGCGTGGAAGGCCGGCGCCGCGTTCGATTCGCTCGCCAAGAAGCATCATGACTATCTGAGCGGCGAGGAGACGACCCTCCTCACGCCGTTCCCGCGCGCGCAGCTGCCGTCCGCGTACCAGCAGGGATTCGCCGACAAGCGGCCGAACGACTTCGCTGTGTTCGAGATCGGGGGCACGCCGGAGACGCCGGTCAAGATCGTCGTCGCCAAGCTCAACACGGTGGAGTCGGGCGGCGATCTCACGCTGGCCGAGGTGAAGGAGCGCTTTCGCAGTCGTCTTGCGGAGGAGGGCGGCGTGAAGCGCCTGATGGAGACGCTGCGCAAGCAGAGCTACGTGTCGGTGCGCACCGAGGGCCTCGTGCTCTTGGCGCCGCCGGTCGCCCCCGCAACGACGCCCTGAGGCGACCGGCTCGCTGATGGCCCGTCGGCCGCGCCTCGCCGTCTCGGTCGGCGATCCGCGAGGGATCGGGCCGGAGATCGTTGCCGCGGCGCGGCTCGATCCGCGCGTGCAGGCCGCCGCCGAGCTCGTCGTCGTCGGGCCCTCGGGCACCGCCGTCAGGGTGGACGTCGAGGTCGGGACGTGGACGTCGCAGAACGTGTCGCCAGCGTGGGCGGGCGAGCTCGCCGGCCTTGCCGTGAACCGGGCCGTCGATCTCGCGCTGGCGGGCGAGGTGCAGGGGATCGTCACCGCGCCGCTCGACAAGCACGCGCTGCTCGCCGGAGGATTCGACTACCCCGGCCATACCGAATTGCTCGCCGCGCGCACCGGGCGCGACGTGGCGATGATGCTCGCGGCGACCCGCGCCGCCGCCGGCTCCTCCAATCCCCTGCGCGTGGTGTTGGCGACCACCCACGTCGCCCTTCGCGACGTCCCGCGACTCCTCACCGCCCACGCCATCCATCGCGCGGCGCAGGTCACGCGCGACGGCCTGCGCGACTGGTTCGGCATCGCCCACCCGCGCATCGCGCTGTGCGCACTGAACCCGCACGCGGGCGACGGCGGGCGATTCGGCACGGAGGACGACGAGCTGCTTGCCCCCGCCGCGCGCGCCGCGGGGATCGCCGGCCCCTTTCCCGCCGATACGGTATTCGTGCGAGCGATGCGCGGTGCCTTCGATGCCGTGATCGCGCCGTATCACGACGTGGGCATGACCGCCATCAAGGTCGCCGCCTTCGGCTCGGCGGTGAACGTCACCCTGGGCCTGCCATTCCCGCGCACCTCACCCGATCACGGCACGGCCATCGACATCGCCGGCCAGGGCATCGCCGACCCGTCGTCGATGATCGAGGCGATACTGCTCTGCGCGGGGATCGCGAACGGACGGTGAACGACCGTCGGTGGTCGGTTACGCGTCGCTGCTGCAACCCGTAAACCGAAAACCGCCCGCCGTTCACCCCCCCCGCGCCTTCCCCCGGCGGTCCCCCGCCGAATGCAGGTCCACGGCGAGCAGTTCGATGCGGCGTCCGTCCATCGTACGCACGGTGAACACCGCGTTGCTCACCGACACCCGGTCACCGCCCACTGGAAGACGGCCGAGCGCGCCGAAAATGTAGCCGCCGATGGTCGTGTACTCGTCGTCGGGGACATCCAGTCCGAAGCGCTCGTTGAGCTCACCGATGTTCAACGAGCCCGGGATCGTGGCATCCTCGCCGACATTCGGCTCGGCCGCCGGCTCGGGATCGTCGTGCTCGTCGAGGATCTCGCCGACGATCTCCTCCAGCAGGTCTTCCATCGTCACGATGCCCGCCGTGCCACCGTACTCGTCGAGCACCACGGCCATGTGCTCCTTGAGGCGCTTGAAGTCGGAGAGCACCTCCTCCACTTCGCGCGAGCCCGGCACCACATGGACGGGCCGCATCAGCCGCGCCACGATGAACTGCTCGGGCCGGTCGCGCACGACGGGCAGCAGATCCTTGGCGAGCAGCAGTCCCACGATATTGTCGATGGACTCTTCGTACACGGGGTACCGCGACCGCTGCGTCTGGATGACGAGCTCCACGGCCTCGTCGAGGGACGCACCCACGTCGAGCGCATCGATCGCCGTGCGCGGCGTCATCACCTCGCGCGCGTTCTTCTCCGAGAACTCGAACACGCCCTCGATGAGGTCCGCGTCCTGCCGCTCGAGCGCGCCGGTCTCCTGGCTCTGCTCCACCAGGATGCGCAGCTCCTCGGCCGAGTGCACGTTCTCCTCGGCGGCGACCGACGTCTGGCCGAACAGCCGCAGCACGAAGGCGGCGGAGTGGTTCAGCAGCCAGGTGAACGGCGAGGTGATCCAGGCGAAGACGAGCAGCGGGGGCACGAGCCAGCGAGCCACCTCTTCCGGATGATTGAGGGCCGCCGAGCGGGGTGCGAGCTCGCCGAACACCACGTGTCCGTACGTCACGATGGCGAGGGCGACGATCGTGCCCATCGTCGTGCTGGTGATCGTGAGGAGCGGGGTGGAGATGCCGCCCAGCCGTCCCGCAATGACGTGCGACAGCGCCTCCTCGGCCAGTGCGCCGATGCCGATGCTGGCCAGCGTGATGCCGAACTGGCCCGCCGAGAGCAGGTGCGCCAGATTGGCCGTTGCCTTGAGGACGAGCCGCGCCTTGGCGTCGCCGCCACGGGCCATCGCCTCCAGGCGAGAGCGCCGGGACCGCACGATGGAGAACTCCGCCGCGACGAAGAAGCCGTTCAGGGCGAGCAGTCCGACGATGGCGAGCAGACGTCCGATCACGGCGGGAACCTAATCGCCTGTCGGTCGCCCTCGCCACTCGCATCCTGCTGGACGCGCCTCGCTTGACGCGCCTCGCACCGCGTCCGACACTGTCTGCATGAGCGATTACCGAATTGCCAGGGTGCGGCACCCGGTGAATGTCACGCTGGCCAACGGTCGCGAGCTGGCTGGCGACCTCTTCATCCCGGCGATCGCGCCCTTTCGGGCCGGGCCGGCCGAGCCCCTCGACGTGCTCAATGATGACGACGACTTTCTGGCGCTCGGCCTCGCCACCGACGACGTGGTGCTCGTGCAGAAGTGCCAGATCTCCGTCGTGTCGACCGCGCTGCCGACCGACGATGACGTGATGGAGCGCGGGGTGGTGGGGATGCACGTGGAATTCACGCTGGCGGACGGTACGGTGCGCACCGGCTCGATCTTTCCCGAGCTCCGCAATACCCAGCCGCGCCTCGTGGATTTCCTGAATGCCAGCGGTCTGCGGTTTGTTGCCCTGTTCGCCAGCGACCGTCTTGACCTCGTGAGCCGCGCGCACATCGCCTACGCCCGTCCCGTCAACTAGCATCATGGCCCAGCTCGATCGTCTCCTGTCCGCCATGGTCAGTCATCGCGCCAACGCGCTGCGACTCGACGAAAGCGAGGTTGCCGAACTCGAGATCGCCGGCGCGCCGCGGCCGGTGAGCAAGACGCCACTCTCCGGCGCCCAGGTGGTCGCGCTGCTGCGGGAAATCGCGCCCGCGGCCGCGATGGCCTCGCTGGATGCGGGACAGGACGCGAGCTTCGGCTACGTATCCGAGGATGGCGCATTCACCGTGAATGCCACGCGCGACGGCGAGCGGTGGCGGGCCCGTGTCACGATGGACGCGACGCGCGAGCGCGAGCGCATCTCGGTGAAAACGCGCATGCCAGAGCAGGAGCCGTCGCCCGCCGCGGCGGCACCGCCCGCGCCCGCGATCCCGCGGCCCGCGGCCGCCGCCGCCGTCGCTGCCGCGCCGGAGTCCGCTGCATCCGCCGCCGCGCCGGCGCGCGAGGACGTGGACGCGATCAACGACTTCAGCGGGAGCGGCGCCGCCCGCGCGACTCTGGATGGCCTGCTCCGCATGATGGTGCAGAAGGGGGCGTCGGATCTGCACCTTCGGTGCGGCGAGCCTCCCATCATCCGGCTGCATGGCGAGATGGCCCGCCTCGATCAGCCCGTCCTCGAGCCGCATGGGCTGGAGATGATGCTGCGGTCGGTGATGCCGGAGCGGAACCGGCGGGAGTACGTGAACTCCAACGACACCGACTACGCCTACGAGATCGAGGGCCTCGCGCGGTTCCGCGCCAATGCCCTCAAGGAGCGGAATGGCCCGGCGGCGGTGTTCCGCCAGATTCCGGCGACGGTGGTCACCGTGGAGCAGATGGGCATCTCGCCCGAGGTCCAGAAGCTCTGCCAACTCACCAAGGGCCTCGTCCTCGTCACGGGACCGACCGGCTCGGGCAAGTCCACGACGTTGTGCGCGCTGTTGGATCTGGTGAACCGGTCGCGCACCGATCACGTCATCACGATCGAGGACCCGATCGAGTTCGTGCATCCCAACAAGAGCTGCATCATCACGCAGCGTCAGGTGGGCGTGCACACGGACTCGTTCAAGAGCGCGCTGCGCGCGGCGC
The DNA here is from genome assembly GCA_046598315.1 of Gemmatimonadaceae bacterium. Classification (GTDB taxonomy): domain Bacteria; phylum Gemmatimonadota; class Gemmatimonadetes; order Gemmatimonadales; family Gemmatimonadaceae; genus AG11. Next base: position 17,040 of record JBKJIY010000045.1, read on the forward strand.
TGCGCGAAGATCCGGACATCATTCTCGTCGGCGAGCTGCGCGACCTGGAGACGGTCGCCATCGCCATCGAGACGGCGGAAACGGGGCACCTCGTGTTCGGCACGCTCCACACGACGACCGCGGCGGGTACGATCGACCGCATCATCGACCAGTTCCCCGCCGATCGCCAGGCGCAGATTCGCGTGATGCTGGCGGAGTCGCTCAAGGGGGTGATCTCGCAGACCCTCTGCCGCAAGATCGGGGGCGGCCGGGTGGCGGCGCGCGAGGTGCTGCTCTCCATTCCCGCGGTGACGAATCTCATCCGCGAGGGCAAGACCTTCCAGATTCCCACCGTGATGCAGACGTCCAAGCGGCTTGGCATGGTCACGCTCAACGACGCGCTGCTGGAGCTGGTGGACAACGGCTCGATCGAGCCCGCCGAGGGCTATGTCAAGGCGGTGGACAAGACGATGTTCCTCGGCGCCATCAAGGCGCGCGGGCTGGACACGTCGTTCGCCGAGGATCCGGGCGCGGCGGGTGGGACGAAGCCCGCGGCGGCCGCGAGCGGCAAGCGCTAGTCAGAGCTCGGCGCACCCGGATTGGCAACGAAAACGGGACGCCGGTGGGCGCCCCGCTGCATCGATCCGGCTGAGTGGCCTACCTGGCGGTCCTCACCGCCGCCTCATCGCTTCTCGTCGTCTCCCCGCTGCGGTTCGTCTTCGGACGATGCCGAGACGCGCTGCGTCCCGAGCTCTCCGCGGGGTCGTGCGTACTCGTCGCGCGCTGCATAGCCATACCCGCCAAACACCTCGCCGCCGCGCATGTAGTCATGCCCGTAACCGCGGCCGTGGGGATACTGCTCGTGGGCGGGGTCATTCTGGTGATTCATCGGACACCTCCTGCAAGGGTGGCGTACGCCTTGATGCTGCAGCGAAGTCCGTCGCGCGTCAAGTGCGCCCATGGCCCAGCTTGTTTACCCGCATGAGGTTAGGCTATATTTCCGGGCTATGCAGATTCGTAATGTCGCCATCATCGCGCACGTCGATCACGGGAAGACCACCCTCGTCGACAAGATGCTCCGCCAGTCCGGAGCGTTCCGCGAAAATCAGGTCGTCGCCGAGCGGGTGATGGATTCCAACCCGCTCGAGCGCGAACGTGGAATCACCATTCTCGCCAAGAACACGTCGATCCGGTGGAAGGACACCAAGATCAACGTTGTCGATACGCCGGGCCACGCCGATTTCGGCGGGGAAGTGGAGCGCATCCTGCGCATGGTGGACGGGGTGCTGCTCGTCGTGGACGCCTTTGACGGGCCGATGCCGCAGACGCGCTTCGTCCTCCGCAAGGCGCTCGAGCTGGGCCGCACGCCCATCATCGTCATCAACAAGATCGACCGCCCCGGCGCCGATCCGATGCGCGTGCATGACGAGGTGCTCGACCTGTTCATCGCGCTCGAGGCCGACGAGGCCCAGCTCGACGCGCCGGTCGTGTACGCCTCGGCGCGGGAGGGCGTCTCGACGCTCGACATGGAGGTGACGCCGGTGGACCTGTCCCCGCTGTTCGACACCATCCTGAGCGCCGTGCCGGAAGCGCCGAGCGACGCCGCCGCGCCCTTCCAGATGCTCATCTCCACCATCGATTTCTCGCCGTATCTGGGACGGCTCGCCATCGGCCGCATCGAGCGCGGGACGGTGAAGGTGGGCGACCAGGTGCTGCTGCTGCCCATGGACACGACGCTGAAAAGCGATCAGGCCAAGGTCACCAAGCTGTACGTGTACGAGGGGCTCGAGCGCATCGAGGTGCAGCAGGCGACGGCGGGCGAGATCGTGTCGCTGGCCGGCCTGGACAACGTGGAGATCGGGCTCACCGTCACCGACATGGAGCACCCCGAGCGCCTCGAGGGCATCGCCGTGGAGGAGCCGACCATCAGCGTCGACTTCCTCGTGAACAACTCGCCCTTCGCCGGCAAGGAGGGCAAGTTCGTCACCTCGCGCCAGGTGAAGGACCGGTTGTACCGGGAGCTGGAGCGCAACGTCGCGCTGCGGGTGGAGGACACAGATTCCACCGACACGTGGACGGTGAGCGGGCGCGGGGAGCTGCACCTGTCCATCCTCATCGAGACGATGCGTCGCGAGGGGTACGAGTTCCAGGTGTCGCGGCCGCGCGTGATCCTGAAGTCGGGACTCGGCGGCGAGCGGCTGGAGCCCTACGAGGAGCTGGCGATCGACGTGCCCGAGGAGTTCCTGGGTGCGGTAATCGAGAAGCTCGGACCGCGGCGTGGCGAGATGATCGAGATGAAGAGCCCGGGGCAGGGGATGACGCGGGTGATGTACCGCATCCCGGCGCGCGGCCTGTTCGGCTACCGGTCGGAGTTTCTCACCGACACGCGCGGCACCGGAATCATGCATCACCGGTTCATGGAGTACGGGTCGTGGGCGGGCGGTCTGGCGACCCGGCTCCGGGGCACGCTGGTGTCCATGGAGAACGGCACGATCATCGCGTTCGCTCTGGCGGCGTTGCAGGAGCGGTCGACCCTGTTCGTGTCGCCGGGCGAGCCGGTGTACGAGGGGATGATCGTGGGGGAGAACTCGCGTCCGGGCGACATGGACGTGAATCCCACAAAGGAAAAGAAGCTGAGCAACATGCGCACGACGGGGACGGACGAGAACATTCGTCTCGAACCGCCCCGGGAGTTGACGCTGGAAGGGGCGCTGGAGTATATCGAGGACGACGAGCTGATCGAAGTGACGCCCCAGTCGATCCGCCTGCGCAAGCGGATGTTGAGTCAGAGCGACCGCAAGAAGATCTCACGCGAAGCCAAGCGGGAGCGGGTCTCGTAAGCTGCCCACGCCCGGTCATCCCAACTCACTCCCCACGGAGAGCACCGCAATGCCGGACCTGTTCGAGATCACGGAATCGATCGGCTTCCTCGCCGCCCCGGTCGATTCACTCTCGTTGTCGCCAGTCGACGACGAGGAGGATCTCGCGGACGAGGACGTCGACGACGACGACCTCGACGACGACGAGGATGACGATCTCGACGACGACGACCTCGATGACGATGATGACGACGAGGACGACGACGACGACGACGATGAGGATGACGACGATGACCTCGACGACGAGGATGACGAGCTCGTCGATCTGGACGACGACCTCGACGGCGAGGACGACGACGAGGATGCTCGGCCGGGGAAGCCGTTCGACGAGTAGGGACGGCTCGGCGCGGGCGGAACTCGGGGGCACGGCGGAGTCAGTCGCCGTGCCCCTTGGCGCGTGCCGTGGCGGGTGATTCGCGCGTGATGCGGACGTGATGTCGCGCGCGGTGGCCGACGTGCCGCGTGGCCAAAGAAAACGGTGTTTTCCCCCTTGAACTTCGTGGCGGCGCCACTAGATTCTGACTTCCCCAGCACACCGGGGGCCGAGCGAAAAACGACCGGCACCAAGCTGATTGACAATCGAGTGTGTGAAATCGTGCGATGGCTCTCGATTGAGCCGCGGCGTTCGTGTGCTGCGGCGAGAGATTAATTCACGAAATTGATTCCGGACGCGATCCTTTGGATCCGTCTGAAGGTCGCGTTCGGCGAGCTTATCATCAAAATCTCTTGGAGAGTTTGATCCTGGCTCAGGACGAACGCTGGCGGCGTGCTTAACACATGCAAGTCACGGGGGCCCAGCAATGGGTAACCGGCGAACGGGTGCGTAACACGT
>JBKJIY010000057.1:0-21472 GCA_046598315.1 Gemmatimonadaceae bacterium
GGTGCACGGCGCGAGGAGGCGCGGACTTGTCCGCGCCTCCTCGCGCCGTGCACCACTTACTCGCCCGCCTCAATCAGGGCCGCCGCAACGGTCTGGAGTCCAGTATCGTCTCGGCGATTCCGCGTCCCACGCCGTAGCGCGCCATGATCCCCTCCACGGTCAGCAGATCCACGTTCACGGGCAGCTGATAGAACACGATGGTGGGATCCCAGGGCAGCGTGATGCCTTCTCGAGCATTCACGCCCAGGCCGGCCTCGGTGAGCACGCGGCGCAGTGCCTCGGACACCGGCACGTCGTTGAGCACCACGCTCACGCGTCCGACCACGTCGGGTGAAAGCACCAGGTTCACGTTCCCCTGCGACGCGATGGCGAGCAGCAGCGATCGCACGTCGGCATTGGTGGCGGAGAGCGTGATGCGCTTCTCGGGCGCGCCGGCGCGCGCGCTGGTGCCTCGCGGCGCGGCGCGCGATGGGGCGGAGGCGACTTGTACGGCGGGGAGCGACGGGAGCGCGGTGACCGTCACGGAGGGCGCTGGGGATGGCCTCGGCGCCGTCCGCTGCCGACAGCCCACGACGGCGGAAAGCGCCAGGAGCGCGCCGGCGGGATGTACGACGGAGTACCGGTAACGACCGCTCATCGAGCCGCCGCCGAGAGCTGCGCGATGTGCTGCCGCACGAGACTGCTCGCGGTCGGCAGGCGAGTGCCGGCCGTCTTGAGGAAGAGATTGTACTGGACGATCGCATTGCCCCGGTCGCCCGCATCCTCGTAGAGCTGGCCGAGGGCGTAATGCCCTTCGGCAAACTCTGGCGCGCCACGCACTACTTCATCCACCAGTCGGCGGGCCTCGCTGGCGGCGCTGATCGCGCGGTACTGCAACGCCAGGTTGAGCTTCGTGGCCATGTTGGTGGGGTCGATCTTCTGTGCCTGCTGGAATGCCGCGATCGCCTCGGGCCGTTTGCCGAGCGCGTCCATCACGATCCCCAGATTGCTCCATGCTGGCGCGTAGCTCCGATCCACGGCAATCGCGTTCCGGAATCGCTCCGCCGCCGCCGCCAGATCTCCCGCGCCACGATCCAGCACGCCGAGGTTGTTGTACAACTCGGCCGAACCTCCCCCCTGCGCGATGGCCCGCGTGTACAGATCGCGGGCGCGCGTGGCATCGCCACGCCGCTGTGCGTCGAGGGCCTGCTGGGCGACAGTGCTGACGACGCGGCTCGGACTACCCCCTTCAACCGTGATGCGAAGTGTTCCGGGCCGCCGGACGCGCGCGCGCGGCGCGGCCGGCGTACTGTCGGGCGTGAGCGCAGCGACCCCGGTGCCCGCGCTGGCTGGCCCGCTGACCAGGGCGACGGCCACGCTGTCGAGCACCGGGGCGGGCAATACGCTGCTGGCCATGGGCGGATGCCTGAAGGACTCGTCGAACGCGGGCGGGGGAGTCATGGCCGTGAGCGGACGCTCGAGCGAGAACTCCCCGGCGGGCGGCTCACCGGCCTTCGCGTCGAACTGCATCATGGCGCTGCGCGCGCCGAGCGTGTCGTCGGCGGGAATGGGAATGGTCCGCGCCACCGCGTTGCCTTCGCTCACGGGCGGGACCGGCGGCAGCTCGCTGCGTGGCACGCTCAGCCGCTCCGGCTTGATGCCCTGGGCGAAGTAGCTGACGGCGGCGGCGAGCAACAGGGCCACGCCACCGCCGAGCGCGTACATCACGTAGCTCGATTTCCGCGGCGCCGGCCGCTCCCGGTAGGCAAAGAACCCTTCGGTGGCGCGCACTTCGGCCGGCGTAGGACCGGCTCCCTTGCGGCCCTCGCGCTGCGCCGTCTTGAGCGCGTCGGCAATCAGACTCACGGCGAGCCTGCCGGACGGCGTAGCGGGACGGAATCGGTAGGCGCGCGACGGAGCGAGAAGGTGTTGACGGGGCTGACTGGCATCGCTGCTCCCGCCGGCATCACCGATGTGTCGGACGGCGGCTCGGCGATGCTCGCCATGCCGGCAGCAGCCGTGGCGCGGCGTGCCGCGCACGTGGCGGACAGTTCGGCGCCCTGGCGCCGCACGAGATCCACATCGGCGCCGGTTCCCGCCGCGAGCGCCACACAGGCCGCCGCGGTATCGCCGCCGGCGAGATGGACCTTGGCGGTCCAGAGCCCGATCCGCGAGGCGAGCGGACCGCGCGGGAAATCACGACGGAGTCGAGCGAGATGCTCCAACGCCGCCGCCCGGTCACCGCGAGCCATGTCCAGTTCGGTGAGATGCAGCAGCGCTTCCTCGGTGCGCGCGGCACGCGGATGCCCGGTGGCGAGCCGCTCGAACAGTTGCCGCGCATCGGCCGGATCGCGGGCCATCGTGGCACGCCAGTACAAGGCCTCGGGAGTGCTCGTCACGCGTCCACGGGACAGCGCGTATCCCGCTCCGGCGAGCACCGTCACGGCCGCCACGACGGCTGCGGCGAGCGCGACCCGCCGGGCGCCACGCACGCCACGCAGGTCGATCGCCGCGGCACGCTCGGTGGTGTTGAGATTGGCGTCCTCGCCGCGCAGGGCCGCCACCGCCTTGTGCACTTCCTCGTGTCCGATCTCGTGGGTCTGCGCCACGTACCCGGCGAGCAGTGCGCGGTCCGCCACCAGATTGATCACGCGTGGCACGCCCTGCGACGCGGCGCGCAGGTCACGCACGGCGCGCTGGTCGAAGCGCACCTGGCCACGCGCGCCGGCGATGTAGAGCCGGTGATGGATGTAGCGGTCGGTCTCTCCCTCATCGAGGTCGGTCAGCGTGCACCGCACGGAGACGCGCTGGTCGAGCTGCGCCATGGCTGGCGTGCGGATCCGCTCGAGCAGCTCCGGCTGCCCGACGAGCACGATCTGGATGAGCTTCTCGCTGTCCGTCTCCAGGTTGGAGAGGACGCGGATCTGCTCGAGGAATTCGGTGGAGAGGTGCTGTGCCTCGTCGAAGATGGCGACACAGCGAAATCCCGTGGCGAGCTGCGCGAGCAGGTAGCTGTTGAGCGAGTCGAGCAGTTGCTTGCGCGTCGCCGTGGGCGGCATCGACACCCCGTACTCTCCCAGCAGCGTGGAGAGCATCTCGATGCCGTTCATGAACGGGTTGAACATGAGCGCCGAGCGATACCGCGTGCGGTCGAGCTTCTCGAGCAGATCGCGACAGAGGGTCGTCTTGCCCGTGCCGGGTCGCCCCGTCACCATCATGAATCCTTCGCCGTGGGCGATGGCGTACAGCAGCTGATCCTCCGCTTCCCGGTACCGCTCCGAGTAGAAGACGAACCGCGGGTTGGGCGTGAGAACGAACGGCTTCTCGCTGAGACCGAAGAACTGCTCGTACATCGGCTACGGGGCGGGCGCCGGTTGGCCCGCGATGATCGACGGGGTGAGAAAGATCACCAGCTCGCTGCGACGCTCCTGCTCGTCCACCTTGGTGAACAGCCGGCCAAGGAAGGGAATGTCGCGCAACAGCGGGATGCCGCCGACATTCTTCACGATCCTCGTCTGCACGAGGCCGCCGATGACGAGCGTCTCGCCACCGCGGATGCGCGCCATCGTGTCCGTCTCGCGCCGACCGATGACCGGCGCGCGCGCCGTGGTGCCGTCGTCGAGCGTGATGGACTCCACGCGCTCCACCGTGGTGACCTCCGGGCGAATGTTCATCGTGATGACATTGTCCGGCCCCACCTGGGCCAGCACGTCCAGCACGATGCCCACGGCGATCTGCTGCGGTACGATGGTGGTGTTGAAGCCGATCGTGCCGCCGGTGGGCCCGAGAATGGGCTGCCGAGTGACGGCGAAGAAGATCTCGTCGTTCGTCACGTTGAAGGTGGCGCGCTGGTTGTTGAGCGCCGACACGCGCGGGCTCGACAACACATGCACATCGCCCTGCGTGGACAGGGCATTGAGGATCGCCGTGATCTCCGTGGATCCGCCGCTGAGCTTGAGCTGCACGTTGCCAGTCGTCGTCGTCGCCACACCGCTGCTGACGCCAACGCCGAGATTGCCGCGGCCCGTCACGACGTTCCAGTCGATCCCGTAGCGGAACCCCCGATCGAGGCTCACCTCGACGATCTTGGCCTCGATGAGCACCTGCCGCTGCACCGAGCTCTCGAACAGGCGGATGAACTGTCGCACCTGCGTGAGCTTGGCGGGTAGCGCGGCCACGAGGATCGTGCCGGCCATCGGATTGATGATCAGCTTCGTCTCACCGACGGACTTGCTGAACGCCCCGCTGCCCCGCTGGCCGCCCGCCGCGCCGCCCGCCGCGGCACCGCCGGCGGTGCCGGTCACGGTTCCAGCCGGAATGGCCACGTTGCCGCGCTCGTCCGCCTTGGGCGCATCGAAGATGAGGCCGTCCAGGGCGATGCGAATCTCCTCCCACAGATCGGCCGCCGACACGGCGGTGATGACGTCGCCGCCGCCGCCGCCTCCACCTCCGCCCCCGCCAGCCGTCACCCCTCCTGCGCCTCCTGCGCCTCCCCCGCCTCCGCTGAGCCGCCGCTGAATGACCGTGGTCGCCGTGCCGAACCGCGAGAGCGACACGTAGTCGAGCGCGAAGATCTCGGTTTCCACACGCGCGGGCGATACGCGGAGCGTGCCGTCCTGGAGCGAGTAGGTGTAGCCCTGTGGGAGAATCTGACCGAGCGCCTCCTCGAGCGTGATGCCATTGAGGCTCGCGGTGACTTCACCCGTGACGCCGGGATCCAGCTGAAACCCCATCCCGAACTCGGTGGCCAGCCCGCGCAGCACGACGCGCAGGTCCTGATCGACCGCGTCGAACTTCAGGATGCGGCGGGCCGGTGCGTCCACCACGACGGCGGCCGACGCAGGTAGCTGTGGCAGGGCGCTCGGCGCCGTCGCCACCGGCTGAACCGGCTGAACCGGCCGCGTAGCGGCGGTGTCGAGACGCACCGACGTCCGGACATCGCGGGGCGGAACACGCCCGCCGCTCGCGCACGCCGCGAGGAGCAGCGCCGCGGCCGCCGCGCCGAACCCATGCCTGGTGCGCATCACGCGCCTCCCGTATTCGGCAGACTGAGCTGCCGCCGCGCGCCGTTGGCGGTCGTGACCAGCACGTAGTCCTTCTCCACCGCGAGCACTCGGCCACCCCCAGCAAGCATATCGCCGACACCCACGAGCTGCTCATCGATCACCGCCGCGCGCCGCGCGTCGGTGATGAGGATCGCGGTGAGGGCCCAGGACTGCGCAGGAGGTCTTGGAGGGCGTGCAGCCACCACACCACTGGGAACGGGTGCGGGGGGCGCGATGCCACGAAAGGGATCTGCGGCGAGACCCACGAGAAAGGCGGGATTGGCAGGCAGCGCGGCGGCCGGTACGGGAGCGAGATACCGGTCGATCGAGTCGTCGGCGGCACGCTGCGACGTCGTGTCGGGTATCACCCGGGTTGGCGCGGGTCGGTCAATCACCCGGCGCGATGCGAGTGCCGCGGCGAGCACCACGAGCAGCACCGTCGCCGCCCGGCCGTATCGCCGTTGATCCTGGTCCATTGCTCTCCACAGACTCGATGACGCTCAGCACGATGTTGTGCACAATGCCGCTGGGCTTGCGGCTACTCGACAGCTCCTGCACCGACACGGCGGGAGGAAGCGAACCGACGAGACGCACGAAGGCGTCGAACGATCCCCGGCCGGTGATGACCAGACGATATGAGGCGGCGCGAAACTGGTGTCTCCCCACCTGTTCCACGGGTGCAGGACCTCCGGTGGTATCCGCCGGAACGAAACGCACGCGGACCTCGTCCAAGCCCGTCTCTTCGCCGGTGCGTGCCACGACCTGCGCGATCGTGATCCGCTCCTCCGGCCGCACGCCGAGCCGGCGTAGTGCGGCCTCCGCCTGACGCCACCGTTCCATCTCGGAGACGGACGGAGGACGAAACTCACTGCGCCAGCGATCGTTGCGCGATACCTCAGCCTGTAGAACTGCGGCGTCCTTGGCAAGGGTCGCTCGCGCCCGGGATGCCGACAGGCCGATCCAGCTGCCCATCGCCAGAAGTGCCGCGCCAAAAGCGACGACCTCGATCTGGTCGCGGTAACGGATGACGATCGCCTTCACCTGGTCGAGGGTCATGGTGTGACCCCCGATGGAACGATGAACGATAGCCGGAAGGTGACGGACACGCTCTGTCTCATGGTGGTATCGGCGACGTAGTCGAGCGCATCGAGCGACATTCCCTTTGCATTCAGCTGGGCCGGAATGCCGCGATAGAATCCGTCGAGCGCACGGACGGCGTAGGCGCCGGTGGTGGCGTTGCTGCGGCCGCCCACCGCGGCGTGCCAGCCGTCGTCCTGCCGGGTCATGCCGAGCGAATCGAGCTGGACCCCCGGAGACAGCGCTCGCGCGACGGCGACGAGCTGCTCCTGGAGCCTGATGTGCGCGCCCTGCGCGCCGGCCAGCGTGGCGATGGCCTGTGCGGCCGTCCGGCGATCGTCCGCCGTGGTGCGAATCCGGGCCAGCGTGGGATCGGGGCGCGTGAGCGCCTCAGTGGCGCGCTCGATCGACGTGCGGGTGCGGCTCGTTCGGATCACTTCGGTGCCGGCCCACGCGACAGCGAGGAGGCCCGCCGCGAGGACGGAGGTGGGAAGTGCGCCGCGCCGCCGGAGCGCCGACGCCAAACGCTCGCCGAGGCCGGGCTTGTACGGCACGAGGTTGACCCCGCCCGGTCGAATCGTGTCGAGCACCGCGCCCATCGCGGCAACGGCAGAGGGTGACCCGAACGCGCCGGCGAAGGGCAACGCTGGCACGCCGGTGCGCTCGCGCACGGCCGCGGCGAGCTCGCCAAACCCCCCCATCGGTGCGGAGATGAGAAAACGCGTGGGAGCCGCGCCGCGGAACTGCTGCCGCAGGTAGAGCGACCCGCGCTCCACGCGCTCGAGCACGGTCTCCAGGTCGCTGACCATGGTGCCCGCCGCGTCCACGGGCGCCTCCATGGTCATGCGCAACTGCCCCTCCACGAAGTACCCCACCAGCGGTCCCCCCGGCAGGCAGAGCAGAACCGCCGTCGTGTCTCGCCCGCCATCCAGCTCGTGATACAGTCGCTGCAGCAGATGCGAGGCGACCGTCAGGAAGTTGAGCGTGATGCCGGCTGCCGCGAGCGTGTCGCGCAGGGCCGCATCCACGCCGCTGGGCACGGCCGAGACGAGCAGATGCACCGGCGGCGCACCGACCTCGGCCCGGGGCCTGGCGCGGCGCTCCAGCGAGCCCGCGCTGTTGAACACGAACACCGGCTCCTCGAGGTCCGGCGAGGCGCGGCGCACTTCCCGGTAGACGATGGGCCGCAGAATCTCGTCGCTCGCCGGCGGGAGCGTGAGGGTGAGATGCGCGCTGCCAAACCCGCGGAGCGCCACGGAGACCGTCGCGCGCGACGCGCCCGTGCTCTGGACCAGGCGCGTCAGCGCCTCGGCCGCCTGTTGAATGCTCGTGAGGGGCTCGGCCGCCTCCACCACACGAAGCACCCGCACCCCGTTCCGCGCGCGGCGGTACTCCACCAGCGTCGCGCCCGCTGGCTCGACGAACGCGCCGAAAGTCCGCGAACTGAAGCTCGCCATCAGCGACGCACTCCGATGGTGTTGTAGATGTTGAGGATCGGCAGGATGATCGCGAGCGCCACGGTGAGAATGACGCCGCCGAGCAGCATGACCAGCAGCGGCTGCAGCACGGTGATCATGCGCCGCACCGCGGCGGGAATCTCACGCGTGTAGTAATCCTTGGCCCGGATCAGCGACTCGTCGAGCCGGCCCGTCGATTCGCCGAGGGCGATGCTGCGCATGACGACGGGCGGAAACACGCTGGATCGTCCGAACGCCGTCGTGAGCGACTCGCCCTCGATGATCGCTTCCCTGGCCTCGGCGACGGCGCGCGCCACCACCTGGTTGGTGAGCATCTTCTCCACGAGCGTGAGCGCCAGGATCAGCTCGACGCCCGTGCGGTAGAACAGCGAGAGGTAGGTGACGAAGCGCGCCATGTTCGTCTCGCGCAGCAGCTTTCCGGTGACGGGAATGCGCATGGAGATCTCGTCGAGCATGTAGCTGCCCCGGGCAGACTTCCGCAGCATCACGTACAGCCCGTACAGCCCCCACGCCAGCACGATGAGCAGCACCCAGTGGCTCCGCAGAAACGCGGACGCCACCATGATGATGCGCGTTGGCAGCGGCAGCTCCACCGTCTGCGAGCGCAGGAGCGGAAGAATGCGGGGAAAGACGAAGCCGATGAGCCCCACCACGAGCATGCCCACCGCCCCCAGCACGATGAGCGGGTACATGGTGGCCTGGCGGACCTGGGAGGAGATCGTCTCCTGCCAGTCCATGTACTCCACGAGCTGCCGCAGGGCGAAGCCGAGCTGTCCGCTGGCCTCGCCTGCCTGGATCGTGCTCACGTACAGCGGATCGAACGTCTTCGGATGCTCGGCCATCGCCTGGGACAGGCTCTTCCCCTCGTCGGAGACCGCGTAATACACCTCGCTCACGATCTGCTTCAGCTTCTTCGACGACAGGCGACGCTGGACGTCGGTGAGCGTGTCGAGCAAGGGAATGCCCACGTCGAACGAGCCGGCGAGATACTCCAGGAAGGCGAGCAGCTCTCGACGATCCACCTTGCCGTCGGTCAGGGCTGTCGTCTGCACCGCGCGGACGCGCATTTCCGCGCGAACGAGGTGGGCGCCGGCCGAGCGCAAACGCTCGTCAACTCCCTCCTCGTCCGGGGCGGTCATCCACCCCTCCTCCAATACCCCGCTCTCCGTGAGGGCGGTGTACCAGTAATCAGGCACGCGTATTCACACTCCTCTACGACGTCACGCGCAGGAGCTCGTCGAGCGTCGTGAGCCCTGCGCGCACCTTGCGGACGCCATCGTCGAGCAACGTGGGCCGTCCGGAGCGGCGGTGGATGTCCTCCCCCGAGCGCCGCTCATATATGGAGGAGACGACTTCCTCGGTGATCGGCAAAAACTCGAAGATCCCGAGCCGGCCACGAAAGCCGGTGCTCCGGCAGTTCGAGCAGCCGACGGGCCCATAAAGCGGGACATCCTCGATCTTGAACCGCACTCGCACGGCGGCAGGCACCTCCACGGCGGTCTTGCACTGCGGACAGAGCGTACGCACGAGACGCTGCGAGGCGAGGAGCGAGATGGCGGAGGCGAGCACGAAGGGCTCCGCCCCCATGTCCAGCAGTCGCGGGATGGTTCCCGCCGCGGTGGTGGTGTGCAGCGTGGTGAGCACCAGATGCCCCGTGAGAGCCGCACTGAGCGCGATCTGCACGGTTTCGTGATCGCGCATCTCTCCCACGAGAATGGTGTCGGGATCGTGACGCAGGATGGACCGTAGTCCGGAGGCGAAGGTGAGGCCGGCCCGTACGTTGATCTGCGACTGCCGAATCCCGGCGACCTCGTACTCCACCGGATCTTCCAGGGTGATGATGCAGCGATCGACCGTGTTCAGCTCCAGCAGGGCCGAATAGAGCGTCGTCGTCTTGCCGGACCCGGTGGGGCCCGTGACGGGAATGAGTCCGTTCGGACGCTTCAGCACGTCGCGCAGCAGGGCGAGGTCGCCGGGGTCGATGCCCAGTGACTCGAGCCGCAGGGTGACGCGCCCGCGGTCGAGCACCCGGAGCACCACGTCCTCGCCGTAGACCGTGGGAAAGGTGGAGATGCGGAGGTCGATGTTGCGGCCGTTGGTCTTGAGCCGCACCCGCCCGTCCTGGGGCAGGCGCGACTCCGCGATATCCAGGCTCGCGAGAATCTTGATGCGGCTCATCAGCGCCAGATGCATCGAGCGCGGCACGGTCGGACCGTTCTGGAGGATTCCGTCGATGCGATAGCGCACCTGGGTCGAGTCCTCGAGCGGCTCGATATGGATATCGGTCGCGCCCATCCCCACACCGCGCTGGATGATGGTGTCGGCCAGCTCGGCGGCGGTTCCCGGCTCGTCGGCCGACGCGCTGTACGTGGGAGCGCGCGCCTCCACCGTGGCGACGCGCGGCTCGGGCGCTGGCGTCGCCGGCCAGCTTGCCGGCGCGCCGGTCCGCGGCGGGACGAGGCTGGGCCGCGTGACCATCGCGGGATCGATCGCCAGCGGTTGGCCCGCCCGGTACAGTCGATCCAGGCGCGCTCGGATGTCGTCGGTGCCCGCCCCCAGCACACGCACCGGGCGCCCGGTGAGCCGCTCGACCGAGCGCACGACGGTGATGTCGAACGGATTCGCCATCGCGACGACCAGGGTCCGTCCATCCTGTCGCAGCGGAAGGAGCACGTTGCTCCGCGCAAACTGTTCGTCGAGCAGCGCAGCCGCGGCGGGCTCGGGCTGCAGCTCGTGGATGGAGAGGTACGGAACGTTCGCTTCCCGGCAGAGCGTCTTGAGAAGATCCACTTCGCTGAGATAGCCCAGCGTGATCAGCGCCTTGCCGATGCGCTCACCCTTCGTGGCCTGCAGCGCGAGCCCCTCATCGAGCTGCGTCTGTGTAATGAGACCGGCATTCATGAGCGCGGTGCCCAGGCGGGGCTTGAGCTCCATGCGAACCTCGAGGGCGGGTGGCCGCGGCGGCCAGCGGATGGAGGGACGTGCGCTGGGGACCGCGACCAATCTACCGCCTTACGGGCGTTTCGGCTCGTTGCGAGGGAGAGCGGCGGCGATACTGAACAGGTCCCGCTGTGACTGACCCTTCTCCATCAGCTCCATCGCCTTGCGGAGTGGCGCGTCGAAGCGGAGATCGCGGCGCTTGGCCGTGGTATCGCCGCCGACGAGCCGAGCGACTTTCTGCTCGAGGAGGCGGTCCACGTATCGTCCAGCCGCATCGTACTGGGCACGATCCACCGTCACCCCCTTGCCGCCGAGCCGGCGGAACAGCTCGTCGCGCCACTGCGGCTGCACCGTGAAGTCCCTGGACAGCCCGCGCGACAGCTCGAGCGCGTAATCGGCGATCGTGACGTACACCTGCTGGACCTTGGCGGCGATCGCCTTGTTGAAGACCTGCTCGGACGTGGTGAGCGTATCGTCGGCCACGAGGACGTCCGGGGTGACGCCGCCCCCCCCGTACACGGTCCGCCCGGCATCCGACCGGAATGCCGGGCGTGCCTTGCGGATCGCCTCGGTCTCCACGGAGTCGCGCTTCACCTCCACGAACCGCCCATTCTCGAACTTGCGCTCACGCTGGATGCTCCGCCCGCTCGGCGTGTACCACTTGGCGGTCGTGATCTTCAGGGCGTAGCCGCCGTCGAGTGGAAAGAGCGTCTGCACGAGCCCCTTGCCGAAGCTGGTCTCACCCACGACGAGCGCCCGATCGTGATCCTGCAGCGCGCCGGCCACGATCTCGCTCGCCGACGCGGAGTACTCGTCGGTGAGCACGGTGAGCGGTAGCGACGGGAACACCGGATTCGCCGTGGTTAGGTAGGACTGCGGCTCGCTGGCGCGCGAGCGCACGCTCACGACTTCCTGTCCCTTCGCGAGAAAGAGGTTGGACATCGAGGTGCTCTGCTCGAGAATGCCGCCGGGATTGCCGCGCATGTCGAGCACGATGCCCCGGGCGCCCTCGCGCACGAGACGCGACACCGCGTCCTGTACCTCCTCGGTCGCCGTCTCGTTGAAGCGCAGCACGTGCACGTAGCCGATGCGGTTGTCCAGCACCATCGCCACCGGCACGGCCGGAATGTGAATCACCCGCCGCGTAAAGGTCATGGGGATGGGCTCGGGCACGCCGACGCGCCCGAACCGCACCGATACCCTCGTGCCCGGCTGGCCGATGAGGTAGTCGGACACCTTCTGCGTGGTCCATCCCCGCGTGGAGAGCGAGTCCACGTACAGAATCCGGTCGCCCTCGCGCACCCCTCCTGCCTCGGCCGGCGAGTGCGGGAACACCTTGCTGATGGAGATGGCGCCCTGCAGATCCTCGATCTGCATCCCGATACCCGCATACTTTCCGTTCGTCTGCTGCGAGAACGACGCGAGCTCCTTGGGCGTGAACAGCTCGCTGTAGGGATCGTTCAACTCACGCACCATTCCCTTCGCCGCCTTCTCGTACAGCGCTGCGGCGCCGACCGTGTCGACATACCGTTGCGATACCAGACTGAAGACCTGGTCGAGCACCCGCGCGCCGTCGCTGGCGGCACGGTTCTGTACCACGAACCCCCCGACGGCGACTGGCAGGAGGAGGAGAGCGACGGTTGCGCCACGGCGACGAAGCATGGTCACGCCTTGAATCGAGGGAGAAGTATTTCCTTCATAGAATACGTCGTGTCACCGGGTAGTGTTCCGTCACGAGCCCCGGGCTCCCCGCTCCCGGCCACGGTCGCCGGCGGCTTCTTCACGCTCGTGCTGCTGCCACAGGGCACGCCAGCTCATCGCGAGCCCCGAACGGAACCGTTTCGGCGTGAGCCGGATCCCCTCGGCGCTCACCACCAGCGTGTAGGGCTCGCCGTCGATCTCCAGTTCCCGGCGCACGGGCCTCGTCAGTGGGGTCGTCATGAATCAGGACGCCGGCCGAGAGCCGAGCATGTAGTCCACGTACCAGTCGCGCTGCTGTTGGCGTACCGCCGCATTCCGAAGCACACCCTGAGCCACGAGCATGTCGTGCGCCGGCTGCAGCACGCGCTGGAGATGCGACGGATACCGCTGCGTGAGTGGTAGCTGCTCCGCGAGCTCGCTCAGCCGGACGCGCCAGGTGAGCCGCCCCTCGGCGCGCGCCACCTCCAGGAGGCGATACAGCCGCCGCGCGACGGGAGAATCCAGCGACCAGTAGCACTGCGCCGAGAGGGTGACGACGTGATCGGCCGCGAGATTGTCCCGCATCACGGAGGAGAGGACGACACGGGCCACGCCAGGCTCCGCGGCGGCCAGCGAGTCGAACAGCGCGAGCTGCTCGCGGTCGAGCGTGCGCCGCCGCTCCACGGCCACGGACGTGAGCAGGGTGAAGCGCTGGTCGCTCCTGGTTCCGGCCGGATGGCTCTCGTAGATCCCCTGTGACTCCAGCGTCGTCCGCTCGAGTCGACCCAGCGCGCCGCGAAGCTGCTCGTACGTACGCCCGTCCACTCGGCGGTTCATGGCGCGCAGAAAGGCATGCAGCGTGAAGGAGACGACACCGTCAGCGGGATCGCCGGACTCGTGAAACCGACGGAGCAGCTCCACGTAGACGTCCTGGTCGAAGGTGCCGGGAAGCCGGTCTCCCGGACTCGGCATGACACGCCACCGCCCGCCCTGCGGATCGCTGTAGCTGATGATCCCGTCGTCGGCGGAGTCGCTCAGTCGAAAGAGTGGCAGCGCTTCAAGCGATCGATCGAGCCTGATCGCTCTGGCACTGGTTCGTCGCCGCACGACTCCCGTCATGCCGTGAAGCTGTGCAGCAGAGGGCGGGTGGGCAAGCGCGTGCCGATGGTTCAGCGAACCGGTACGACCAGTCCGGTCATGCGCCGCGCGAGGTCCGAGCAGAGCATGAGGACCGTATTGGCGACTTCCTCGCGAGCCACGAGGTGCGCGTCGGGGCCCATCGACGCCAGATTGGCTGCCGTGCGAATGGCGGCTGGCGCCAGCGCATTGGCCCGGACGCCGTGCGCCGCTTCCTCCTGCGCGATGCACTGCATCAGGGCGACGACCGCGCTCTTTGCCGCCGCGTAGGCGGCGACCCCGGCCACTCGACCCCCAGGCAACACCGCCTCGGAGGCGAAGAACACGATGGATCCACTGCCGTTGCGCAGAATCGGCATGAAGGCTCGGGCCGTGAGGTACGCGGTGGTCGCATTGCGCGCAAACTGAGTGGCCCACACCGCCGGATCGCTCTCCGCCACGGCGCCGCTCGGGGTGAATCCGCCCGCCAGATGAACGAGCGCGTGCAGTCGGCCGCCGGTGGCGTCGCGCACTCGGTCGGCAAGCGCAACGGTCGCCGTGGGATCGCCCAGATCGGCGGACAGTGCCGCCGCGCGTAGTCCGCGGGCCAGGAGCGGCTCGGCCCGGGCCTGCGCGTCGCTGCCGTCGCGCGAGACGAGAAACACCCGCGCGCCCCGCTCGGCAAAGGCCTCCGCGACCGATTCGCCGACCTGTCCGGCTCGGCCCACGCCGGCGATCACCACGCTCCTGCCCGCGAACTCCATCAGCGCCTCGAGGCAACGGGCGACGATGACGCGCCAGATGAGAGGGGACTCGAGCTTCTGGCACGAAGTATGTGATGCGGTCACGCCAAATGCGAAAAATACTCCGTGTCAAGCGGGTCTCGATCGTGCTCGGCATCCTCGCCGTCACCGCCTTCGCCTTGATGGGCGTGCTCTCCATGACGCGAGGCACACCGGTCAAGGCCGTGATCTCCGTCGGCGACAGGGACGGCGCGCCCGCCGTCACCGACTCCCTCTTCACCCGTACCGTTCAACTCTATACCGGCATCGTTCTCACGCGAGGCAACGCCGTACAGGAGGCGAACAACGGCGACGTCTACACCTTGCTCTGGAAGGATCTGCGTGCGGCGAAGCGTACGATCACCGTACAGATGTACTACTCGCAGCCCGGAGCGGTGGCCGACACGATGGCGGTCATCCTGAAGGAACGGGCGCGTGCGGGCGTCCGCGTGCTCTTCGTGCTCGACGCATTCGGTTCGCAGAATCTCAAGGAGTCGTGGGCCGACAGCCTGCGCGCGGCGGGTGTGGAGGTGGGGCTGCTGCGCCAGCTGCACTGGTACACGCTGCACAACGCCAGCGACCGCTCGCACGTGCGGGTGGCCGTGATGGATGGCGAGGTGGCGTACACCGGCGGGTTCGGCCTCGCGGACTACTGGCTCGGCGACGGAAAGCGCAGCGGCCAGTGGCGCGACAGCAACGTGCGCTTCGAGGGGCCGGCGGTGATGGGACTGCAGGCCGCCTTCGCCGCGGCGTGGGCGGAGTGTACGGGCGAGCTGCTGCTTGGCGACACATTCTTTCCCGCAAAGGCATTCACCGATCGCGATGGCGGCGTGACCGCCGGCGTCTTCTTCTCCTCGCCGACCACGGGAAGCACGCCGGCCGAACGCTTCGTGGCCCTCTCGATCGCCAGCGCGCGGAAGACGCTGTATGTAGCCAACTCGTACTTCGTGCCGGACGACGACTTTCGTTCGCTGCTGATCAACGCTCGCAAGCGGGGCGTGGACGTGCGCATCCTCACGGTGAGCAGTGAAACGGACGTGAAGACCACCTGGCGCGCGGGCCGCTCCCGCTACGAGCAACTGCTGGAGGGGGGGGTGCGCATCTACGAGTACAAGCCGTCCATGATGCACTCCAAGACCTTCATCGTGGACGGCATGTGGGGGTCCATTGGATCGATGAACTTCGACAACCGCTCACTCGCCTTCAACAACGAGTCGAACTTCGTCTTCATCGACGAACCGTTTGGCGCGCGGATGACGGCGACGTTCATGGATGATCTCTCACGATCCACCGAGATCACCCTGGCGGAGTTCCGCAAGCGCCCATGGACGGACAAACTGCTGGAGAACGCCTCGGCGGTGCTGTCGCGGCTACTGTAGGAGCAGGAAGACAGGAAGACAGGAAGACAGAACGACAGTGACCCCAGGGGTTAGCTGTCTTCCTGTCTTCATGCTCCTACTATCGAATGTCCGCTCTGCCCAGCGCTGCTCTCACGGATTCCCGCATCGCCACGAGGGCTTCGTCGCGCGCGGCGGGGGTGTCGTCGCGGACATGGAGCTCGATTCCGTCAGCGACGGGCACGCGGCGCCAGCTGGCGGAGCGCTCGTCGTCGGTGTCGCGTACGGCATGATCCGCGTGCGCGCCCAGGGCCGCCGCGAGCGACGACGCGACGCGGCGCTCGAGGGCGTCGCCGGTGATCTCTTTCATCTCGCTCTTGATGCCGTCGAGCGTGGCGCCTTCCCGCTGGCGCACCTTGATGGAGAGGAGCTGGAGCAGATGGCGATAGTTGTACGTCGCAGCGGTGCCCGCGCCTTCCGGGCGGTCGAGCAGGCCGTTCGCGACGTAGAAGCGCACCGACCGCGCACTCGGCGCGACACGCGCCGACGCATTCGTCGGGCGGATCCCCGCGGCGTCGACGAGGGCGCTCACGTGCGCGGCAAGGCCGCGCGCGTTCCAGGGCGCGTGGCGCGCGTGCGCTCGCAGCAGGGCGACGGGTGAGAGAGACGGCTCCGGCATAGCGACGGAAGATAACAGGCGCCGCCGCACCCCGTGAAACGAAAACGATGCAGGGGCCGGCGGCTTTCGCTGCGCGACCCCTGCATCGTGGCTCCGGAGCACCCCTACTCCTCGGCCGCCCTACCTCCGCCCCCACCGACGGAGGAATGCATGGCACCGCTGTGCCCTCGCCTCACCACTCCTCCCCACCCCGCACCGACAACCGGCACCAGCGGGCCATCACCTGCGACTACGCCACCGACTACGCCACCGACTACGCGCCGCCCACCCTCACGCCGGACGGGCCAATACCGGAGTCATCGCCGTTGGAACTCCAGCCGTCGCCGCCAGATCGGCGATCCGCTCCAGCGCGATCGGCTTCTCCAGGAAATGCGTTGCCCCCAATCGCAGCGACGCATGCCTGTTGTCGTCATCGGGATAGGCCGTCAGCGCGATGACCGTGGCATCGGGCGAGAGAAATCCCGCCGCCGCCATGACCTGCAACCCTCCATCGCGCCGCCCACCCAGGCGAATGTCCGTCACCACGAGATCGAAGGATCGCGCCGCAAGCTCGCGCTTGGCTTCCTCCAGAGTGCCCGCGGACCGCACCCGTGTTCCGTCCACGTCGAACAGCTCGACGAGGATGTCTCGAATGGACTGCTCATCTTCGACGATGAGGACGCTCGGAGAAATCGTATGAGTCACAGGCAAACTCACAGGCGAAATACGCGCCAAACGCCTTCGCGCGAACAACTCGTTGACGCTGAACACTTTAGACGAATCGAGCTGTAGCGTTCCAGCGCAATGACTGCCCGATTACCGTTCAATCAAAACTGCCGCTGACCGAATATCAGACAGGTGGTGCGTCAACCATTCGCTTCAACTTCTCCAGCAATGTGGAGCGGGCGATGCCGAGCAGTTGCGCGGCATGCACGCGATTGCCGCCCGTGGCGCGAAGCGCGTCGAGAATGGCTCGGCGCTCCACGTCAGCGAGACTCGTGGGAGCAGCAGGGGGTGATGCGACGGAGAGTTGAGGAAGCGAGAGGTGTCGACTGTCGATGACACCACCCTCGGCCAGGAGCGCGGCACGCCAGAGGGTGTTCTTCAACTCCCGGAGATTGCCAGGCCATGCGTAGCGTTCCATCGCCCGAAGGGCGCTGGCGGACAGTCGAGCGCCGCGGGGGAGAAAGGCGGCCGCAAGCGCCGGCAGCTCCGCGGGTTGCTCGCGCAGCGGAGGGAGCGGGAGCGTGAGCACCTGCAGCCGGTAGTACAGGTCGGCGCGAAACCGGCCCTCGCCGACACGCTGCGCGAGGGGCTGGTTGGTAGCGGCGAGCACGCGCGCGTCGCTCGTGAGCTCGCCGGTCCCACCCAGCCGGCGGAACGTGCGATCCTCCAGTACCTTGAGCAGCTTCGGCTGCACCTCGGGGGCGATCTCGCCCGCCTCATCGAGAAAGAGCGTGCCGCGTCCCGCCACCTCGAACAATCCACGTTTGGCCTGCTTGGCGTCGGTGAACGCGCCACGCTCGTGGCCAAACAGTTCGCTCTCGAGAAATGTCGCGCTGAGCGAGGCGCCATTCACCTCCACAAAGGGCAGCGCGGCCCGCGATGACCGATCGTGGATACGATGCGCCACGTATCCCTTGCCGGTGCCCGTCTCGCCCACGATGAGGACGGGGACGTCGTCATTGCGGGCGGCGAGGTCGATGAGGCGCTCCAGCGACGGCGCGCCATCCCCTCCGACGGCGGGCATCCCCGCCTCGCCACGGTGTGCCCGCAACACCGACACCTCGCGCCGGAGACGGACGAGCTCCGCGGCGCGTCGCACCGCCGCATCGAGCGCCTCAAGGTCCACCGGCTTCTCGAGAAAATCGAGCGCCCCCTGCTGCATGGCGCGAACGGCAGTCGCTACGTCCGCATGTCCGGTGAGCATGATGACGCCGAGCTCCGGATCGTCGGCGCGGAGCGCCTCGAGCAGGGTGAGGCCGCTCGCGTCGGGGAGGCGCAGGTCCACCAGCACCACGTCGGGCGCATGCGCGGCAGCGGCCTGACGGCCCTCGCCGGCGGTGGCCGCAGTGCGCGTGACGTACCCACGCGCACCGAAATAGTCGGCGAGCGTCTCGCGCACCGTGCGGTCGTCATCCACGACGAGCACGGAGATGCTCATACCGCGCCGCCGCGCGAAGATGCGGACATCATGCCACTGGCAGCACGAGCGTGACCGCCGTGCCGGACTCCGGCGCGCTCTCCAGTGAAATCGTCCCACCGTGCTCTTCCATGATCCGCTGGCAGAGAGCGAGACCGATGCCCGTCCCGCCCGATTTGGTGGAGAAGAAGATCTCGAAGACCCGCGGGAGCACATCCGGAGGAATGGATGGACCCGCGTTGTGCAGGCGGCAGCGCCACTGGCCCCCCGGGGTCACGCTGCTCTGCAGCAGGAGATCACTCCCCTCCGGCGCCGCGTCGGTGGCGTTGACGAGCAGGTTGATCAGCACCTGCGCGAGCTGGTGCACGTCGATGCGGCATTGCGCGCGCGGCACCGCACGCCGCCGCGTGAGCGCGAGCGCGCGACTCTCCAGGCGCCCGCGCTGATTCTCCAGGACTTCGTCCCAGACGTCGTCGGGATCGCCGCGAACCAGGACAATCGGGGCCGGCCGGCCGAACTCCAGCAGCGAAGTGACCATGCTGTTGAGCCGCTCCACCTCGCGCAGGATGCGACCCACGTTCTTCTCCACCACGGGGTCGTCGTTGACGCGAAAGCGTAGAAGCTGCGCGGCGGAGGAGATGCCGAAGAGCGGGTTGCGCAGCTCATGCGCCACGCCCGCCGAGACCTCGCCAATTGCCTCGAGCCGGCGCTTGCGGCCCACTCGGCGCACGAGCCACGCACGCTCGATCGCCGCCGCCGTCTCGGCGGCGATGGTCGCGAGCACGCGCCGGCCTTCGCCCAGCCGATGCGAGGCCGAAAGGGCGGCAGAGCTGAGCGTGACCGCGCCGATCACCCCCTCCGTGCTCGTCATGGGTGCCGTGATCTCCATGCCGCCATCGACGTTTCGCGACACCACCTCTCCCTTCGCGAGGGCCTCCAGCCACGCCGGCGTAAGACGGGCCTCCAGGCTCTCGCTGTTTTCAGGAAAGCCCGCCTGATGGACGAGGCGAAGTGCGGCGGTATCGTCGTCGGCGAGGGCGATGGCCACGGCGTCGCACGCCATCACCCGTCGCAGCTGCAGCGTGACCTCGTGCAGCACGCGGTCCACGCTGATCGTGCGCGCCAGTGCCATTCCGGTATCGATGAGCAGCTCGCGCGACCGATGGCTCGGTGTGATATCCACCGTGGAGAAGACGAATCCCGTCACCACCGCGGCGTCCGTGAGCGCGCTCACCTGCATGAGAAAGATCCGCTCCTCGGTCGGTGAGCTGCAGGGAAACTCCCAGTTCAGGGAGACGGCGCGTCCGGCCCGAAGCGTGTCGATCGCGTCTCGTACCTGATCGCGCGCCGCCGGCTCGACGATGGACTGCCAGAGCGACGACCCGATGACCGCGCTCTCGTTGCAGAGCTGAGGCGCCCCGTTGGCCTGGGCAAACCTGGACCAGGAGCGATTCATGAACGTGATGCACCCGTCGAGATCCACCGTGTAGATGGTCATCGGCAGCGCATCGAGCACCTGGCGTTCGTGCTGAACCATGACGGGATATTACGAGAGAGCCACAGGGGATGGAAGCAAACACGGCGGGGTGCGGCCAACCGGCCGCACCCCGCCGCGCACTGCGCCCCGCCCAGCTAGCGACGTCCCTTCTTGGCAGCTTTTCCGGGAGACGCCTTCCTGGCGGACGACTTGGCTCCCGGCGACTTCCTGGCCGCCGACTTGGCGGATGTTCGTGCCGGCGAGGTCCGGCCGGCGCTTTTCCGAGCCGGCGGCGAGGTCCGTGCCGCCGATTTTCTCGCCGGAGTCTTCTTGGCCGGAGTCTTCTTCGCGGCCGACTTGCCGCCACCAGTCCGGGTGGACGACTTCGTGGCCGACGACTTCCTGGCGCCCACCTTGCCCGTGGCCGAATTTGTGGCCGGCGCCTTGGCGACCGATTTCTTCGTCGCCGTCTTGCCGGCGGGTGCCGTGGCCGCCGCCTTGGCTGGCGTCTTGACCGGCGCCCTCGACGCAGCCTTGGCCGGCGTCCTGGCGGCCGTCCTCTTCGCGGCGGCGCGATCCTCGGCGGGTTCGGCGAACGCCGATCCGCGCACGACCGCCGATTTCTTCCCCGGCTCCGTGATGGCCGGATGCTTCGACGCCTTCACGGGACCGCTCTCCTTGGCGGGCGTGGCCCCGCGCGTCGGCGGCGTGCCGGAACTGCCTCCCGACACTGGACGGCCACCGGTGACCGAGCGAGGCGCCCGCGCCACGACGAGCGCGCTCTCCTCCTCCTCCTCGTCCTCACCGTCTCCCTCCACGACCGGCGTGCCAAGCCCGTCCTCTTCCTCCTCGTCGGCATCGTCGGTGCTGTCCCACAGGTCGTCGCTGTCGTCCTTGTGGGTCGTCCATCCGCCGTCCTCGTCGTCCTCGTCATCGTAGGACGACGAGCCACCACCGCCGCCGTAGCCGAGATCATCGACGTCGTCGTCGCGATCGGAGAATCGAAGCGCTTCATTCATATCGTCACCGCGCGGCATTACCGCCTCCTCTGGAGATAGGACAGTCGGACCTGCGTGTCATCTCGACGTCGCGACTCGTCTCTCGCGCCGACTCGAGCACGCTGCACGCGCACTCGCCGCGGCGCCGGTGCACGAGATGTGCCCTGTGGCGCGACATCGCGACCAGCCGCATGCCGCGGCGCCACCGCGCTTGCGACACTCGACCGATCACGGACATCGTCCCTAGTAAGTCCGCGCGCGGAATCCGTCAAGCAGCATGGCCACGCTGGATGCAGCCGAGCGGTTGGCGGGCGCCAACTGGTCGGCCCTCACAGTCCTCGGGAACCGGCGTCGCCGCGGCCGCCTTGCTGTGTCTGGAAGGATCCGTTCCTCCTGCATGATCCGACTCTCGCCCTGGAGCCCCCCAGCATGCCCAAGTTCCTTGTCCTGTTCTACAGCCGCACGGGCAACACGGCGGCGCTCGCCGACGCCATCGCCGAGGGTGCGAGATCCGTCCGATTCGCCGAAGTGGACGTGCGCCGCATCGACGATCTCGCGCCAGCCAGCGTGATCGACGGCATCCCCGAGTGGAAGGCAGGGCGCGATGCCCTCGCCGCCAGATACCAGACGCTGGGCAGCATCGACGAGCTGCCGGCGTACGACGCGCTCATCCTGGGTTCGCCCACACGGTATGGCATCATGTCGGCCGAGCTCAAGAACGTCCTGGACCAGACCGGTCCGCTCTGGCAGAAGGGCGCCCTC
>JBKJIY010000020.1:0-9586 GCA_046598315.1 Gemmatimonadaceae bacterium
GTTCGGCACGATCCTCGAGAATGTCGTGCTGGATACGGTGACGCGGAAAGTACAATTCGAAGACCAGAGCATCACCGAGAACACCCGCGCGTCGTATCCGTTGCCATACATCCCCAACTTCGTGCCCAGCGGTCGAGGGGGACATCCCAAGAACATCATCTTTCTCACGGCTGATGCCTTCGGCGCGCTGCCGCCCATCGCGAAGCTGTCGCGGCAGCAGGCGATGTACTACTTCCTCTCGGGCTACACGGCCAAGGTTGCCGGCACCGAGCGGGGCGTGACTGAGCCACAGGCGACGTTCTCGTCGTGCTTCGGCGCCGTCTTCCTCGTGTGGCATCCCACCAAGTACGCCGAGATGCTCGGACGCCTCATCGACGAGCACGGCTCCCGGGTATGGCTCGTGAACACGGGCTGGAGCGGCGGTCCGTTCGGCGTGGGCAAGCGCATGAAGCTCAGCTACACACGGGCGATGGTGCACGCCGCGCTGGAGGGGAAGCTCGATGGTACGGCGCATCGTACCGACCCGGTATTCGGTCTCGCCGTGCCGCAAGCGGTTCCCGGCGTGCCCCACGAGGTGCTCGATCCGCGCGGCACGTGGGGCGATCCCTCGACATACGACACGCAGGCGAAGAAGCTGGCGGGGATGTTCCGCGCGAACTTCGAGAAGTTCGGATCGGTGGCGGACTCCATTCGCGCCGCTGGGCCACAGGGCTGACATGGTAACGGCAGACGAGGGGCGGCGCCGGATGGTCTGGCGCCGCGCTCTGGACCGATCGGTCTCGTCGCGCCAGCTTACACCGATGTCCTTCGAGATCATCCGCGATCCGCTCTGGAACAATATCCGGGTCGATCCGCTGGCACTGCGGCTCGTCGATTCCCGCGCATTCCAGCGCCTGCGCTACGTCCGCCAGCTCGGGCTCGCCTACCTGGTCTACCCGGGCGCCAGCCACTCGCGCTTCGAGCACGCCCTCGGCGCGTATCATCTCGCGCGGCGTACGCTCACGCTGCTCGGCGATCGCGGCGTCGCCGGCGACCTGCCGGCCGACGACTGCCGCCTCGTGCGCTACGCTGCGCTGCTCCACGACATCGGCCACTATCCCTTTTCGCATGCGCTCGAGGAGATTGGCGCGCTGCATCACGAGGAAGTGGCGCGCCCGCTGATCATGGCCGGAGAGGTGTCGGACGCCCTGCGCGCCGAACTCGGGCGCGAGGCGCCGGACCGCATCATGTCGCTCATTCGCGGTACCAGCGACAGCGCACTGCAGGGCCTGATCTCCGGCTCGCTCGATCTCGACAAGATCGAGTACCTCAAGCGGGATGCCTTCATGTGCGGCGTCCACTATGGCGACATCGACGTCGACCGCCTGCTCGATTCACTCACGCTGGTGGCCGACCCGGACCGTGGCGTGCCCACCATCGGCATCAACGAGAAGGGTCTGTCCGCGCTGGAATCGCTGCTGTTCGCCAAGTACCAGATGTACCGCAACGTGTACTGGCACCATGCCGTCCGCAGTGCGACGGCGATGTACAAGCGGCTCGTGGATGGCGCGCTGCGTGCGGGCTCGTTGAGCGCGGAGACGCTGGCCGGCTACACGGACGAGGGGCTGCTCCACGAGCTCGCACAGCAGGCGCCGAGTCGCCTCCTGGCCGCCCTGCGAGAGCGGCGCCTGTACAAGCGGCTGTTCGAGTGTCCGGCGGCCGAGCTGCCGCCCGGGGCTGGAGAGTGGATCGCCGATGACCGAGCGCTCCTCGTGGCGGTGGAGGATCAGCTCGCCGTCGAGCTCGGACTCGCTCCGGGGGAGCTTCTACTCGATTATCCCGCCAAGACGCAGATGCTCGGACTCGACATCCCCGTGCTGCGGCGCGATGGGAGCGTGCGCCGCCTGACCGCGGCGGGTTGGGAGGGCGCCGTCAACCTGCCAAAGCTCTCGGAAGAGCTCTACGGCAGCGCGCGGTGGCTGCGACTGTTTGCGTCGAGCAGCGTGCCGGTTGCTCGCGAGCAGATCGTGCGGCTGGCCACGCTGCCGGCGGAGGAGGTGCGCGTGCGGCTCACCGCGGGCAGGCTGCTCGGCTGAATGAATCGCTGCGCGGGCGGGGGGGGAGGAGCGGGGCGGGAGCGTGCACTCGCCGTCAGTGGGCGCTCCTCACCGCCAACCGGTCACTGTGTTTCCGCCGCGAGCTTTTCTCGGCCGTGCGCTTCGGCGAGCTTTCGCGCAATCGCCCGGTAGTACGCGGCGTCGTCGGTCTTGCCCTGCTCCGTCAAGCCCATCGCCGCCAGCTCGATCGCGTAGAGGATGTTGCCGAGGTAGAGTCGCGACAGCGCCCCGACCGTCTCCTCCTCAGCCACTCGGCGTGACCTCGACCGTGCGATTGGGATCGTCCGAGTCGGGGCCCGTCTCGAGGACCTGGATGATGATGGCGGTGATGTTGTCCAGCCCTCCACGTCCGTTCGCCTCGGAGATCAGCGCCTGGACCTTCCGCTCCGGCTCGGCGCGGGAGCTGAGCAGCTGCGCGAGCCGGCGATCGTCCACCATCCCGGTCAGACCGTCGCTGGCGACGAGGAAGAGATCGCCGAGTCGCACCTCGCCGCGGTAGATGTCAGGCTCCACCTCGGGACTCGCCCCCACGCAGCGCGTGATGACGTTGCTGTACGGGTGATAGCGAGCCTGCTCCGGCGTCAGGTAGCCCGCGTCCACCTGCTCCTGCACGTAGGAGTGGTCCTTGGTGAGCTGCGAAAAGCTGCCATCGCGCAGCAGGTAGACGCGCGAGTCTCCCACCTGCCCGATGAGATAGCGAGCGCCGGAGACGACGAGGACCGAGGCCGTCGTGCCCATGCCCTGCTTGTCCACCTCGGTGATGGTGCGGTCGTGAATGGCGCGATTCGCGCGGCGCAGCGTACTCGCCACGAGCTGCACCACGTCTTCGCCGTCGAGATCACGCACCGGCGCCAGCTCTCGCTGGACGATCTGCACCGCCATCTCGCTCGCCACCTCGCCCGCCGCGTGCCCCCCCATGCCGTCCGCGACCACGAACACACCGCGGGTGTCGTTCGCGTCGACGACGAAGTTGTCTTCGTTCCCCGAGCGGATCATGCCGACGTCGGTGCGAGCTGCATGGAGAAGCTTCACACGCGCTCCATCAGCACGACGTAGGCTGCCGCCGCGATCATCAGCGCCACCACGGCCCAGAGCCATGCCGGCATGCCACCGCGCGAGGGTGCGTCGGCGCGTCCGGCCACGGGCGGACGAGCCGCCACGCTCGGCCGCGCACGGTCCACGGCGCTGATGGCGCGGGTGCCGTGCGCGGCGAGGTCGTCGGCGCTGCCGGCCCCCGCCACGGTGAAGCGAAGCTTCACCCCGCCAAAGCGCACGTCCGGCGACCCCTCGAGCCGACGCTCACCCGTCACGCGCACTCCTCCCACATACGTGCCGTTCGTGGATTCCATGTCTACAACGTACCATCCGTCGTCGCGCCGCTGGAGCTTGGCGTGCGTCTCGCTGACGCTTTCCTCCGCGAGCTGCACATCGTTGTGCGCTCCCCGGCCAACATGCGCGAGGGGCGTGCGAATGGCGAGGTGCTCTCCATTGCCGGGGCCAGCATTCAACCGCTCGAGCGTGGCGAGCACGGGCCGGGCGTCCACGACCGGGCGGGCGGGGTCGGCGGAGGCGGCGGCCGGCGCCGGCGCTGGCGCGGGAGGGATTGCCGCCACGGCAGGCGGCGAGAGCGTCGCGGCCACGGGCGCTGCCGTCACGCGAGGCGGCAGTGGCGCCGCGGCGGGCGCATCTGCCACCGGCGTCGGAGCAATCGGCAGCACGTCGGCGTAGAACCGGAACTCCTCGGTGCCCACGCGGATCACGTCGGCACGAGCCAGCCTGTGCGAGCCCTGGACCCGCTCCCCATTGACGAACACGCCGTTGGCGCTCGTGTCACGCACCACGTAGCCCTGCTCGCCCGGCGCGATCTCGGCATGACGGCGCGACACGTCGCTCAGCGGGAGCACCACGTCACACGCCGCGTCGCGTCCCAGCATCAGCCCAGCCGATGGAACCGAGTACTCCTTGCCGTCCACGAGCGAGACGAGTCGGCCGCCGGAGGCCGCGGTGGCGCGCGCGACGCCGACCCGCTTGCTGCCGGCGAGCGCCGCCATCTCGCTGGCGCTCACGAACTGCGTGGCGCCGCCCTTGGCATCGTCGGCGTAGCGCAGCTCCAGTCCGATCACCTCCACCTTGTCGCCATGCATCAGCGGCGTGGGCTCTGCCCCGAGGAGCACGCCGTTCACGCGCACCACGGAGTCCGGCGACGCGCGGCGGATCACGAGCGTGTGATCCGCGGCCGGCTCGATGAGCGCCTGGATGCCGTGGGCATCGTCCACGGGCAGCGCCACATCGGCGCCGGCCCCGCCGCCGATCCGGGTGGTGCCCGCGATGAGCGGGAACTGCTGATCGTTGAGCTGCAGGACGGGCATGGCGGGGCGGAGCGCGGTGAAGCGGCGGCGCGGACGACGCGAGGGCATTCGCGCCGGAAGCGCCCGGTCCCTGATCGGCGGAAACTATCCCTCGCCCGAGAGGCTGGCAAGCGCGGGAGAGGCCTCATCGATGGTCGCCTCGCCCGACTGGAGGCGGTACAGTCGGGCGTAGAGCCCATGCTGCGCGCGGAGCGACTCGTGCGTCCCCCGCTCTCGCACCTCGCCGTGATGCAGCACAAGGATCTCCTCAGCGTGCACGATCGTGCTCAGACGGTGCGCGATCGCGATGGTGGTGCGCCCCTGCATCAGCACGGCGAGTCCTCGCTGGATCGCGGCCTCCGCCTCACTGTCCACGGCACTGGTCGCCTCGTCCAGCACGAGCACGGCGGGATCGGCGGCGATCGCACGGGCGAAGGAGAGGAGCTGGCGTTCGCCCACACTCACCGACGCGCCGCGCTCGCCGAGCGTGTGGTCGAGGTGGTCAGGCAGGCGTGCGATGACGCGATCGGCCCCCACGCGCGCCGCCGCCGCCATCACCGCCGCATCGTCGAGCGGCGCGTCCAGGCGGACGTTCGTCCGCACGTCGGCGGCAAACAGAAAGATGTCCTGCTGCACGTAGCCGATCAGCCGCCGCCAGGCGTCCATGTCCAGCGTCCGGACGTCGATCCCGTTGGCCGTGATGCGGCCACGCTGAGGCTCGTAGAATCGCAGCAGCAGGTTGACGATGGTCGTCTTGCCAGCGCCGGTGTGGCCCACGAGCGCCACCGTCGCGCCCGGCCGTGCCACGAAACTGACGTCGCGCAGCACCCACGCCTGCTCCGGCTCCCCGGACTCCCCGTACTGGAACCAGACGTGCTCGAACGCGATCGTCACCGGGGTGCCGTGCCCGATCGCGTCAGCATGCCTGGTCGCTGCGGCCGACGGGCGCGCGTCGCCGGACGGCGTGGTGTCGAGCAGCTGGAAGATGCGCTCCGAGGCCGCCATCGCCTGCTGCAGCGTGTTGAACTTGTCCGCCAGATCCTGAAGCGGCTGGTAGAATCGCCGCAGCAGCTGCAGAAAGGCGGCGACGACTCCCACCGACAGCGTACCCACCCCGACGCGCCGCGCGCCGGCCACCAGCAGGACCGCGAGCGCCAGCGAGGTGAGAAACTCGATCACCGGAAAGTACAGCGCATAGATCGTGATCGACCGCAGATGCGCGTCGCGGTGCGCTCGGTTCAGCACCGCGAAGCGCTCCGTCTCGCCACCCTCGCGACCGAACAGCTGCACGACGCGCATGCCGGTGAGGCGCTCCTGGAGATACGCGTTGATGCGCGCCAGCCGCACACGGATCTCCCGGTACGCAGTCCGCACGCGCGCCTGGAACAGGTGCGACGTGAGATACACCAGCGGGATGACCGCGAACGAGGCCAGCGCCAGGCGCCAATCCGTGACGAGCATCATCACGGCGATGGCCAGGAGCGTGAACAGATCGCCCAGGCCGGCGACGACACCCGCCGTGAACAGCTCGTTGAGCGCCTCCACATCGGCGGTCACGCGCGTGACGAGGCGGCCGACCGGCGTTCGGTCGTAGAAGGCGATGGACAGCCGCTGGACATGCTCGAACAGCTGCTGCCGCAGATCCCGCATCACGCGCTGGCCGAGGGTGGCCGTGAGGATCGTCTCCCCGTACGAGCAGGCGAAGGCGAGGGCGAGCGACCCGGCAAACACCAGGGCGGCGTGCCACGCCATCGCCGCGTCGCGCGCCGGGAGCGCGACGTCGATCACCCGCTGGGTGAGCAGCGGTCCCACCAGTTGCAGCAGTCCCTCCACCATGAGCAGCACGAGCGCGCCGGCCGCGAGCGCGCGGTACGGGTGCACGTAGCGGAGCAGTCGTCCGACGATGCGCCTGTCGTAGCGTTTCGCGGGCGGATCGTCCTCGACGAGGTGCGGGGAGAGGGTGGCGGCCATGAACGAGAATTCTAATCCGTCGCCGTCTCGCGCTTCAGTGCGCTTGGTACAACCGTTGCATCACGGGCCGCCGTCGTCCCCTTCCACATTCGGAGGCTGTGCTATGGGTATCCTCGCTTGGATCGTTCTGGGCCTGATCGCCGGTGCGATCGCCAAGGCTCTCATGCCCGGGAAGGATCCGGGTGGCATCATCGTCACCATGCTCATCGGCATCGTCGGCGCCTTCATCGGTGGATTCATCGGCAACACGATCACGGGCGCGGGCCTCAATGGCTTTTCCCTGTGGAGCATCGTCCTGGCCGTCGTCGGCGCCATGCTGCTTCTCTGGATCTATCGTCTCACCACGAAGAATCGCACCGCCCTTTAAGGGACCGGGACGACATCGGCGCAGAGGAGCCCCGCGACGCGGGGCTCTTTTGCGTCTGCGGTGTTTATTCGGGCCGCGATCGGCTAGCTTCCGGCATGAAGGACAAGATCATCGTTCGCGGCGCGCGGCAGCACAATCTCAAGAACTTCGACCTCGAGATTCCGCGCCGGACGTTCACCGTGGTCACGGGTCCCTCCGGGTCGGGCAAGTCGTCGCTGGCCTTCGACACGATCTATGCGGAGGGCCAGCGACGCTACGTCGAGTCTCTCTCGGCATACGCGCGCCAGTTCCTGGAGCGGATGGAGAAGCCCGACGTCGATCACATCGACGGGCTGTCGCCAGCCGTGGCGATCCAGCAGAGCAATCCGACCAAGACCTCACGTTCCACGGTCGGCACGGCGACGGAGATCTACGACTACCTGCGCCTGCTCTGGGCGCGAGTGGGTCGTACCATCTGCCCCCTCTGCGGCCGCGAGCTCAGGCCGGACACCGTCCAGTCGGCCAGCGACGCAATCCTCTCGCTGCCCGAGGGTACGCGCTTTCACGTCGCCGCACCTCTGAAAATGAGCGACGAGGTCACGCACGACGTAGTGGTGGAGAATCTTCGGGCGCAGGGGTTCGTGCGCGTGAGTATCGATGGCGTCATCACGCACCTCGACGACCTGTCGGTGACGCCGGTGGACGTGACATTCGCGAAGGAGCTGCTCGTCGTCGTGGATCGCCTGGTCGTGAGCGACGCGGCGCGCTCTCGTCTCGCGGACGCGCTCGCGACGGCGTTTCGCGAGGGTGATGGCGACGCCGTGATTCTGTTCACGGATCCCGTCGTGGATCCGTTCGGTGGCGCGTCCGTGTCGCGGCTCCGCTTCACCGAACGGTTCGAGTGCCCCAACGACGGTACCACCGCGCCCGCACCCACACCGCAACTGTTCTCGTTCAATTCCCCGCGCGGCGCGTGTCCGCAGTGCAACGGCTTCGGCGCCGTCCTCGAGTACGACGAGATGCTGATCGTACCGTACCCTGAACGTACGCTTGCCGATGGGGCGATCCATCCGTGGACGATGCCGCGCTACGAGAACAAGCGGCGCACGCTGGCGGAGTACGCCCGCAAGGAGCGCATCGCGCTCGACGTGCCCTGGCGCGAGCTGCCGGTGGCGCAGCGGGACAAGCTGCTTCGTGCGCGCACGCGCGCGTTCAAGGGCATCGTTCCCTTCCTGGGCGAGCTCGAGGAGAAGCGCTACAAGCAGTACATCCGCGTCTTCCTGCGACAATACCAGACGGCGCAGGAGTGTCCGGCATGCCGCGGCGCAAAGCTCCAGCCCGAATCGCTTCAGGTGCTGGTGGGCGACCGCAACATTGCCGACGTGAGCGACCTCCCCGTGAGCGCGCTGAGCACGTGGCTCGACGAGCTCGTGCTGGCGCCGTTCGACGCCGAGGTCGCGGCGCATATTCTCGGCGAGGCGCGGGGCCGGGTCCGCTTTCTCTGCGACGTGGGGCTGAACTACCTCTCGCTCAATCGCGCGACGCGCTCCCTGTCGGGCGGCGAAGCGCAGCGCATCGGCCTCGCCAACTCGCTCGGCTCCCGGCTCGTGGATACCCTCTACGTACTGGACGAGCCCTCGATCGGACTCCACTCGCGCGACATGGACCGGCTGCTCGCGCTGCTCCTGCGGCTGCGCGATGCGGGCAACACCGTGCTCGTGGTGGAGCACGACCTCGATGCGATCCGCGCCGCCGACTACATGGTGGAGCTGGGCCCGCACGGCGGCGAGCATGGCGGAGAGCTCGTGTTCGCGGGCCCGATGTCGCGGCTGGCGGAGAGCCCGCTCACGGGGCAGTACCTCACCGGCGCGCGCGAGATTCCCGTACCCGTCACGCGCCGGCGCGTCGGTCCGCAGTGGCTCGCGCTCACGGGTGCGCGCGAGCACAACCTGAAGTCGGTCGACGTCCGCTTCCCACTCGGCGCGGTGACCGCGGTGACCGGCGTATCGGGGAGCGGAAAGAGCACCCTGATTCACGACGTGCTGATGCGCGCGCTGGAGACGACGCTCACGGGCGAGCATTCCGCCAAGCAGCACCTCGGCGAGCGAGTCGGCGCGTTCGACACGATCACGGGCTATGAGTCGCTCGACGCCGTCGTGCTCGTGGACCAGAGCCCCATCGGCAAGTCGCCGCGCTCCAATCCGGTGACGTACGTGAAGGCGTTCGACGAGATCCGCCGGATCTTCGCGTCGCTCCCCGCGGCGAGACAACGCGGGTACACGGCTGGCACCTTCAGCTTCAACGTCGCTGGCGGCCGCTGCGAGACCTGCGAGGGCGCCGGCTATCTCCAGGTCGAGATGGTCTTCATGGCCGACGTGTACGTGCCCTGCGACGACTGCGCCGGCAAACGCTTCACGCCGCAGGTGCTCGAAGTCCTCTATTTCGGCAAGAGCATCACCGACGTGCTGGAGATGACGGTGGATCAGGCCATCCGGTTCTTTCCGTACGAGGAGAAGCTGGGTCAGGCGCTCTGGCAGCTGCAGCAGGTGGGCCTTGGATATCTGCGGCTGGGCCAGCCGGCGACCACCTTGTCCGGCGGGGAAGCGCAGCGGCTCAAGGTCGCGCGGGAGCTTGCGCTCGGCGCCAGGAAATCGGGGCGAAAGCTGTACATCATGGACGAGCCGACGACCGGCCTTCATCTGGATGACATCAAGCGGTTGGCCGAGGTCATGGATCGTTTGATCGAAAATGGTCACACGATTCTGTTGATCGAGCACAACCTCGATGTCATCAAGCTTGCCGATTGGATAGTCGATCTCGGGCCG
>JBKJIY010000017.1:0-52634 GCA_046598315.1 Gemmatimonadaceae bacterium
GCGAGGTCGAATCGCCGCTGCACCAGGCCGCCCAGGGCGTAGCGCGCCACACCGCCGGCGGCGCTCCCCAGGGCGACATACAGGTAGTCCATCATTCGCGTACTTTGCGCATATCGATCACCGAATCTAATCTCGTCCGGTGCCGCGCGCCCACGCCTTTCCCCCTCGCCGCAACATGACGTCCGACGCCTCTCCCATCTCGTACGACGACATCGGCGCCGCCAGTCAGCGATTGGCTCCGTACCTGACGCCGACGCCCTTCCGCGGCTATCCGGCGCTCGACGCCGCAGTTCCTGGCTGCGCGCTCGTCGTGAAGCACGAGAACATGCAGCCGACCGGATCCTTCAAGGTTCGCAACGGGCTCTCGCTGGTGACGTCGTTGACCGACGCCGAGCGGCGTGCCGGCGTCGTCGGTGCCACCACGGGCAACCACGGGCTCGGACTCGCGTTCGCCGGCCGGCAACTCGGCGTCTCCGTCACGATCTGTGTGCCTCGCGGCAACAACCCGGAAAAGAACGCCGCGCTCCGCGCCTGGGGCGCGAACGTTGTCGAAGACGGGCGCGATTACGACGAGGCCGTTCTCGTGGCCAATGGCATCGTGGCGAGCGAGGGCCGCACGCTCGCGCACTCGACGAACGATGTGCGCATTCTCGCCGGCGCGGGCACGATGGCGCTCGAGATGCTCGAATCGGCACAGCCGCTCGACACCCTGCTCATCGCCATCGGCGGCGGGTCGCAGGCGGTGGGCGCGATCACCGTGGCGCGCCGCCTTCGCCCGGATCTCCGCATCATCGGCGTGCAGGCCGCCGGTGCCGCCGCGGCGCACGACAGCTGGCACGCCGGCGAGTCCCGTCGGTCGGAACGCGCGCAGACCTTCGCCGAGGGCGTCGCGACGCGTGCCACGTACGAGCTGACCTTTCCCGCGCTGCTGCGTGGCCTGCATGACTTCGTCACCGTCACCGACGCCGAGACCGCCGACGCGGTTCGGTTGATCATCTCGACGACTCATCAGCTCGTGGAAGGCGCCGGCGCGATGGGCGTGGCCGCGGCGCGGAAGCTCGCGCCGCACCTGCAAGGGCAGACGGTCGGCGTCGTGTTCTGCGGGGCGAACATGGACTCCGCCGTGCTCGCACGGATCCTCAATCGCGAGCTGTAGGCGCCGGGAACTCACCAACCAAAGCGCGGGGAGCGAATTCGACGAAAATCACCAACTCAGCCGAATCGAACTGCTCGAGAAAGGGCATCCGGACACTTTCGGTGATTTCGTACGATTCGTTCCTCACGCGTTCGGGTTTCAGTTGCACCCCGCAGAGTCGATCAACTCACCTTGCGCGTCTTTCGCTTGAGAAAGTCCATCAGGATGAATTGACCCAGCGTCATCGTCGTGGTGAAGTACGCTTTCCCTCGGCTGATCTCGCTCATCCGCTTCACGAACTCCACCAGCGCGCGGTCTCGGGCGAGCATGAAGGTGTTGATCATGATCCCCGCCTTGCGGCACGCGGCCACCTCCTGGAAGGTGTGTTCGAGCACCGTCATGTCGAGGCCGAAGGAGTTCTTGTAGATCCTGCCGTCGGGCATCGTCAGCGCGCTCGGCTTGCCGTCGGTGATCATGATGATCTGGCGCATGTCCTTGTTCTGCGCCATGAGCAGCCGGCGCGCCAGCTTGAGTCCTTCCGCGGTATTCGTGTGATAGGGCCCAACCTGCGCGCTCGCCAGCGTGGCCAGCGGGATCTCCTCCGCGGAATCGTGAAAGAGCACCACCTTGATGGTGTCGCCGGGAAACTGGGTGCGAATGAGATGCGTGAGGGCGAGCGCCACTTTCTTGGCCGGCGTGAACCGGTCCTCGCCGTACAGGATCATCGAGTGCGAGCAGTCCAGCATCAACACCGTCGCGCAGCTCGAGCGATACTCGGCCTGATGCACCATCAGGTCGCCGTAGTCGAGGTCGAGCGGCACGGTGACGTCGCCCGTGCGGATCATCGAGGCCTTGAGCGTCTCGTTGACGTCGAGATTGAGCACGTCACCGAACTCGTACTGCTTGCTCCAGCCGTCGGACTCGATCCCCGTGGCCAGGTAGGGCGTGTCGTGGCTGCCGAAGCTCGACCGACCCAGGGAGCCGAGCAGACCGCGCAGCGTCTTGTATCCGAGGAAATCGATCCCCTTGCCAGTGAGGTTGAAGTTGACGTCCTTCGCCGCGGCCTGGGCGAGCGAGCCCTTTCCCTCCACTGGCTGGTGGCCCGCCGGCATCTGCGGCGGGGTGTCGAGATTGAGATACCCCTCCTTGATGAGCCGCTGCACGAGATCGTCGAGGAGCTTGGCGAGCTTCGCCTGCGCCTCGTCATCACCGTCGCCGCGGAGAGCTTCCAGCATCTCCGGCGTGAACTGGCCGCTTTCGAACAGCGCGTCGAGAATTGCCTGTTTGAGCGCATCCACGGAGCGATCGCCCGGCTCGTCCGGGCCCATGCCGTAGTAGCCCTGATCTCCACCGGCGAAACCGGACTGGAGCAGGAAATCGGCGAGCTTGTCGAGCAGCGACTGAAGATCGACCGCGTCGGCCATCTCCGGCGAAAACTTGCTGTACGTGTGAAAGCGCATGGCTCCTCCCGTCTGATTAATACCGCGCGGGCCCGCCGAGTGCCAACCGCCTGCCCAGTCGTATATTTCCGGTGTGCCCCACGCCCAATCGTCGTCGATCAATCCGTTCCGCGTCTTCATCCGGCACCGGAACTTCCGCATCTTCCTGATCGGACAGACGCTGTCGCTGACCGGCACGTGGATGCAGACGATGGCGCAGGGCTGGCTGGCGCTCGAGCTCAGCAACAGCGCGTTCCTGGTGGGACTCGTGGCGACGGCCGGCTCGATTCCGATCCTGCTCTTCACCATGCCGGCTGGCGTGATGGTGGATCGCGCCGACAAGCTCAAGCTGGTGCGCCTGGCGCAGGCGGCCTATCTCCTCGAGGCGACGCTGCTCTGGTGGCTCGTCGCGTCGCACCGGATCACCATCGGCAGCCTGCTCGGTCTCGCCTTCCTCTCCGGCCTCATCGCCGCCGTGGAGATTCCGGCGCGGCAGGCGATGTTCATCGATCTCGTGGGGCGGGAAGATCTCTCCGACGCCATCGCGCTCAATACGAGTGGCTTCAATCTGGCGCGCGTGGTGGGGCCCGGGCTCGCGGCCGCGACGATCGCGCAGCTGGGCATTGCCTGGTGCTTTTTCTTCAACGCGGCGAGCTTCGGGGCCGTCCTCGTGGGACTCTTGATGATCCGCCTTCCACGCTGGGAACCGCGACCGATCGTCATGCGGCCGTGGGAAGGGGTGCGGCAGGCGCTGCACTACATGCGCGATACGCCGGGCGTGCGCGCGCTCATGATGATGATCACCGTCTATTCCATCCTTGGCATCCCCGCGCTGGCCCTGATGCCGGTGGTGGCGCGCGAGATGTTCGGGCTGGATGCGTCGGGCTATGGGCTCCTGATGTCGTGGCTCGGCATTGGCGGGCTGGCCGGCGCGCTGTCTCTCGCCGCGGTCGGTCACCGCGTGTCGCGCATGAAGCTGCTGATCGTCGCGTCGATGGCCTGGCCGGTCCTGCTCATCGCCTTCGCGTTCTGCCGGTCAGCGGGGCTCGCGTACCCGCTGCTGTTCGCCATCGGGTGCACGATGATCCTCAACGGCGCCATCACCAACGGCGTGCTGCAGAGTGTGGTCCCCGATGCCCTTCGCGGCCGGATGATGGCGGCGTACGGGCTGGTCGTCGTCGGGCTGTCGCAGGTCGTCGGCGCGTTCGTGGCGGGCAGTCTCGCGCACGTGCTGGGTGTGGCGACCACCATCGGCATGGCCGCCGCAGTGATGCTCGCCTACGGCGTATGGGCATTCTTCCGGCGGCCCGAGCTGCGATCGCTCTAGGCGAAGCGCAGCCGCGCGGCGCAGCAGACCACCTCCGCCGCGCCCTCGAGTCCCGACCGCGACGTGTTGACGCAGAGATCATAGTTGTTGAAGTCGCGCCAGTCGCGCTTCCAGTGCTTCTTCACGTACCGCTCGCGCTGGTGATTCACGTCGGCCACCCGGCGCGCCGCCTCCTCCAGCGAGATGGCGTATTTCCGCGCCGCCTGTGTGATGAGCGCGTCGGTCGGCGCATAGCAGTACACGTGCAACGCGTCACTGCGCGTCGCCAGCATCGCCTGCGCGCCGCGACCGACGAGCACCGCCGGACCGGCCAGCACCGCCTCTTCCATCACCAGTCGGGTCACTTCCACGATCCGTTCCTCCGTGGGGTGCACCACGAGCTCGCCGACCATCGGCATCACCTCCGGGTCGCCGAGGGCCATCGCTACCGCGATGCGCTCCGCGAGCGAGGGCACGCGCTCCTCGCGCGCGGCCACCTGTGCCGAGGTCATCCCGAGCCGCGCGGCCACCGCGTCCACCACCGCGTTGTCGAACAGCGACCAGCCGAGGGCGCGCGCGACTCGCTCCGCCACCTCGGAGCCGCCCGAGCCGTACTGCCGCGAGATCGTGACGATCGGCATCAGCGCTCGCCGTCGGTCGCGGGGACAGCGCGGATGCGCACCTGCTCCACCACGTCGAATCCCAGTGCCGACCACGCCCCCTCCGCCGCCACGCTCCCGGCCACGTTATGCAGCCGCATCTGCACGAGCCCGCGTGCGCGCGACCACCGTTCGGCCGCACGGAGCAACGCGCGCAGCACGCCCTGGCGCCTCGCGTCGGGCCGCACGTACACCGACGACACGTACGCGTAGCGCGCCGGATCGAGGAGCGGCGAGCCGATGGACTCCACACAGCGGAGGATGCCGACCACGTCGTCGGCCAGCGCGGCGAGAAAGATCGTTTCCATGGTGCTGCGCAGCTGCGTCGCGAACAGCTCGCGCGCCTTCGCCGTCACATCGGGGCGGACACGTCCATAGATGGGGTGGTCGGGATGCTCGTCGAGCAACGCCACCCGGAGGGCGACGACGTGCTCCAGGTCGCGCGTGGACGCGGCACGGACGCGCAGGCGCTCACGGCCGTGGCATCCGTCCACAGGGGACGCCACGGGCGATGGAGCCTGGATGACGTCAGGCCGAGAGTCCGCCACCGAACAGATCCTCGTTCGGCCGGCGCCGGCGCTTCTCCTGCTCCGCGCGCCCGTACAGGCCGTTGTCGGAGCGCGAGATCTTCTTCCGCGCGACGAGCGCCTCGAGCACCAGCTCACACGCCGCCACCGACATGGGCGCGTCGCTCGCATCGGCGAGACCGACGTGCCCGACGAGCTCCAGCAGGCCGGGCACCAGCGTGAACGCGGCGACCATCGCCTCCGAGCGCTCGTCCTCGGTCACCTGGAGCGCGCCACCCTCGTCGAACCAGATGACGATGTCGTCGGTGTTCACGCCCCCGGCGCGCTCGTCGAAGGTGGCGTCGGAGGCGCGGCGAATCAGATCGCGAGCGATGGCGTGTCCGCCCACGAGCTCGCCCTCGTACTCGAGCTCGATCTTGCCGGTGATGGCAGGCTGCGCCGCATACACGTCGGAGATGCGCGGCACGATCTCCCGCTCACCGGTGGCGATGCCCCGTCGCTCGGCGTTGGACACGACGTTCTCCATGACACTGATCGGCATGCGCTGCGACACGCCGGACCGCCGGTCGATGCGCTTGTCCGTGCGCGCCTCGAACGCAATGCGCTCCACCACCTCGGCGATGAAGCCAGGCACGCGCACCGGCTTGCCGTCACGCGCGGTCCACGCCTCCTGCCCGGTGATCGACATGCCCAACTCGACGCTCTCGGGGTAGTGCGTGATGATCTCGCTTCCGATGCGATCCTTGAGGGGCGTGATGATCTTGCCGCGCGCCGTGTAGTCCTCAGGATTGGCCGTGAAGCACAGCTGCACGTCGAGCGGCAGACGGATGGGATAGCCCTTGATCTGCACGTCGCCCTCCTGCATGACGTTGAACAGGCCGACCTGCACCTTGCCGGCCAGATCGGGGAGCTCATTCAGGGCGAAGATGCCGCGGTTCGCCCTCGGGAGCATGCCGTAGTGAATCGTGAGCTCATCGCCAAGGATGTGGCCGCCGCGCGCCGCCTTGATCGGAACGAGATCGCCGATCATGTCGGCGATGGTCACGTCGGGAGTGGCGAGCTTCTCCACGTAGCGGCTGTCGCGGCCCACCCAGTCGATCGGCGTGTCGTCGCCATGCGACGCGATG
The DNA here is from genome assembly GCA_046598315.1 of Gemmatimonadaceae bacterium. Classification (GTDB taxonomy): domain Bacteria; phylum Gemmatimonadota; class Gemmatimonadetes; order Gemmatimonadales; family Gemmatimonadaceae; genus AG11. The sequence goes on from JBKJIY010000017.1 coordinate 6,194, forward strand.
AGATTCTTGGCATAGCGCGAGATGGGCGCGAAGGGATTGTCGTTCACCTCGCTGCCGGCGACGATCGGCATGGCGTCGTCGAGCAGTCCCACCAGCGCGCGCAGGATGCGCGACTTGGCCTGGCCGCGGAGACCGAGCAGGATGAAGTTGTGGCGCGACAGCAGCGCGTTGACGATCTGGGGCATGACCGTCTCTTCGTAACCGATCACGCCAGCGAAGAGCGGTCCGCCGGCCGCGAGACGTGCGAGAAGATTCTGGCGCAGCTCGTCCTTCACCGAGCGCGTGGCGCGATCGGGCGCGCCGTAGGGTGAGCGCGCGAGCGCGCCGAGTGTTTCGGGGTGCGACGACAACAGGTGCCTCCAGGCAATCCGGTACGCCGAGAAATGCTCGCCGGAAGAGGGCGACGCAAGGGTGGTGCACGGACCAACGCTGTGGTACGGTCGCGAGTTCGCGCTGCGTGTTGCCCGCGTCATGGCGTGACGCCGTCGCCTGTGGACAATGCAGCCAGCCGCCGCTACGCCATCCCGACCTCGACCTGATTGTCGTAGAACACGGGGCCGTGTCCCATGTCCGTCTCGCGCTGCGACGTGGTCTGATTCACGTTCGCGCCGTCGCCCGCCAGCTTGCCCCACCAGATGGACGGCGCCCACGCGACACCCTCCCGGATCGAGGGCTCGACCCGCGCTCGTGCCAGAAACGCGCCTCGGTCGTTATGGACGGTCACCACCGCGCCGGCGGCGATCCCGCGACGCTCGGCGTCCGCCGGGTGCAGGAGCACCTCCGGCTCCTTCGTCTGCCGCCGCAGCGAGGGAATGTTCACGAACGTGGTGTTCAGGAACGTGTGCGCGGGCGACGAGATCAGCGTGAGCGGATAGCGCGCCACCAGCTGCGGGTCGCGCTCCACCGACTCGTAGGGCGGAATGTAGGTTGGCACCGGGTCGAGTCCCATCTCCTCCAGCCGCGCCGAGTGGAATTCGCACTTCCCGCTCGGCGTCTGGAAGCCCCCGTCCGCGTAGGGCAGGTACGGCGTCGGCAGGTTGAGCCGCGTCCATCCCTTCTCGAGCAGCGTGTCCAGCGTCACCCCCTGCAGCTTGGGCGCGTTGGTGGTGAGCGCCTGCTCGATCAGCGTGAGATCGTCGTCGCGGAGGAGCGGATCGGTCATCTCCATGCGCGCGGCAATGCCGCGGAAGATCTCGCTGTTGGGACGCGCCTCGCCCACCGGCGCGATCGACGGACGGTTGAGCGTGACGTAGTGATGGCCGTACGCGAAATGGATGTCCCAGTGCTCGAGCTGTGTCGTGGCCGGAAGCACGATGTCCGCCCAATCGCAGGTATCCGTCTGGAAATGCTCCAGCACCACGGTGAACAGGTCCTCGCGCGCGAGACCGCGCAGGACGGCGTTGCGGTCGGGCGCCACGGCGGCGGGATTGCTGTTATAGACGATCATCGCGCGTACGGGGGGGCCCCCCACCCCGGCGTCCGGCAGGGTGAGAGCTTCACCAAGACGGATCATGTTGATGGTGCGCACCGACGGCGAGAGATCGGGACGCGTGAGGGCGTTACGGTTGAACTGGAAGTTCGCCGACGTGGAGAGCTGCACACCCCCTCCAGCGCGCCGCCAGTGTCCCGTCACGGCGGGCAGGCAGGCGATGGTGCGCACCGCCATGCCGCCACCGGCGTGCCGCTGCAACCCGTAGTTCACGCGGATGAACGCGGCGCGCGCGCGCCCGTACCGCTCGCCGAGCGAGACGATCACCGCTTCGGCGAGTCCCGTCACCGCCGCGGTGCGCGCGGGCGTCCACTCCGCGGCGCGGGCGCGCATCGCCTCATGACCCAGCGTGTAGCGCTCGAGATAGTCGCGGTCCTCCAGTTCGCTGGCGAACACGACGTGCATCAGGCCCAGCGCGAGCGCGGCATCCGTGCCCGGGCGGATGCCGATCCACTCGTCGCACTGAAGCGCCGTGCGCGTCTGGATGGGATCGATGCAGATGATCGTCGCGCCGCGCGCGCGCGCCTGCAGGATGAAGGGCCAGAGATGGGGATTCGCCGTGAGGGTGTTGGTGCCCCAGAGGAGCACGAGATCGCTCTCTGGTACCCCCTCGCTGTCGGCGCCCACGCTCGCGCCCAGCGTCATGCGCATGCCGACGGCGCCCGCCATGGAGCAGATCGTCCGATCGAGCCGTGAGGCGCCGAGGAGGTGAAAGAATCGATGGTCCATCGCCTCGCCCTGCACGAGCCCCATCGTGCCCGCGTACGAGTAGGGGAGAATCGCCTGCGGGCCGTCGGGGGAGTCGGCGATCGCGCGGAGCCGGTGCGCGATCTCGCCGAGTGCATCGTCCCAGGAGCAGGGCTCGAACTGCCCGCTGCCCTTGGGACCGACGCGACGCAGTGGCGTGGTGAGCCTGTCAGGATGGTAGGTGCGCTCCACGTACCGGTTCACCTTGGCGCACAGGAAGCCCTGCGTCACGGGATGGTCGGGATCGCCGGCGACGCGCACCGCGCGCCCATCCTCCACCGTGATGAGCATGGCGCAGGTGTCCGGGCAGTCGTGGGGGCATGCCCCGCGTACCACGCCGCGCGTCGGCAACGCTGGATCCGGAGAAATTCTTTTCGTCGTCATGGAACCAGGTCCTTGTGTTCGTCCAGCACGGGGGCTGCTGCCTCGACTCAACCATCAGCGGTGCAAGCGTGTCGTCACGAAAGCCGCTAACATATTGTGCGGTAGCAAGTTAGGCGCAAGGGTCGAACGCGGGACCACGCGGTGGCGGCCTCTGCTGGTCGCCAGCGTCACTAGATAGCTGGGCCCGCTGACGAAGCTGATGGCGCGCTTTCACTTGGCTCCGGGGAAATCGGCTCTTGACTCTGCCTTCCAGAAATCTACCTTTCACGCCGCAGAAGGTCGGGCACTGCTTTGCGTGCGCGGACCAAACGCGTCATTCCTCAAGACCTATTCCGGAGTAACACATGAAGCGCCTGGCCCTTGTCGCCGTCGTGCTCGTCGCGGCTTGCAGCACCAAAGAGACCCCCAGTGCCGATACGGCCGCCCCCGCGATGGCTCCGGCCCCCGCGATGTCGGCCGATACGGCCATGAAGATGGACAGCGCGGCGATGTCCAAGATGGACACCGCCATGAAGATGGATACCACGAAGAAGAAGCCGTAAGCGTTTTCTTCATCGGATCGAGCGAACGGGGCGACACACGAGAGTGTGTCGCCCCGTTCGTGATTCGATCCCTCCCCCTCAGTGGTGCGAGGCCCACCATCGAAAGGCCTCCGGCACTCCCACCTCGGGACGCACGGGCGGGTCCCAGCCAAGCTCGCGGCGCGCACGTTCCGAGCTGAACGGATTGTCGCGCGAGAGGAAATCGAGCGAGGCCGCGGTGACTGCATTGAAGCGGCTGCCGACGAGCACGGGAGCGATCAGCTTGAACCCGCCAAGCGCTACCCGCGCCACGAGCAGCGGCAGGGAGATGGTGCGCACGGGACGGCGCATTCCCTCGCCCGCGAGCCGGAAGAACTCCGCGACGGTCACATCGTAATCGTTCGCGAGGTTGAACGCCCGGCCCCCCGCGCTCGCCACGTCGGCGGCGCGCACCATCCCGTCGGCGACGTTGGCGGCGTGAACCACGGCGAGGCGCGTCCGCCCTCCGCCAACGAGAGGAGCGATGCCGCTGCGCAGCATGCGCGCGATCCGCGGCACGAACTGGCGGTCGTGCGAGCCGTAGATCACCGAAGGACGCACGACGCACGCCCAGAGCCGGCCCGCCTCGTGCGCGGCGAGCACCAGGGCCTCCGAGTCGCGCTTGGAGCGCGCGTAGTACGCATCATGGGGCAGTACCGCCAACGGCGCCTCCTCGTCCGTGAGCGCCGTGCCGCCCGCGTACCGCTCGGTGGCGCCGTACACGGCCACGCTGCTGACGTGCACCAGCTGCGCACCCATGTTGGCAGACGCGGTGATGGCGTTGGCCGTGCCCTCGATGTTGGGTCGGCTGAACGCCTCCCACCCACCTTCGCGCGGGGTGATTGCCGCGGCGGCGTGAAATACGACCGCGCATCCCTTCGCCGCGCGACCGAAGCTGGTGGGCTCCAGCACGTCGCCCGTCGCGAGGCGCACGCCCACCCGGCTCAACGCGCCGGCACGTCCGGCATCGCGCACCAGAGCGCGCACCTCCCATCCATCACGCTGAAGCCGCTGCACCACGTGTGCGCCGACGAGCCCGGTCGCTCCGGTGACGAGCGCGATGCGCACGCGTTACGCGGGAAAGGGGAGCATGGCCAGATCCACTTTGCGCTCCTGCGGATCGGCCGCGGCGTCGCCGTCACCCGCCCATCGCGCGGTGAGCACCGCATCGGGCGCGACTTCGCGACGCACCATCGCCAGCGCGATCCCGCCCAGGCGCGGCGAGCGGACCGCGCTGCGCACGTCGCCAACCTGGCTTCCATCCACCGCGTGGAGGGTGGCGCCCGTGGGCGGTGGCTCGATGCCGGCCGCGCGGATCCCACGCAGATGCTTGTTCACATGCCCGCGAAAATGCACGCGAGCCACAGTCTCCTGACCCACGTAGCATCCTTTGGTGTACGAGATCGCATGGAGCTCGTCGAAGTTGGCCTCCTGCGGAATCGTCGCGTCGTCCATGTCGATCCCCCACTCGGGACGCCCCGCTTCCACGCGCGCGATCTCCCATGCCTCCAGCCCCGCCGGCGCCGCCCCCGCCGCCACCGCCCGCTCCCACACCGCGATGAAGGCGTCCGCGGGAACGATGAGTTCGTAGCCGTCCAGCCGTCCGAGGTCGGGTGACCGTACCACGCGCACGACGTCACCGTCCAACTCGATGGGCACGTGAGCGTACGGCGCCATCAGGGCCAGGGCCGGCGCGGGGATACCGGTGATCTCGCTCACGATGTGGCGCGATGTCGCCCCATAGATACCGAGATCGCGCAGGCTGGCGCTCTCCACGCTGTACGGCGCCACGCGAGGGTTCACGAACTTCTTCACCATCGCGGTCCACGACTCTGCCGCTCGGGCGGACACGTCGACGAGCACGCCGTCCGCCTCCACGAACACGCGCAGATCGGCCACGATCTTGCCCTTGGCCGAGAGCGCTGCGGCATAGCATCCCTCGCCCGGGGCGAGTCCGATGACGTCGTTGGTCACGAGTCCCGCCACCATCTCCGCGGCCTTCGCACCGCCAATGCGGACACGGCCGCGATGGCTGCGGTCGAACAGCGCGGCGCGTGTCTGCAGCGCATCGTACTCCGCGGTCACGCTGCCGTAGGCGAGCACAACGCTCTGGCCACCGATCTCGCCACGCGCGGTGTGCTGGGTGGAGAGAAGGCGCGCGGTCATGCGCTTCGCCGCACGTCGGAGATCCCGGCGAGCGTGGCAAGCTCGCCGGCCGACACGTTGCCGACGTCCGCCAGCGCGCCGTGAGCATGGAGCGCGAGATGCGCCGGCAGACTCACGGCGATCACACGGAGCCCGGCGTCGCGCGAGGCGGCGATGGACGACTCGTCGGCGCAGAGCGCGATGGCGCGCTCCGCGGTCACGGCGCGGCGACGCGACAGCCGGCCGAGGGCCACGCTCCACGCATTGGCCTCACCGTGCTCGCCCTCGCACGCCGAGGTCGCCACCGACTCATCCAGTCCGGCGAGCCGCAGCACGCTGTCGGTTTCGGCGCGGCCGGCGCGGGACACGATGGCGACGAGAGAGTGGGGCTGCAGCCGCGCCACGAACTCGCGCGCACCAGCACGCAACACGAAGCCCGTGGCGAGCGATGCGGCGAATGCGCGGGCGGCGCGCAGCGCGACGAGGCCGGCAAGGACGGGATCGGCGATTCCGGCGTGCGCCAACGCCGCCACCGCCGCATCGTGGACGCCACGGTGCCGGCAGCAGTCAGCGACGCGCTCCGCGCGCACCGGCACACGTTCCGCCGCGAGCGCGGCGATCATGGCATCCCGCCGCGCCAGCGTCGTGTCCACCAGCACCCCCTCCCAATCGAGGAGTACCGCGTCCGGCATCATTGGCGTAAATAAACGGGCGGTGCGTGAGCGCGCTACAGGCAGGCCGATGGCGCTACCGCGCCGCCGGTCCGGACGGGCCCACGGCGCCGTATGATGCATCGAGCAGATCGACGGGATGCACGACGCGCGCGCGCATGTCCGCCTGATGCAGGCCGGCCCCGATCTGCATGAGACATCCGGGGTTCCCGGTCGCCACGAGCGTCGCGCCGGTCGCCGCGATATTGGCCAGCTTGGGCTCGAGCACACGCTCGCTCACGTCGGGCTCCACGAGATTGTAGATGCCGGCGCTGCCGCAACAGTGCTCGCTGCCTTCCAGCGGAGAGAGCCGCAGCCCGGGAATCGCCGCCAGCACCTGCAACGGGGGCGTGGCGACGCGCTGCGCGTGGAGCAGATGGCAGGGGGCATCGTAGGTCACCGACAACGCCAGTGCGCCGCCCGGCACCGGGCCCGCCTCGGCGAGCAGCTCGCTCACGTCGCGCACGCGCGCGGCCACCCGTTCGGCGCGCTCCTTCCACTCGGGGTCTGCTGCGAGGAGATGTCCGTACTCCTTCATCATTGCGCCGCACCCGGCCGCGTTCACCGCGATCAGCGCGGCGCCCGAGCGCTCGAATGCCGCAACGTTCGCGCGGGCGAGGCGGCGCGCGGTCTCGTCGTCGCCGGCATGCGCGTGCAGCGCGCCGCAGCACTGCTGCCCGTCCGCCGGGACCATGGCGTATCCATTCACCGTGAGCGTACGCTCCGTGGCCCGGTTGGTCTCGCTGAACAGTCCCTCCATCACGCAGCCGGTGAGCATCGCGGTGGTGCCGCGCGCCCCGTCGGACGCGGGCTCATACGGCGCACGCGTCAGCGGCGAGCGCGTGGCCTCGAGCATCGCCATGGCGAAGCCCAGTCGGCCGGGCAGTCGCGAGAGCAGCGCCGATACGCGCAGCCTTCGCGCGACGCGCCCACCCCACATCGCCAGTCGCAGCAATGCGCCCTGGCCGAAGACGAACAGGATGGCGCGAGCGATCGGCGGGTTGGGCCGGTCGCGCGTCAGCGTGGCGCGCGTGGCCTCCAGCAGCTGCCCGTACGGCACGCCCGACGGACACGCGGTCTCGCAGGCGCGACAGCCGAGGCAGCGGTCGATGTGCGTGCGCACGTCGGGATCGCCGAGCGGGAGTGTGCCCTCCACGAGTGCGCGCATGAGCACGATGCGGCCGCGGGGACTGTCGTTCTCGTCCTCGAGCGTGAGATATGTAGGGCAGGCCTGGAGGCAGAACCCGCAATGCACGCACGCGTCGATGCCGGCGCTCGCCTGCGCGAGGGGCGAGCCGGGAATCGCGCAGCCGGCAATCGCCGGGGACGCGTTGCTCATGCGCCCGCACCCAGGATGCCGGGGTTCAGCGTACGTGCGGGATCGAACGCCCGGCGCACCCCTGCCGAGAGCGCGGCATCGGCCGTGGGCGGGCGCCATGCTGCCCAGTGCGGCGCCGGGAGCCGCTCGGCGACGCGCGTGCCGGCACCGGGCAACCGCTCGAGCCACGTGGACAGGCTGACATGGTCGCCGGCAGGCATCACGCATCGGACCACGCCTCGAGTGAGCGTGGCATGCGCGAACCCTCCGCGGCGCTCCACGTCGTCGGCGATGGTACGCCAGAGCCCAGCCGCGCGCGATGGCAGTGTACTGAATCGAACGACGGCGGCGTCATCAGGCTCCGCGACGCGCAGCATCGCCCATACGGCATCAGCGACTTCGGCTGCGCGTCCCAGCGCGGGCAGCGCATCGCTCGCTGCCGTCACGAACTTCACGTTGCCTCCGAAGCGGAGCAGTAGCGCGTTGCCCTGTCCCACATCCAGGCGCCGGGCGAGCGATGCCGACAGCAACTCCGCCGCCATCGGCATCGTGGGCGTGTCGCGAAGCCACCGCCATGCACGCTCGGCGCCGTCATCGTCGACGGCCACGGCGAAGGTACGTTCCGCGGCGGGCCGCGCGCGAAGCCGCACGCTGAGTTCGGTGATCGCGCCGAGCGTACCCCACGCGCCAGTGACCAGCCGGGTGAGATCGAATCCGGCGACGTTCTTCACGACGCGCCCGCCGGCGCGAACCACCGCACCGCTGCCCGTGATGAACTCGCAGCCGAGCACCTGATCACGCGGCGTACCCACCGATGAGGACAGCGGGCCACTCGATGCCGTGGCGACCGTGGCGCCGAGCGTACCGTCGGGCGCTCCGAATGGATCGAATGGCAGCCACTGTCCCTCCTGGGCAGTGGCGTGCTCGAGCTCGGCGAGCGCGGTACCGGCGAGCGCTGTGAGCGTGAGGTCGCCGGGGCGATATTCCACGATGCCGGAGAGCCCGCCGAGCTCGAGCCGCGCATGCGCCGCGCAGGGCGCGCCGGCGGAGAGCCAGTGTCCGCGGCCCACGATGCGCAGCCGCTCGTCATTCGCGCTGGCCGCCCGCACCTGCTCGGCGAGCGCCGCGGTGCGCGAGTCCGTGGCGGACGCCATCATGCGCCGCTGCCGAGACTGCGCGCCGCGCCGTGCCATTCGCGGCAGCTGTGCACGGGCACCACCTTGCCCGGGTTGGCGCGCTGGTGAGGGTCGAACACCTGGCGCAGCGCGCACATGGCGCCCAGCGTGGCGGGTGTGAAGAGGGAATCCATGTACGGCAACTTGTCGAGGCCCACGCCATGCTCGCCGGTGATCGTGCCGCCGGCGGCAACGCATGCGGTCATGATCTCCGACATGGCGAGGTGCACGCGCCGCGACTCGTCGGCGTTGCCGGCATCGTAGCCGATGTTCGGATGGAGATTACCGTCACCGGCGTGAAACACGTTGCACACGCGTACGGCATGCCGCTGGGCGATGGTGTGGATCTCGGCGAGGATGTCCGGCAGCTGCGTGCGCGGCACCACGGCGTCCTGCACGACGAGGTGCGGCGAGATGCGGCCCATGGCGCCGAACGCCTTCTTGCGTCCCTGCCAGAGGCGCGCGCGCGCGGCGGGATCGGTCGCCGAGCGGACTCCGCGCGCGCCCGCCTGCGTGCAGAATTCCGCCACGCACGCGGCATCCTCGTCCATGCCGGCTGCGGCTCCATCGAGCTCGATCAGCAGCACGGCGGCCGCATCCGTCGGATAGCCGGCCGCATAGATCGACGCTTCCACCGCCTGAATGGTGGCCGCGTCCATCATCTCCAGCGCCGCGGGGACGATTCCCGACGCGATGATGGCGGATACCGCCCGGGCCGCCGCGTCGATGGAGTGGAAGTCGGCGAGCAGCGTGCGCACGGCCTGCGGATCGGGCGTGAGACGGATCGTCACGTCGAGCGCGATGCCGAAGCAGCCCTCGGAGCCCACGAACGCGCCGAGCAGGTCGTAGCCCGTCTGCTCGCCGTCGGCGTTGCCGAGCGTGACGATCTCGCCGGAGGGCAGCAGCACGGTGCACGCGAGCACATGATTGAGCGTCACGCCGTACTTGAGGCAGTGCGGGCCGCCGGCGTTCTCGGCCACGTTGCCGCCGATCGTGCAGGCCGTCTGGCTGGATGGGTCGGGCGCGTAATGCAACCCGTACGGCGCCGCGGCGCGCGAGAGTGACGCATTCACCACGCCCGGCTCGACGACGGCGCGCGCGTTGTCCGCGTCGATGGAGATGATCTGCTTGAGACGGTGCAGCCCCACGAGCACGACGCCGTCCGCGAGCGCGCCGCCCGAGAGGCCGGTGCCAGCCCCCCGGGCAACAAATGCCACATCGAGCTCGGCGAGCAGCCGTACGACGGCCACCGTCTCGTCGCGCGTGCCGGGGAAGACCGCGACCGACGGCGTGCGTTGCCACCCGGGCAGGCCATCGGACTCATACGAGCGCAGCTCGCCCTGCCGCTCGAGCACCCGCCGGTGGCCAACGATCGCCGCCAGCCGCGATGCGAGCGTGCCGCTCATGCCGCGCCGGGTTTGGCGGGCTCGTCGGCCTCGGCGTGCGGCACGACCACATGCAGCGCCTTGCGCTGCACAGCGTACTGGAGCACGCGGTCCATCGTCACCAGCTCGCCATCGACCGCGACCGGTCCGCCCTTTTTCCGGGTGATCGTGCACCCGTCCACGATGAAGCTGTCGAGCTCGGGAGTGCGCGAGGCCGCGTTGACGCCGCGCGACACGGCGGCGAGGCCCAGTGCGAGCAGGCGCGCGCGGCCGCGTCCGCGCACAATCATCACATGCAGGCCGTCGCGTCCATTCTTCACGCGGCTGCCCAGCGTAGGCATCTGCAGCTCGCGCTCGTCCACGCCGAGGAAGACGAGCGGGGTGCGATAGATCTTGCGTTCGCCATCGACCTCGAGCTCCACGGCGATGAGACGGAGCTGGAACAGGATCCGGAGCGCGGCGAGGAACGACGCGATGCGATAGCCGAACCGCTTCTCCAGTCGCTCGCGCACGCGCACGAAGCGCACATAGGCGCCCACGCTGCTCGTGTTGAGGAACAGATGGCCGTTGACCGTTCCCACGTCGGCGCGATCCACGACCCCGTCGCCCGACGCCAACGCGAGCGCCTGCGCGGGCTCGATGGGGATCCCGAGATCGCGCGCGAAATGGTTGAGCGTGCCGCCGGGCAGGATCGCCATCTCCGCCTTCTCGCCAACGAGCACCGACGCGGCGGTGCCGATCGTGCCATCGCCTCCGGCAATGAGGATGCGCGGCGCGCCATCCTGCACGGCAGCGCGGACGGCCTGCGCCAGGGCATCCGGCTCTACTTCGAGCACGTCGAACGCCGCGTTGCCCTGGAGGGCCTCACGCGCCTGATCGGCGGTGCCGGACGCCACGTTGATCAGGGCGGGAATGCGCTTCGCTGAATCGGTCACGAACCCTCGGCGTCGGCCATGTGCGACCAATTTACAGCGGAGACGCGTGCGGGGCGGGAAGCCAAGGCCTCCCGCCCCACATCATGGATAGCGCGCGCGCGTGGTTACGCCGCTTCCCAGAAACCGGCGAGGGCGCGGCCATCGGGCGATTCGCGCAGCTTTTCGAAGGCACGCTCGCGGATCTGGCGGATCCGCTCGCGCGTGACACCCATGAGGGCTCCGATCTTCTCCAGCGTCATCGGCTCGCCGCTCTCATCCAACCCGTAGTAGAGGAAGAGGATCTTCCGCTCTCTCGGCGTGAGATACTTGCGGAACACCTTCTCGATGAACTCGCGCATGAGCTTGTAGTCCGTCGTCTCCTCGATCTCGGTGCCGTCCACCCCGGCGAACCGCTCGCCCAGCGTGGAGGCCTCGCGATCGGAGCGATCGATGGGCGCGTCGAGCGAGACTTCCGTGGAGCTCATCTGCTTGGCCGCGCGCACCGCCTCCGGCGTCTCCTCGAGCAGCCTCGAGATCTCGTTCTCCGTGGGGTCCCGCTTGAGCACCTGGGCAAGCACCGTCTCGGCCCGGGCCAGGCGGATGAGCTGGGAATTCTGGTTGAGCGGGATGCGGACGCTGCGCGTCTGTTCGGCCAGCGCCTTGAGGACCGCCTGGCGCACCCACCACACCGCGTAGGAGATGAACTTCACTCCCTGATCCGGATCGAACTTCCTGACGGCCTTGAGCAGACCCTCGTTGCCGATGGCCACCAGCTCGCTGAGGTCGAGCCCGTGACCCTGATACTTCTTCACGTAGGAGATGACGAATCGCAGATTTGCCGTGACGAGCCGCTCGGCGGCGGCTTCGTCGCCCTTCTGCGCCAATCTGGCGAGCCGGCGCTCTTCAGCCGCGTCACTGATCAGCGGCAATTTCTGGATGTCCTGGAGGTACTGGTCGAACGCGGTGGAGGGAGAGGAGCGGAAATAACCCTTGGATCTGGTTTCGGTCGCTTGCTCCATACACGCCCCTTACCTGTGCCGGAAGGTGGTTCGGACGACTCCGGCGGCATGCCGAGCGCCCGCGTGAATCAGCTTAGGCGGCCAGCATACAATCAGGGGAAAAATGCGTCAACAGCGAGTTTGTCAAAATGTCCTCTCCGTAACATTTGTGATGGCTGTAACTGCTGCAATCGCAAGACGTTGCCAAGTCGTCGGCCAATTGTCACCACTTTTTGGTGAATCAAGACATAGCGACCGAAGCGGTCGACATGACCGACTTCTGACAGGCTCGACAGGGAAAAGGCGGGCGCCCTCGAGTTCGAGTCCGCCCGCCGATTCACGCCTGCCTGCGCCGACCGTCAGGCCGGCGGGTCCTTCATCTTGCCGCGTGTCGTGGCCATGAGGATGCCGATGCCGATCGCCACGATGATGCCGACACCGATCCACATGGTCGGGACGTTGAGAAGGTATGCAGCAATCGCCAGTCCGATGATGAGGACGACGAAGCCGGTGAGGTAGGTGCCGAATGAGGACATGGGGCTCGCCCGAAGAAGTCGGGCGGACAGTGCGCAAGGACGAGGCCATGAGGCCCCGCTCGCTTCAGGGCTGCGGGCCGCCGAATCGCCCGGTCATGGCGATGGTCTCCGGCACGCCGCTCGGACGCGGCACCAGCACCGCGGTGCCGCGCTGTCGTCCGAAGATCCGGGCTTCCCGGCAGGTGGGAGTCCAGATGTCGAGCTTGTTCCCCTTGATGACTCCGCCGGTATCGTCGATGAGGAACCGGCCCCAGTACTCTCGGCCCACGTAGATCTCCAGAAAGCGAGCCAGGGGAAACATCCGCGGGTCCGCCGCTACGATGCCCTGTCGAACATAGTTGTCGCGACGCGTCAGGCCCTTGAGGCAATACGCGGTGATCGATACGGGCACGGGATCGCCGTACCGCGCCGGACCGGTGCGGTTCACCGCCCACGACCTGGAGGCGCCGAGCACGAGGGCGCCATCGAGGCGAAGTGAAGAGTAGACGACATGCGGCGCGAGCCGGATGGGGCCGGCCGGGAGTGCCGGGGTGCGATAGCGCAAGGCCACGGCGCCCACCGCCGTGAACAGCACGAGAGCAAGCATCTGTAACGAGTAGCGTCCGAGGCGCCGCCTCGGACGCGAGCCCGGCACACGCGACGGAGTCGGAGCCGAGGGTGACACACGTGTGGCCGGCGGTAAGGCCGTCGCCGACGTCGTCATCACGGCGGCCTCCCGGGTCACGTCGCTCATGCCAGCACTTCGCGCACGACCGCGTCGGGCACGGCGATCCCCCAGTCGCTCTCGGCGCCGGCCATGATGCCCACGGCGGCCGGCAGCGCGTACTCAACAGTGCCCGCGCGCGCCTTTTTATCCAGCCGGGTCGCATGCAGCAGCACGTCGGCGCCGAATTCCGCCGGCCGTGTCACGGGCAGGCCGGCTAGCTCGAGCAGCGCCGCGATCTCGTCGGCGAGACCGGGCGACGCCACGCCGAGGAGCTCGGCGATGCGCGCTTCCAGCATCATCCCGATGGCCACGCACTCGCCGTGGAGCAGCGCAAACCCGCTGGCGTGTTCTACCGCATGGCCGAGCGTGTGCCCGAAGTTGAGCGTCTTGCGAACGCCGTGCTCGCGTGCGTCAGCGGCAACCACCGCGGCCTTGATCGACACGCTGCGCTCCACCACCTTCAGCGCCATGGCGGCGCCGGCGGCGCCGCCCGCTCCGTCGGCGAGCATCAGGGGGATGGCCGAGCCGAGCGTACGGAAGTAGTCCGCGTCGGCGACGACGCCGTGCTTGATCGCTTCGGCGAGACCGGCGCGCCGATGCGCCGTCGGCAGCGTGCGCAGGAGCTCCACGTCGGCGAGCACCGCGGCGGGCGTATGGAAAGCGCCGACGAGGTTCTTGCCCGCCGGCGTGTCCACCCCTGTCTTGCCCCCCACCGATGCGTCGATCATGGCCAGGAGCGACGTGGGGCACTGCACCACCGGCACGCCGCGCATGTACGTGGCGGCGACGAAACCCGCGAGGTCGCCGATCATGCCGCCTCCGAGCGCGACGACCGTGGTGTCGCGTCCGCAGCCCGCGGCAAGCATGGCGTCCGTGAGCGAAATCCAGCTCTCGCGACTCTTGGAGGCCTCGCCCGCCGGGACGACGTGCAGAGTGGCGCGCCCGTGCGGTGCCAGCGCCGAGAGGAGGTCGTGCGCATAGAGAGGCGCCACGGTGGAATCGCTGACGACCGTATAATGATGTGCCGGCGCCGCCGTGGAAATCAGAGTGGCGTAGTCATGACGTAAAGATGCGCCAATGATGACGCGATATGTCCCCGCATCTACCATTCGCTGCGCCAAAGAGGCCGTAGACGCGCTCATCCTACCAGGTCACCTCGCCCGCGCCAGCCCGCCGATTGGCGAGACGCGCCAACGTGAACAGCAGATCGGAGAGGCGATTGAGATAGATCACCGCGAGCGCCGGGAGCTCCACATCGTGCTGCAGTCGCACCACCCGTCGCTCGGCTCGGCGACACACCGTACGCGCCACGTGGAGCGCGGCGGACTTGGGGGTGCCCCCTGGAATGATGAACGCGGCGAGCGGCTCCAGCTCGGCCTCCGCGTCGTCGATCGCCCGCTCGAGCTCGGCGATGCGCCCCTCGTCGATCATCGCCTTGGACAGATGCTGCGCCATCTTCTCGCGGTCGGGCGTGGCGAGGAGCGCGCCGATGGCGAACAGATCGCGCTGCACGGGGACCAGCACCTCGTCGATGCGGGGCATCATCTCCACCGAGCGCGCCATGCCCACGAAGGCATTGAGCTCGTCCACGTCGCCGTACGCCTCCACGCGGGCGTCGTCCTTGGGCACTCGTCCGCCCCCGAACAGCCCGGTGGACCCGGCGTCACCGGTCTTGGTGTAGATCTTCATAGGCCACGAAGTATAGCCGAGCCGGGCCCGGTGCGCCGGTGGCGGGGGGCACGGTGCTGGCGAGCGGGGCGTTTACCTCCCGAACCACCGCTCCAGCAGCCCAGCCCGGCCGTTCGTGTGTCGCACGGCCCGTTGGAGCGCCGAGAAATCCGTGAAGTCGACGGACCGGTCGCTCCAGCTGAGCGGGCGAAAGTCCCGCGGGAACAGCTGCGCCAGATGGCTCTGCAGATGATCGGGAGAGCCGTACGTCTGCTGGCCAGCGATCCAGCGATCCAGATCCGATCCCATCATCGCGGCCGTGGGACGTCGGTTGGGCTCCTGCTGCAGCGCCTGTCGCAGGATCTGGTCGAGCACCGGATCCAGTCCGGCCACGCGGCGGCCGAAGTCGGGCAGGGGAGTCATGGCGACCTCCTCCACCATGTTCGTCGTCGATTCCTCGACGAATAGGAGGTCGAGCGCGAGGAGCTCGTAGAGCACCACCCCCAGGGAGAAGACGTCGGATCGGGCATCCACACTGGTGCCGAGGAGCTGCTCCGGGCTCATGTAGTGCTTCTTGCCCATGCGCAGGCGGCCGTTTCCGGCGAGGTCCGCCGACGTTCGCGCCTTGGCGATGCCGAAGTCGGCGAGCTTGATGTGGCCGTCCCACGTCGCGAGCACGTTGCCCGGGCTCACGTCGCGGTGCACGATGTCCAGCCGCTCGCCGACGGGCGACACGAACTTGTGCGCGAAGTCGAGGGCGCGGCACACTCGGCTCACGATGTATGCGGCGAGCGTGGGCGGCACCGGACGTCCGACTTCGCGGTGCCGGTCGATGAGCTGCCGCACGGTGGGACCCTGGATGTACTCCATCGCGATGAAGTAGTCCCCGCCGACCTCGCCGAACTGGTAGATCTGCACGATGTTGCCGTGCATGAGGTTCGCGGAGAGCTTCGCCTCGTCGATGAACGCGCGCAGGAAGGAGCTGCGGCGCGCGTAGCGTGGGTGAATCACCTTGAGCGCGACCCGCTTGGTGAACCCTTCGGCGCCGAGCTGGTCGGCCTCGTAGACGGTCGCCATCCCCCCCTCCGCGATCTTGCGGACGAGGCGGAAGCGGCTGGTGAATTCGAGCTCTGGATGTTCCATGACGACCTCGAGGAACCCCGTGAATCGGGGCATCCCTTGAGGATCGGCTCGCGCCCGGCGAACCTTCAGCGATGGAACACGAAATCAAGGACATCACCATCATCGGCGGCGGGCCGGCCGGCCTGTTCGCGCTCTTCTACGCGGGCATGCGCGGCGCGACGGCCCAGATCGTCGACGCGCTGCCGGAGCTGGGCGGACAGCTCACGGCGCTCTATCCCGAGAAGTTCATCTTCGACGTCGCCGGCCACACGAAAGTCCTCGCCAAGGACCTCGTGAAAGGGCTGGCGGAGCAGGCGGCGCAGTTCGGCGAGCCGTCGCACCTGGCGCAGCGCGTCACCGGCCTCGACGAGCGCGACGGCCACCTCGTGCTGCGTACCGAGAAGGGCACGTTTCCCACCCGATCCATCATCATCGCCGCGGGCATCGGCGCCTTCTCACCACGCCGGCTGCCGCAGAGCTGCGCCGAGCCGTGGTACGGCCGGGGCATCTACGATGTGGTGACCAACCCCGCGGACTACCGCGGACAGCGAGTGGTGATCATCGGTGGAGGCGACTCCGCGTTCGATTGGGCGACGCAGCTCGCCGGCATCGCGACGCATGTGTCGCTCGTCCACCGCAGCGACCGGTTCCGCGCGCATGGAGCCACCGTCACCCAATTCCACGCCGACGTCGCCGCGGGGCGCGCCTCGCTGTTCACCTTTCACGAGATCGGCGACGTGCTGTGCAGGGCGGACGGCGAGCGCTTCACGCACATCATGCTCAAGCAGGTGAAGACGAAGGAGCTGACGGAGATCGAGGCGGACGTGATCCTGCCGATGCTCGGCTTCGTGAGCGACATCGGGCCGATCGCCGAGTGGGGGCTGTCGTTGGAGAAGGACGAGATCGTCGTCAATCAATTGATGGAGACCGGTCGCGAGGGCGTGTGGGCGGCGGGCGACGTCACCACGTATCCGGGAAAGCTGAAGCTGATCGCCTGCGGCTTCGGCGAAGCGGCGACGGCGGTGAATCAGGCGGTGCACTGGATCTACCCGGAGAAGAAAGTGGCGCCGGGCCACTCGAGCAACATGGCGATCTTCGGGCAGAAGGACGACTGAGGCAAACCTTGCCCTCCCTCCCGCTTGCAGTGTCACTCGGCCGGAGCGACGAACTCCACCGGATGCCGCTGGCGCAGCTTGCGCTCGTTGCGCCCCGCCACCTCTCCCAGCGACAAGCCCGCCGCCCGCGCCGCCACGGCCACGCACCAGAGCGCATCGCCCAGCTCCAGCGCCAACGCGTCCCGGTCGAGCGGCCGCCCCTGCATCACGTGCTTGCGCACCTGGCCCAGCACCTCACCCGCCTCCTCGGCCAGTCCGGCAGCGGCGTCGAGCAGCTGGTCCTGCTCATCGAGCGACCGGTTGATCGTTCGGGCCGCCATCTCCTGATACGCGTCGAGCGTGAGCGCCGCGCTCATGAATAGGCGACGCGCGGATCGGCCTTGGCGTAGGCAATGTCGGTGATGAGGTTCACGAGCACGAACACCGTGGACAGGAAGAGCACCGACCCCTGGATGGCCGGCAGATCGCGGCGCGCGATGGCGTTCACCACGTAGCGTCCGAGTCCTGGCCACGAGAAGATGGTCTCGGTGAGAATGCTTCCGGTGAGGTACGCGCCGAAGTCGAGGCCGAGCACGGTGATGATCGGGATGAGCGCGTTGCGCAGGGCGTGGCGATTCACGACGACGTGCTCGGCGAGGCCCTTCGCGCGCGCGGTGCGCACGTAGTCCGCGCTCAGCGCGTCGAGCATGGCGGAGCGGGTCATGCGCGCCAGGAAGGCGATGGAGCGCATGCCGAGCGCCAGGGCCGGCAGCACGAGGTAGCGCAGTCCGCCGAAGCCGGACGGGGGCAGCCAGTGGAGGGTGACGGCGAAGAGCAGGATGAGCAGGAGCCCCACCCAGTACACGGGGAAGCTGATGCCCAGATAGGCGAGTCCGAGGCCGAACCGATCCACGAGCCCACCGGGATGCTGCGCGCTGAGCACGCCGATGGTCACGCCGAGGATGGTGGCGAGGAGCATCGCCGCGCCGGCGAGCTGCAGCGTCTTGGGGAACCGCTCGATGATGTCCTGGCGAATCGGCCGGTTGGTGATGTACGACCGGCCAAGGTCGCCCCTGGCGATGCCGGCCACATAGTGCCCGAACTGGACAGGAAGGGGATCGTCGAGCCGCAACTCGGTGCGCAGCCGGGCGATGGTCTCCTCGTCGGCGCGCTCCCCCACCATGGCCATCACCGGATCACCCGGCGCCACGTAGAGCAGCAGGAAGGCGACGACGAGCACGCCGAGCAGGGTGGGGATCGCGAGCAGGAGCCGCCGAACGATGAATGCCGTCATCCCGTCACTTCGCTGGAGAGGTGGCCGCGGTGGTGGTCACGGTGGTCCATGGCTGGCCATTGAAGATGACCGGCGGCGAGAAGCCCTTGAGCCACGGCTGAATGGCGTACAGTTCGTTGTAGAAGTAGAGAAACAGCATCGGCGCGTCACGGAAGGCGAGCGCGTCGGCCTGCGTGTAGAGGGCGATTCGCTTCGCCTCGTCGGCCTCGCGCCGCGCCGCGGTGACGATGGCGTCGAACTCGGGATTGGCGTAGTACGACACGTTGCCGCCGACGCCCTTGTTGGCGCTGTGCAGCAGGGGATAGAGAAAGTTCTCGGCGTCGGGATAGTCGGCATACCAGTCCTTCACGAAGAGATCGGTCTCGCCCTTGCGCGCTGCCTGGCGCGCGGCGGCGCTCTCGCGCTGCACGATCTTGACGCGGATGCCCGACAGCTTGAAGTAGCCCTGCAGCGTCTCGGCGATGCGGACGTAGATGGGCGTCGTGGAGGTCCACAGCTCCAGATCGATGCCGTTGGGATACCCCGCCTCTCGCAGCAGCCGCCTGGCCTGGAGCGTGTCGAACGCGTAGCCCTTGCGCGTGGTGTCGGCGCCGGGCAGCTCGGCGGGAATCACGCCAGCCGCGAGCCGGCCGCGGCCGGCGATGAGGTTGCGCACGAGGATCTTGCGGTCGATCGCATGGTTGATCGCCTGCCGAACCCGAACGTCCTTGAGCGGTCCGCGCGTGGTGTTGATCGCCACGTACACCAGCTCCAACGAGGGGGTGGACGCGAGCAGCTTCCGCCGTTCGGCGTCCTCCTCCCAGGCGGTGATCTCGCCCTGCGGAATCTGCAGGACGTCGACATTGCCGCTCTCGAACTCGGCCACGGCGGTACTCGGCTCGGAGATGATGCGGGCGCGCAGGGAATCGGCCTTGGGCGCGCCGCCCCAGTAGCGCTCGTTGGGGACGAACAGCAGATAGTCGTCGTGCTTCCACTCCACGAGCTTCCACGGGCCCGTGCCCACCGGCTTCTCGCCAAAGGTGGCGGGCGGATTCTCCGGCGCGATCGACGCCACCGGCATGGCGAGCAGCTTGGGGAAGATCGCGAACGGCTCCTTGAGCGTGACGACCACCGTGGAGTCGTTGGGGGTGGCCAGTCCTTCGATGGACGTCACCTTGCCGTCGGCGAATTCCTTGGCGCCCTTGATGGGATAGAGCGGCCAGCCACGTCCACCGCGCACCTTGGGGTCGAGGACGCGCTGCCAGCTCGACGCGACCTGCCGCGCCACGAACGGCGTGCCGTCGGTGAAGGTGACGCCGCGGCGCAGGTGGAAGGTGTAGGTGAGACCGTCCGCGGAGCTCTCCCAGCTCGTGGCCAGACCGGGGATCACGCGGGCGTCGGGGGTGAAGCGGGTGAGCCCATCGAACAGGTAGCCCACCGCGCGGCCGGTGGGGACGTCGGTGGACAGCGCGGGGTCGAGCGAACGCGGATCGTACGTGTCGCGCGAATCAACCAGCGTGCGCCGCGAGCTCCCACCGCCCCCGCCGTCGCACGCCAGCAGGAGAGGGGGGAGCAGCAGAGCGAGAAAACGGCGCATGACGTTCTGGCGTAAGCAGTTGACAGCAGGATGGAGGCGCGAGAACTTATCCGCGTCGCAGTGCAGCGTCAAATTCGACTCGCGCCCGCCGGATATGACCTCCCGCGCGGGCGCGCTGCGTGTCGGCGCCGAGTTGTCCCGGTTCATGCAAGTTGCGTCCCCACGTCGTTCACCGCCCGCCGCCGAGCCTCATGTCCAAGCCGAACAGTGATGCCCAGCGTCTCACGACGCGCCTTGACGGTTACGTCTACCGCCGGCGGCTGGGCGCCGCCGAACTCATCCCGGCGGTGAGTGCGGGCGTGGTGACCGGACTGGTCGCATTCTACGTCGCCAAGCTCTTTCTCGAGCGCACGCCGCTGCTCCCGGAGGAGCGGCGCCTCGGCCAGCACCACGCCTCGGCGCGCGCATCGGGATGAGCCGGGGGTGCGGGCCAGGCGCGCGACGATGGCGGGAGGCCGCCCTCGCAGCCGCGCTCGCGCTCGCTGCCTTCCCCGATGCCGCACGCGCGCAGGGCGAGGGCACCGAGTGTGATGGAGGCGCTCGGGAGGTACGCGCCCTGGCCTTTCGCGGGAATCGCGCCTTTCGCGACGGCGACCTGGCGCTCCGCGTCTCCACCACGTCATCCGACTTCCTGCGGCGGACCGTGCGGATTGGCGGGACGAAGCACTGCCTCGACAGCGATGCGCTGCGTCTCGACGTTGGCCGGCTGCGGTTGTTCTACAGGCGGCACGGCTATTTTGACACCGTCGTCGACACGCTCGTGGCGCCGCTGACCGATGCCGCAGTGGCCGTGAGCTTCCTGATCGACGAAGGAGAGCCGGTCCGAGTGGACACACTGCGCGTGACCGGCCTCGACGCCGTGACCGGGCCGCTGGCGTCCATCGGCGATCTGGAGCTCAGGCCTGGCGTGGTCTTCGACATCACTCACTTGCAGACGGCGATCGACTCCATCAAGAGCCGCCTGCGCAACGCCGGCTATCCGCGCGCGGATGTGGCCGCGAGCTACAGCGTGTACGACTCGCTCGCCCGGCGTGCGCGCGTCAGTCTCGAGGTGCTGCCGGGCTCCCCCGCGCGCATCGGGAGCATCCGGGTGACCGGTGAACCGCTGCCTGGCGAGCCGCGCAAGCTGAGCGACAATACCGTGCGGCGGCTGATCGAGGTACGCGTCGGCGACGGGTACAGCGCGCGCGAGCTCGTGGAGGCGCAGCGTGCACTCTACCAGAGCGACCTGTTTCGCCACGTGGAAGTGGCGCTCGCCGTCGACAGCGCCAGCGCGTTCGGCGACTCGCTCGTGGCGATCGAGGTGGTGGTGCGCGAGAACTACCTGCGGCAGGTGGACACCGAGGTGGGCTGGGCGGTGCTGGACTGCTTCAAGACCCGCGCGCAGCTGATCGACAAGAACTTTCTCGGTGGCGCACGCCGGCTCGAGCTCACGGCGCAGCTCTCCAAGCTCGGCTACGGCGCGCCAACCCGCGTGGCCGACGGGCGGCTGTGCGCATCGGACCTGCAGCGCGATCCATTCAGCGTGGACCTCAACTACTTCACCGGCGCCACGGTCCGGTTCCCCACCCTGTTCGGCCTGCGCAGCGCCCCGTCGCTCTCCCTCTACAGCGAACGGCGCGGCGAGTACAACGCCTTCCTGCGGTCCACCCTCGTGGGAGGCGAGAGTTCGATCACGCGCGAGATCGCTGGTGGCATCCCGCTCCGGCTCGGCTACTCGCTGGAGAAAGGGCGCACCGAGGCGCAGCCGGCGCTTCTCTGCAGCGTGTTCAATGCGTGCGACACCGAGTCCCGCTCCGCCATCACCAGTCGCAATCGCCTCGTCGCGGTGGCGAGCGCCCATGTGGAGCGGATTCGCACGGACAACCCCTTGAACCCGGGGACGGGCACTGCCGTGCGCCTCGATCTGCGCGGGGCGGGACGCCAGATCGGGTCCAACCGCGACATCCAGTTCGTGAAGGGACTCGCCGACGCGTCGGGCTACATGAATGTCCGGCGCGGAGTGACATTCGCCGCGCGCGTGCGCGTGGGTGCCGTCACGAGCCCAAGCCTGTCGTTCGCGGATGCCGTCGGCTTCGTGCCACCCGAGGAGCGGCTCTATGCCGGCGGGGCGGCGAGCGTGCGCGGGTTCCAGCAGAACGAGCTGGGCGAGCTCCTGTACATTGCCGCGTCTCGTCCCGCCACCATCAAGGGACAGGGCGACACCGTCTACTTCGAGACCGCGGACGCGAGCGTGCTGCGACGCGTGCCGGTCGGCGGCAACTCGCTCATCGTCGGCAACTTCGAGCTGCGGGTCCGCAGCGCCTTCTTTCCGGAATTGCTCCAGTACGCCCTCTTTACCGATGCGGGGGACGTGTGGCAGCGCGGCACGCCGGGACGCGCGCGCACGGCCCGCGCGCTCTGGCTGAACAGGCTCCGCTGGACTCCGGGGATCGGCGTGCGGGCCTTCACCCCGGTGGGGCCCTTCCAGGCCAATGTGGGGTACAATCCGTACCTCGCCCCCAGCGGTCCGGTCTACTACGATCAGGCGCTGGACGAACAGGGTCTCGCTCCCCTGTATTGCGTGAGTCCCGGCAACCGCATTCCCGCGCTGCCCGGTGCCGGTGGCGTGCTGGAGCAGGTGCC
This sequence comes from Gemmatimonadaceae bacterium, assembly GCA_046598315.1. GTDB lineage: Bacteria > Gemmatimonadota > Gemmatimonadetes > Gemmatimonadales > Gemmatimonadaceae > AG11. The sequence goes on from JBKJIY010000017.1 coordinate 28,640, forward strand.
GGGCCGAGTCTGTCCCGCCACCTTCGCGCCCTCGCAGTCGCGCACCTTCCTTCGCCGGCTCACGTTCACCTTCTCGATTGGCCCGGATTTCTAGCTCGTGTCCCCTCTGCCTGGTCGTCACATGAGCCGGCGGCGCGTCATCGCCCTCGTCAGTCTTGGCGCGCTCGTCGCGCTCGGACTGTTCGTGCTGGGCGGCGGGCTGGCGCTGACGACCACCGACGGCGGGCAGAAGGCGCTGCGCGGGTGGATACAGACGCGCGTGGCGGCGTCGATGAAGGGCCGGATCTACATCGGTCCCATGCATGGCAGCTTTCTCACGGGCATCACGATCGACTCCCTGGAGCTGCGCGACGACGAGGATTCCCTGTTCGTCGCCACGGGACGCATCGCGGTGGAGTATGATCCGCGCGATATCGCTGACCGCCGGCTGTATCTCCGCCGCGTCGACGTGCGCCACCCGGTCGTGGTGCTTCGGCAGCGCGAGAACTGGAGCTGGAACTACCGGCGCATGTTCGGCGCGGGCGGCCCCCGCTCGTCGCGAGGGCCGGAGCGCGGGTTCGGCGACTTCGTGCGCATCGACTCCCTGCGGATCCACGACGCGAGCGTCCGCGTCACCATCCCGTGGCATGCGGACGACTCGCTGCGCGGTGTTCGGCGCGACAGCGCGGTGCGCGCGAACGTCGCGCGCGCCGATCGCGAGATCCGCCGCACGCACGAGGGCGTGGTGCAGAGCTACCGGTGGACGAGCGCCTACGCCGTGGTGCCGCACATGCGCATCATCGATCCCGACAGCGCCGCGAAGCTGGTCGTGATCGACACCCTGCACGCGGTGGCGAGTGTGCCGTCGTTCCGCTGGCGGAATGTGCGCGGCCGCGTGCGCGTGCTGGGCGATTCGGCCTGGGTGCAGGCGCCGCACTGGGATCTTCCCGGGTCCACGGGCAGCGCCCAGGGAAAGGTGTGGTGGGGCAGCGATCTGCCGGTGCGGTACGCCATGCGCGTGCGCGGCGACTCCGTCTCGCTCAACGACGTGGCCTGGGTGTATCCCACCCTGCCTCGCTCGGGCGGGGGCAGCATGGTCCTGGACATCAGGAATGAGCGCGATCCGCACCGACTCGACTACGCCATCAGTGCGCTCGACGTGCGCACCACCAAGTCGCGCCTGCGAGGAGCGCTCACCTTCGAGACCGGCGGTCCGGTGCTGGCGGTGCACGACGTGACGCTCGCCGCGGACCCGGTGGATTTCGACCTGCTGCGCACGCTCAACGGCGGGCCGTTTCCCGCCGACTGGCAGGGCACGCTCACCGGCACGATCGCGGCGCGCGGCGGGCCCCTCAACCGCTTCCACGTGGATGCCTCGGAGCTCACCTTCCGCGATGCACATGTGCCCGGTGCGGTGTCGCGCGTCAGGGGACGGGGGGAGCTCGACATCCTCTTTCCTGCCTTCACCGCCTTCCATCGCTTCAGCGCCTCGACCGACCGGCTCGACCTCCGCACGCTCGTCGCGATCTATCCGTCGTTTCCCCGGGTGAACGGGGTGGTGAGTGGGAGCGCAGTGCTCGACTCGTCATGGCTCGACGTGCGCTTCTCCAACGCGGCGCTCACACATGCGGACGGACCGGAGGCACCATCGCGCGCCACCGGCAGCGGGCGCGTCACGTACGGCACGTCGTTCATGTCGTATGAACTCGGGCTGCAGCTGGCGCCCCTCTCACTCACGACGATGGCGCGCTCGTATCCGAAGCTGCCGCTCCGCGGAAGCTTCAGCGGACCGCTGCGCGTGTCGGGTGCGGCGCCGGATCTCGACGTCAGTGCGGATCTCATCGGGGCGGCGGGACACATCGTGTACGCGGGCCGGGTGGATGCGGACTCGCTGGGCGGCTATGGCGCGCGCGGCAGCGGCACGTTCAACGCCCTGTCTGCCGCGGCGCTGGTGGGTCGCGCGTCGCCCGCCTCCTCGCTCAACGGCAGCTACGACGTGGATCTCCTGGGCGATTCCCTGGCAAATCTCGCGGGCTCGCTCGTCGTGCGTGCCGGCCCGTCGGTGCTCGACGGCGTGCGCATCGAGAGCGGGCTGACGCGGGCGCGCTTCCAGCAGGGGCTCGTCCGCGTGGACACGCTGGCGCTCCGTGCCGCGTGGGGCGCCCTGCGCGCGACGGGTGTGCTGGGCCTGACGCGCGCGCCAGGCGCGGATTCCCTGGTGCTGGCGATGGACGTGGACTCGCTCGGCGGCCTGCGCCGCTATCTCTCGCCGACCGGCGCCGCCGGCTCGGCGGGAGACTCGCTGCGCGGATCGCTCTCCTTCCGAGGCGCGGTCGCGGGATGGCTCGACTCCCTGTCCGTGCGTGGCGCCGTCACGGGCCGCGACCTCGGCGTGCGCGCCGAGCGGGCCACGGCGCTGCAGGGAGACCTCGCGCTGCGCCTGGTGCGCGGGCGCGGCGCGGGGGTGCTCGCGGTGCAGGCCGACTCGCTGACACTCGGCGGGATCCGCCTCGCCACGACGCGCGTGCGCGCCGACGTGCTCGACACTGGCCACGCCCGTTTCGCGATCGACACGCGCGGCGAGTCGGCCACGGCACTGCGCGCGGCCGGCGAGTGGCGGTCGGCGCAGGGCATGACGACGGTGCGCGTCGACACGGTGGCTTTGGCGATCGGGGAGTCGCGATGGGCCTTGCTCGCGCCCGCGCAGTTCGCGCGCTCGCCCGCCGGTACGACGCTCGATACGCTGCTCCTGGCCGACGGCTCGGGCGGGCGTATCGCCGGCTCCATGCGCGTGCCCAACGGGGCGCCGGTGCGCATCAGCCTTCGCGCCGACTCCCTGCCGCTCGCCGATGCCGGTCGTCTCGCGCAACTGCCCACGGCGCTGAGCGGCCGGCTGCAGCTGACCTTCGACGTCACGGGCACGCGCGATCATCCGACGATGACGCTCGATGCCGAGGCGCGCGGCCTGCGCTACGGCGGCCTCGCGGCCGAGCTTCTCGCCCTCACGGGGGCGTACGACAGCTCACGTGCCACGATGCGCACCAGCCTGATGCGAGGCGGGCGCGCCATCCTGGACGCGAACCTCGCGTATCCGATCGCCCTCACGCTCTTCTCGGCCGCCGGTACGGGCGACGCGCTCAGTGGACGCGTGCGCGCCGACAGCGTGGATCTCGCACTCGTCGAGGCCTTCTCGCCGGCGTGGCGCAACGCGACGGGACGGCTCGCGCTGGATCTGGCCATCAGCGGCCGTCCGTCGCGTCCCCACGTGGGTGGGCGCGCCACGGTGCGCGACGGGTCGATCGAGATCCCCGCTGCGGGCATCCGCTTCGCCGCCATCGACGCCCGCATCGACGTGGACCCGGTCCGCGACTCCCTGTCCATCGACCACCTGCGGTGGACCAGTCCCGCCAGCGGCGGTACGGGCGCGGTGACGGGCGCCGTGGTGTTCCGCGATCTGCAATCGCCTCGATTCGACCTTCGGCTCGACACGCGCGGGCTGCGCGCCATCGACAAGCGGGGGCTGGCGCGGCTCGACGTCTCCACTGGCGCCGGGGGGCTGATCCTCGCCGGGACCCCGGCGTCGGCCACGCTGAGCGGCGCCGTGAACGTGGAGCGCGGCACCATCTACATTCCAGAGCTGGTCCGCAAGCAGGTGGAGCAGCTAACCGCGGACGATTTCGCGCTGTTGTTCGACACGACCGACGTGCGCAATCGCTCGCTCATGCCGCAGCCGCCCGGAATGCTGGTCGAGAACCTCAAGCTGGACGGCGTGTCGGTGAACGTCGGTGACGAGGTCTGGCTGCGCTCGCGCGAAGCGAGCATCAAGCTCGGTGGCTCGCTCAACGTGACGCGCGCGCTCGATGGCAGCGGCTCGGGGCGCTCCACCCTCGTGCGGGGCGATCGTGGAGAGTCGGCGCGGTACAAGCTCGCGCTGAGCGGCTCCCTGAGCGCCGACCGGGGCACGTACACGCTCGACCTCACCGCGGTGCAGCGCGAGTTCCAGGTGCAGTCGGGCCGCATCACGTTCTTCGGCACACCCGACTTCAATCCAGAGATCGATGTGTCGGCGCTCTACCGCGTGAAGCAGTCGAACCGCACGGACATCGGGGTGCGGGCGCGCATTCACGGCAACTTCTATCCGCAGCCGGCGCTGGAGCTCTCCAGCACGGATGCGTATCTGTCGCCGTCGGACCTCGTCAGCTACCTCGTGACGGGGCGGCCGAGCTTCGAGCTCAACGGGCAGAATCTGGCCGCCTCCCAGCGTGCGCTCGAGTTCGCGCTGCCCACGGCGGGTGCGTTCGCGAGCCGACTCCTCCGCGACCAGCTCGGCAGCGTGGTGGATCTCTTCCAGATCCAGACCGGCGCGGTCACCGATGGCGTCGGCGCCGCGGACAATGCGGCCAATCCATTCCGCAGCTTCATCTCGAGCTCCCGCCTCGGCGGCGAGAAGCAGATCAGCGACCGGCTCTTTCTCAGCTTCAGCACGGGACTCTGCTTCACGGGCGAGAATGCCGCGGATCAGGGACTGAACAGTTTCAAGAACGCCATCGAGGGCAAGTTCGAGTATCGCTTTCCCCTCGTCGCGCCGGACAAGCTCGCGCTCCGGGCGGGACTCGACCCCTCGGCGAGCGCGCTGCGCTGCGGCCGCGTCGTCCGGGGCTTCGTTCCGACGCCGCAGCAGTGGGGTTTCTCGCTCTTCCGCTCCTGGGTCTTTTGATTCGCCGAGTGCTCCTGATCGCGAATCCCGCCTCGCGCCGAGGCGCCGGACTCCTCGCCGCCGCCACCGCAGCAATGCGGGCCGCCGGGGTGGAGTGTACGGTGCGCCTGACCGAGGCCTCCGGCCACGCTGGCCGACTCGCGCGCGACCACGCGGGCGATCACGACGCGGTGTTCACGCTCGGCGGCGACGGCACGGCGATGGAGGTGGCCGGCGCGCTCGCCCGGACGGGCATTCCGCTGGGTGTGCTCGCCGGGGGGACCGGCAACCTGCTGGCGCGCGCGCTCGGCATTCCGCCCGACGTCAGGAAGGCCGTGCCGATCCTGCTCGACGGCGTGATCCGGCAGATCGACCTCGGCGTGGTGCACGGACGGCGCTTCGCCGTCGCCGCCGGCGTGGGGATCGATGCGACCATGGTGGAGCAGACGCCGGTGTGGATGAAGCGCCGGCTCGGTGTGCTCGCCTACGCCATCATCGCCCTGCGCGCGGCGCTCGGCGCCGTGATCCGGCGCCGGTACTTCGACGTCCGTATCGAGATGGACGGCGAGATCGTCGAGCGTCGTGCCGCCGCCGTGCTGTTCGCGAATTTCGGTGCGGTGCTGGACAATCGCCTCGCGTTCGGGCCCGACATCACGGTGGATGACGGCGTGCTCGACTGCTGCGTGTTCTCGCCGTTGCACCTGGGCGATGCGATGCGCATCATGATGCGGGTGACGATGCGCAACTTCCAGCCGGATCGGTCGATACTCTACCGCAAGGGCACACGCTTTCGCATCACGACGGTTCCACCGCTGCCGATCCAGGCGGATGGCGAGCTGCTCGGCGTCACGCCAGCGGAGATCACCGTCGAGCCCCTCGCCGCGCATCTGCTCGTTCCGCGCCGATGACCGCGCTCCACTCCCCGTGACGTCTCCCCTCTGATGCCTCTGCGGCGACCGACGCACGGTGCACCCGGCGACGCGGGACAGGAGCCGGAGGATGACGTCCTCCGCGCTGCAGTGGACGTGGTGCCCGACGCGCTCGGCGCGGTGCTGCGCGAGCGCGATCACCTCCTTGCGCTGCACGAGGCCCTTGGCGAGCTGGAACGCGCGCCATCGCTGGAGCGGCGGCTCAGCGTATTCGCCGACGCGATCCACCGCATCGGCTTCGGACGCGTCGTCATCACGCTGCGGGATGCCGAGATGAACGCCACGGCCGTGGTGGCGGCGGGACTGAGCGCCGAGGAGGAGCGCGACCTCCGCGACGCGCCGGTGGCCGGCGCGATCTGGCAGCGCCGCATGCGCGAGATCGAACGCTTCCGCATCAGCAACTCGTTCTACCTCGAGGGCGAAGATCCCTGGGTCAGGGCCGAATTCGGCGGAGGCCTGCCGAGCACCCAGCCGCCGTCGCCCGATTCTACATGGTCGCCGCGCGACACGCTGCTCGTGCCGCTCCGGAACGCGGTCGGCTCGGTGGTGGCCATCCTGATGCTCGATGAGCCTGCGGAGCGGGCGCGCCCGTCGTTGACGCGCGTGCGTACCGTGGAGCTGTTCGGGCAGCAGGTGGCGGCGCTGCTGGAGCAGGCCGCACTCGTGGACCTCGTGCAACATCGTGCGGCTCGACTGCAGAAGCTGCACGAGGCGGGCGCGATGATCGCGCGCTCGCTGGATGAGCGGACGATTCTTGCTACGCTGGCGCGCCAGCTCGAGGGGCTGGTGCCGGTGGAGTCCGTGGCGCTCTTCGTCACCAGCGAGCTCGAGACGCCCACGGCGCGAGTATACCGGCGCGGCGGACGCGAGGAGTCGCCCGACGGTGTGCCGGAAGTGCTACGCTCGCTCGCCGTGGCCGCCGCGGACCAGCGCCGCCACGTCGCCGAGCATGATCGCCTCGCGGTCCCGGGACTGCTGGGGAGCGCGGTGGTGCTGGTGGTGGCGGTGGCCTCGCGGAGCGGCCATGCGCTGGATGCCGACGATTCCGAGCTGCTGCTGACGATCGGCGCGCAGGGGGCCGTCGCGGTGAGCAACGCCCGGCTGTATGCCGAGAGCCAGCGTCAGCGCCGGCAGACGGAGGCGCTGGCGGACGTGGCGCGCGCTGTGGGCGAGTCCCTTCACCTGGACCGCGTGCTGAACCTGATTCTGCGCCACGCCACGGCGCTTCTGCGCACGGATGGCGCCATCATCACGATGCTGCGCCGCGATGCGCTCGAGGTGATCGCGGGAGTGGGTACCGGCGAACGAATCGTGGGTGCGACCATGCCTCTCGACGGCAGTATCTCGGGACGCGTCGTGCGCACGGCATCGAGCGTCATCGTGGACGAGGTCAGCGACGATCCCGATGCATTCACCCTTGTCATCGGGCAGGCGCAGATCCGCAATGGCGTTCTCGTGCCCCTCACGAGCGTCGAAGGCCCGATCGGCGTGCTGGCCGTGTTCAACCGCGCGGCGCCGTTTAGCGACGACGACGCCGAGATTCTGCAGCGGCTGGCCGACCACACGGCGGTTGCCGTGGTCAACGCGCGCCTCTACGAGGAGGTGGCGGCGGCGACGCGTGAATGGGCAGTCGCCTTCGACGCCATCGGGAGCGGCATGGTGCTCCTCGACGCGGCCGGGTGCATCCAGCGTACGAACGCCCGCGCGCGGCTCCTCATCGGCGTGACGGGGGAGGAGGAGGTCCTGGGACGAGCGCTGCATCAGGTGCTGTTCGGCGAGGACGACCCGTGCGATGCCTGCGTCCATGAGGCGGCCATTCTCCGCGGAACGCCCACCCGCGGCATCCACGAGGATCCGAAGCGCGGGCGCGTGTTCGAGATGGTGGCGTCCCCTCACCCGCTCGGCGGCGCGATCGTCACGTTCGACGATGTGACGGAGCATCACGCGCTCGCTGAGCGACATCGGCGCGTCGTGGAGACCACGAGCGAAGCCATCGTCATCACCGATCGTGACCGGCGCATCGTGTTCGCGAATCCCGCGGCGCTCGGTCTGTTCGCCCGCGGACCGGAAGTGGTGGGGACTTCAGTGACGCAGCTCGTGCCCTCAGATCAGCATGACGACGTCCGGGTACACGAGGACCGCGCGCTCGCTGGAGACCCGCAGCAGTACGAGGGAACGATCGTCCGTCCCGACGGCGAACGGCGGACCGTGTCCATCAGCAGCGCGCCGCTCAGCGAACTCGGGGTCGTCACGGGCATCGTCGCGTCCCTCCGCGACATCACCGACGAGCGGCGCGCCCGCGACGCCGTCACCAAGTCCGAAGCCCGCTACCGCAATCTGTTCGAGTCGGCGGGAGACGCGATCTACACGCTCGACGTGTTCGGCGCCTTCACCTCGGTCAACGAAGCGACCTGCCGTCTCACCGGTCGACGGCGCGACGGTCTGCTCGGGGTACTCGCGAGCGACCTGCTTGGCGACGATGTGACCGAGGAGCTGGCCGCGGCATTCCGGCGCGCGGTGGACGGGGAGACGGTGCGGTACGACTGCCGGCTGCAGCGCGATGACGGCGAACGGCTGCTCCTGGTGACGAACACCCCGATCCGTCACGGCGCGGTTGTGGTGGGCGTGCTCGGTATCGCGCGCGACGTGACGGACGAGCTGGCGCGTGCGCGGGCGCTCGAGCGCTCCGAGGCGAGCTACACGCGCCTCGTGGAATCCGCGTCTGACGCCATCTTCACCGTGGACGGGTCCGGCCGATTCACCGCCGTCAATCGGTCGCTCGAGCGCACGACCGGCCGCTCCCGCCAGCAGCTCCTCGCCGAATCGTTCGGCGATCTCGTGGACGCGCGTGACCTGGCGGACACGGGGAGGCTGCTGCGCCAGACGATGCATGGCCAGGGTTCGCGCGGCTCGCTCCGCTTCCGCGCCGGCGATGGCGAGGTGCGACAGGGCTCCCTCATCCTCTCGCCCGTGTTCGATGCCGGCTCGATCACCGGCGCGCTTGGCATCCTCCGCGACGTGACCGACGAGCAGCGGCTCGCCGAGCAGTTGCTCCAGCAGGAGAAGCTCGCGGCGGTCGGCCAGCTCGTGAGCGGCGTGGCGCACGAGCTCAACAACCCGCTGGCCGGGGTGATGGCGTTCTCGCAGTTGCTGCTCGCGGCGCCGCACACCACCGACGAGGAGACGCGCCGCGCGGTGGAGACCATTCACCGGGAGGCGCAGCGCGCGGCCCGCATCGTCGCGCATCTGCTGACCTTCGCCCGGCAGCAGCCGGCCGAACGAGTGGCGACGGATCTCAACGCCATCATCGGCGATTCGCTGGAGCTGCGTCGCCTCGCCCTCCGCACCGCGCAGATCGAGGTGGACCTCACGCTCGACGCCGACCTCCCGCGCACGTGGGCCGATCCCTTCCAGCTCCAGCAAGTCGTCCTCAACCTGCTCGGAAACGCCGAGCACGCGCTGCTGGATTGGCCCGGCGTGCGCCGGATTGCGATCCGCACGACCCGCGCCGATGACATGCTCGTCGTCACGCTCGCTGATACCGGGCCGGGCATCCCCGCCGAGCAGCGCGACCGGATCTTCAACCCATTCTTCACCACCAAGCCCGTGGGCCAGGGCACCGGCCTCGGCCTGTCGATCTCCGACGGCATCGTGCGCGACCACGGTGGCCGGATCGGCGTGGAATCCGAGCCGGGCGGCGGCGCACGCTTCGTCGTGGAGATCCCGTACGTCGAGCCGGAATCACGCGCGAGCACGGCGCACCCCGCGCGTGCGGCGGCGGCGCGGGCGCACCGCGTGCTCGTGGTGGACGACGAACCCGCCATGCGGAGCGCCATCTCCGGCTTCCTCACGTCCCTCGGGCATACGGTGACCGTGGCAGACGGAGGCGTGGCGGCGCGCAAGCTGCTGGCGGAGAGCGAGTACGATGCCATACTTCTCGATCTGCGCATGCCTGATCTCAGCGGTGATACCCTGTTCCGAGAGCTTCTCGCGCGCGATCCGCGCCATGCGGGCCGCGTTCTCTTCGTCACCGGCGACCTGCAGAGCGACACGGCACGGCGCTTCCTGGCCGAGTCGGGCCGGCCAGCGGTGGGGAAGCCATTCCAGCTCGATGACCTCGCCGCGGCCCTCGCGGCGGTGACCGGCTGATGGCCAAGATCCTTCTCGTCGACGACGAGCCGGACATCGTATCGGCGCTGCGCCGGTTCTTCGAGCGTCAGGGACACGACGTGCTCAGCGCCGCCACCGGTGAGGAGGCGGTCGCGATCACGCAGGCGGAGCATCCCGCCGTCGTGCTGCTCGATCTCTACCTGCCAGACATCTCGGGCTTCGAGGTGCTCGAGCGCACGAAGGCGCAGCATCCGGTCGTGATCATGATCACGGGGAACGGCGACATCCCGTTGGCCGTGCAGGCCATGCAGGCGGGCGCCGAGGGGTTTCTCGCGAAGCCGATGGAGCTCATGCATCTGGGCGCGGTGGTGGAGCGGGCGCTGGAGAAGGCCCAGTTGCGCGAACTCAGGCGAGCGGTGGGCGCGCGGACGGCGCGCACCACGGCGGAGAGTCTTCTCGGCTCGTCGGCGCCCATGCGTGAGCTGGCGGAGCAGATCGAGCTGCTCGCGCGCAACGAGCAGGCGGTGGCGCTGCTGGTGGGCGAGAGCGGGGTGGGCAAGACGCGCGTCGCGCGCGCCATTCACGCGCTCAGTCCGCGAGGGACGCGCCCCTACCACGAGATCCACTGTGCCCTCCGCCCGAACGAGCTGCTGGAGACGGAGATGTTCGGTGCCGAGTGCGCCAGGGGAGGCCCCGCGCCTGGTTTGTTCGAGGCGGCCGATGGCGGGTCGCTCTTCCTCGACGAGATCGGTGACCTGCCCGAGGCGCTGCAGCCCGCCCTCCTGCGCACGCTCGAGACGCGGCGCATTCGGCGATCGAACGGCACGCGCGAGGTCCCGGTCGACGTGCGCCTCATCGCGTCCACCGTGCGCGACCTCGCGACGGCGGTGACGGACCTGCGCTTGCGTGAGGACCTCTACTACCGCCTCGGCGTGATGCCGCTCCATCTGCCGCCGCTCCGCGCCCGCGCCCCCGAGGACCTGCGCGAGACGGCGCTGGCTGTCGCCGCTGAGCTGCGACGCGGCCTGGCCGACGCGCCGCCCGCCGTGAGCGAGGACGCGCTGGAAGTGCTCGTGCGCTATCCGTGGCCCGGCAACCTGCGCGAGCTGCGGAATGTGCTGGAGCGCGCCCTCCTCCTGGCGCGCGGCGAACCGTCGCTGACGCTGGTGCATCTGCCGTCCGAGGTCCGTGGCCGGCACGACGACATGGTGACGCCGCACGTCGCCCGCTCGCTCGCGGACGTGGAGCGCCAGCATGTGGAGCGCACGCTGCGCGCGCACCGCGCCAACCGCACGCGCGCCTCGCGCGAGCTGGGAATCTCCCGTGCCACACTGATCAAGAAGATTCGCGAGTACGGGCTGGCGGATCGTGCAACAGCGGACGGAGTTCGCGAGGAGACCACATGACCGAGTTGCACGAGCGCGACGCGATGATCTGCCGGGCCTGCGGCAACGAGGAGCGCGCGTCGGAAGGGTACCCGTGCACCAGGTGCGGGACCTTCATCTGCATGATCTGCGACCTGCGCGGCGTGGTGGTCTGCCGCGCCTGCGCGGCCAAGGACGTGCCGATGCCCAAGTGGCTGCTCGACTGACTCGCGGATGACGAGCTTCGGCGGATGCGGCATCGTCGTGGGCCACGCCACCGACCTCGCCGGCGCAACGGGGTGCACCGTGATGCGCGGGGTGGACGGGCCAGTGCGATGCGCGGCGCACGTTCTCGGCCGGGCCACCGGCACGCGTGAGCTCGCGCTCCTCGACCCCGGCCACCTCGTCGACCGTGTGGACGCGATTCTGCTGGCGGGCGGCTCGGCCTACGGTCTCGACGCGGCGAGCGGCGTGATGCGCTGGATGGAGGAGCGGGGGCGCGGCTTCGCCGTCGGCGCGGGCGTGGTGCCCATCGTCCCCGCGGCGGTGATCTTCGATCTCGCGCCCCTCGGCAGCTTCGACGCGCGTCCCACACCGGCCATGGCGTATCGCGCCTGTGACACCGCGAGCGACGACCCCGCCGAAGGCGCGGTAGGCGCCGGCACCGGCGCCACGGTGGGGAAGCTCGCGGGAGCGAGTGGCGCGATGAAGGGAGGCATCGGCATCGGGCATGCCGACGCTGGTGCGGTCATCGTGCGCGCGCTCGCGGTGGTCAATGCGTTCGGAGACGTGCGCGATGTGCATGGCGACATCGTCGCTGGCGCGCGCGACGCCGGAGGTGCGTGGCTGGACACCGCCGCCGAGCTGGCCAGCGGAGGCGCGGACGCGGCCCGCTTCGATACGGCCTCCGCGGGACGCAACACGACGCTGTGCGTCGTGAGCACCAATGTCGCGCTGAGCCGGCTTGCCCTTGGTGCCCTGGCGCGTGCGGCGTCGACGGCGCTGTACCGGCGCATCACGCCCGTGGCCACGGCGTTCGACGGCGACGTGGTGTTCGCCACCGCACCGTGCGCGCATGGCGTCGCCGCGCCCCCAGCGCAGGTCGAGGCGCTCGCCGTCCTCGCGTTGGAGACGGCGATCGAGCGGGGTGTACGCGGCCATGCACCAGACGCCATTTCGTCGCGATGACGTTCGAGTCGCATCAGGCCACCGTGCGCACGCCGGTCGCCCCCGTCTTCGCCGAGCCGCGTGTGGCCAGCGCCCAGATCTCGCAGCTCGTCGCTGGGCGAACGGTGGAGTTGCTGGAGGCGCGGGACGACTGGTTTCGCGCGCGGGGCCCCGACGACTACGAGGGTTGGATCCACCGAGGATATCTCGCCGTCGCGCCGCTGCCCACGGCGCGGCGCAGCGGCCACGTGGAGCGCATCTCGCTCGGCTGCGTGACGAGCGACGGCACCGGCGGACGCCGCGCCATGCCCCTGGGCGCGCTGCTCTCGCCTGGCGAGCGGGTCAAGAGCGGCGACTGTATCGTCGCCAGCGAGCAGCCCATGCTCTTTCCCGCCCAGGCGGGCGCGATCACGCGGAGCGCGCAGCTGTACTTCGAGGGGACGAGCTATCTCTGGGGCGGCGTCACACCGTGGGGCGCCGACTGCTCGGGATTGGTGCAGACCATTTTCTGGCTGCACGGAATCCAGTTGCCGCGCGACGCCTGGCAGCAGTCACGCGAAGGGGGCGCCGGGCCGCTCGATCCTCGGCACACCGCGGCAGGCGATCTGCTGTTCTTCTCCGACCGCATCGATCAGCACGTCACCCACGTCGCCATCGGACTCGGCGGGCGACGGCTCGTGCACCTCGCGCTGGGACGCGGTGGCTACGCCGTGGAACGACTGGACGACACGACGGACGCCTATGTGGCCAAATTGCTGGACCGATTCGTCGGTAGCCGCCGCGTGCTGGCGCCCGCGCTCGTCGAGTCGACGCCGGATGCGGCGCTGGCGATGCACGGCCGCTTCGGCACCGAGGATTAGCTCATCCACGCCGGCGTGGGAGGCGTGGGCACAGTGAGCGCCCCGCGCACGTGCACCGGCGTCTCCGCCAGGAGCGCTCCGTCGAGCGACATTCGCATCATGTAGCTGCCTGACTGATCGAGCGGCAGGTCGAGCTGGATGACGAGCGGAAACCCCACCTCCGACACCCCGTTGGCGGGGGGGCCAAAAGCGAGGTCGCCGTCGCTGCTCCACAACTCGGACCCGCTCGGGCTGATCCACTGAAGCCTGAGGCCGTGATTTCCCACGTCCGACGCACTGCCCTTCAGTTGCACCACGAACGTCGCGCGCGGATGCAGGGCAGGGAGCTGCTCGACATGGAGGGCATCGAACACGCCCATGATGTTGAGCTTGCCTTCCTGCGAGAGGTTGGCGGCGTCGGCGAAGAGCGCGAAGGCGAGATGCATCGGGCCAAGCTAGCGGCTGCGCGCGCCGTTTGCGACGGCCCGCCGGCAGTCTACCTTTCGCGATGGCTTCACCCGTCTCCATGACGGCGGCCGCCGAGCCGCTGGCGCCCGTCACGCCCCCGCCTCAGGCGCCGGCCGCGTTGACCGTCACTGATCTGCTGCTGTTGTTGATGGCCCTCATCTGGGGGGTCAACTTCATCGTCGTGAAATTCGCCACGGGCCTCATGGCGCCGTTGGCCTTCACGACGAGCCGCGTCGTGCTGGCCGTGATGGTGCTCTGGGCTCTCGTCCTGCTGCGGCGGCTGCCGCTGCCAGGGCGCCGCGACGTGCTCGGCCTCCTGACCCTCGGCATGCTGGGGAACGGAATGTACCAGATCTTCTTCATCGAGGGCATCGCGCGTACGCGGGCCAGCGACGCCTCGCTTCTCCTGGCCGCCTCGCCCGCCATCATCGAGATCATCCGTTGGCTGCGTGGCGAGGAGCGCGCCGGTTGGCGCGGCCTCCTCGGCATCGCGCTGTCCCTCGCCGGCATCGCCCTCGTGGCCACGGGAGGATCGCGCGGCGCCGCCGGGAACTCATCGCTGATCGGAAACGCTCTCATCCTCGGCGGATGCGTGAGCTGGTCCCTCTACTCGGTGCTCCTCAAGCCCTACACCGACCGCGTGGACGGCGTCACCCTGTCCGCCGTGACGATGAGCGGTGGGCTCCTGCCCATCCTGGCGGTGGCGGCGCCGTCGCTCGCAGGCACCCGGTGGAGCGGCGTGAGCGCGCTCGCCTGGAGTGCCATCGCCTACAGTGGTCTGATCGCGCTCGTCGTGGCGTATCTGTTCTGGTACAGGGGAGTGAAGATGCTCGGTCCCACGAGGACGATGATGTACGGCAATGTCCAACCGTTCTTCGCCATGCTCGCCGCGTGGGCGGTGCTCGGCGAAGTCCCGCATCTCGCGCAGGTCGGAGGAGCCGCATTCATCATGACCGGGCTCCTCATGACGCGCATCCCCGTTTCCTCCACACCGCCGGGTGGTGAATGAAGCTCGTTCTGTTCGACATCGATGGTACGCTGCTCCGGACGGATGGTGCGGCTCGCAAAGCGGTGCACGGCGCGATCGAGGAGGTGTTCGGCCGCCCCGCGCCCGATGGCCACGAGTTCGACGGCAAGACCGATCCGCAGATCGTGCGCGAGCTGATGCGACGCGCCGGCGTGGATGACGCCACGATCGATGAGCGGTTGCCGCTCGCGCTCGCGCGCTATGTCGAGCTGCTCACCGTGGAGTTCGAGGCTGTGCCCGCGGGCGAGGTCCTGCCCGGGGTGCGCGAACTGCTCGACGCGCTCGAGGCCCGCGCCGATGTGGTGCTCGGCCTGCTGACCGGCAATGTCCACGAGGGCGCCAATGCCAAGCTGCGGCTCGTCGGTCTGGCACGGGAGCGGTTCAAGGTGGGCGCCTTCGGATCGGACCATGCCGATCGTCCCGAGCTGCCCGCCATCGCCAGTCGGCGCGCCGAGGAGCTCGTCGGCCGCGCGTTCCGGGGAGGAGACGTCGTCGTCATCGGCGACACGCCGGCAGATATCTCGTGCGGTGCCGGCATCGGCGCTCGAGCGATCGGCGTGGCGACCGGACGCTACTCGGTCGAGACGCTGCGCGCCTGCCAGGCGGCGGCCGTATTCAGCGACTTCACCGACACGGACGCCGTCGTCCGCGCCATCGTCGTGGGCTGACCGATGCTCGAGGTCGAGCTCAAGAGCGTCGTCGACGACGTGACCCTCCGGCGCGCCGTCGTCGAGACGGGAGGCGGCCGCCTCTCCTACGCGGGAGCGCTGCTCGACCGGCGCTACGACACGGACGACCGGCGGCTCGCCGGACAGGACCACGTGTTCCGTCTGCGCGTGTATCGCAGCGAGACCGAAACGCGCGCCGAACTGGACTGGAAGGGGCCCACACGGCAGGAGAACGGCTACAAGCTGCGCGAGGAGCTCGGCGCAGGCCTCACGGATCCCGGCGTGATCGCGCAGATTCTCGATCGGCTCGGCTACGTGGTGACCATGGAGATCGACCGCGACATCGCGCAGTACGAGCTGCAGGGCGCGTCGGTGCGCTTCGAGCGATACCCCCGTCTCGACGATCTCGTGGAGGTGGAGGGCTCACCCGAGCAGATCGAACGAGCGATCGCGGTGATCGGGCTCCCGCGCATCGGATTCACCTCGGACCGGCTACCCGATTTCGTCCGACGCTTCGAGGCCCGCACCGGCCAGCGGGCCGCACTCAGCGCCGCAGCGCTTCGCGGCGACCCCCCCTTCGACATGTCGGATGCCTGACCGCGCCGTACTGCCCGAGCTGGCGCGCTCGCTGCGCACCCTCGGCGCTCCGCACGACGCGGCGGCAGTGGCCGCGCACACCGCCGTCTTCACCCCACTCCTCGACGCGCGTGCGAGCGCCGCCACGTCCGATGCCGATGGCGCACAGGCGGCGCTACGCGGCTCGGCGCTCGCTGCCCGCATCGGCGCGCAGGTCGTGGACGCGGCACAGGGGGACATCACGGATCCTGCGCACGCCAGAGCGAAGATGGCGGAGGCGGACGAGATCATGGAGCCGCTCCGCGCTGCGCTGCTCGCCCTGGACGAGGCCGTCGTCGGCGCCATTCCCGGTTCCGAAGCGTGGGACCGGTGGGTCGCACAGCTTCGACGCGTATTCACCACCGCCGACGTGGCCTGCGGCCAGCTCGCCGCGCTGCTGCGGCGCGAGGACCACGCCCCCGTCGCCCGGCGGTGGTTCGAGCGGGGAATCCGGTGATCGCCGGCATCGGCATCGATCTCGTGGAGATCGATCGGATGCGCCGCCTGCTGGCGCGGAAGGGGGAGCGCGTCCTCGCCCGACTGTTCACGGACGGCGAGCAGCGCTACGCGCGGTCGCATCCGGAGCCCGCCCGGCAACTCGCCGCGCGCGCCGCCGCCAAGGAGGCCGCGTACAAGGCGCTGGCGGGGAACGACCTGGCCCGGGCGATCGGCTGGCGCGAACTGGAGGTGGTCTCGCGCCGAGGGCAGGCGCCCGAGCTCGTCCTGCACGGCCGGGCAGCGGAGCGAGCCATCGAGCTTGGCGTGAGCCGCATGCATCTCTCGCTCTCGCACACCGACGGAATCGCCGCTGCATATGTGATCGCCGAGCGCGACGCCGACGGCTGAAACCGAAGCCGTCATTGCACTACCTGGCGCCCTCGGATGAATCCCGATACATTTTCTCGGCAATGAGAATCACGTCAGTTCTCGCCCGAATTGCCCTACCGGCCATCGCGGTGCTCACGCTCGCCACAACGCTTCCGGCCCAGGAGCACCCGGCGCGGCGCGTGGCGAACATCGTCAGCGTTGCCGTGGAGGAATACGGCAAGGCGTTCGACGCGCAGGGACGGCTCGTCAGCGTCCAGGAATATCAGGAAGCCAACGACTTTCTGATCGATGCCATCCGCGCCGCGGAACGGCTCTCGGGCGACGATGCGGGCCGTGCACGCGCCCTGCTGGACTCCATCGCCACCGCCGTCTCGGCCAAGCGCGCGCCGGCCGACGTGCTCGCGATGCAGCAGCGGTTTGCGGACGCGCTCGGCAACGAGGCCAGACTGGAGCTGCCGCGGCAGCCGATGGATCTCGCCGAGGGACGAGCACGCTTCCAGTCCAGCTGTGCCAGCTGTCATGGCGCGTCCGGGCGTGGCGACGGCGCGGCAGGTGTGGCGATGAATCCGCGACCGCCGGCGATCGGAACCGCCGCGCACATGCGCGGCGTCACGCCGGCATTGATGTATCGCATCATGGCCGTGGGGATCGCCGGGACGCCCATGCCCTCGTACGCAGGCACCCTCACGCCGGAGCAGCGGTGGAATATCGTGGCGTACGTGAACTCCCTGCGTACCACCAGCGCGCAGCTGCTCGAAGGCGAGGGGCTGTACACCAGGAGCTGCGCCGCGTGTCACGGTGTGAGCGGTGCCGGTGACGGCACGCTGGCGCGATCGCTCACGAAGCTTCCGCCCGAGATCGGTACCGTGGCCTGGCAGGTGGAGCGCAGCGACGAGCAGCTCGGCGCGGTGATACGCGACGGCATCGTCGGCACGGCCATGCCGCCGTCCCGCGAGCTCACCGAGGCACAGGTGGCGAGCGTGGTCGCCTACGTCCGAACGCTGCCGGTGAAGGACCGCACGGGCGGCGCGCTGGCGTCGGGTGGCGACAGCCTGAGTGCCCAGCACGCGGCGCGCAACGTGTTGTCGCAGCTCGAGCAATCGCTCAGCGCCGTGAAGAGTGGCCGGCCTGGTGATGCCGGCGACAAGGCGTTCGACGCCTACCTCGCCTTCGAGCCGCTGGAGCGCACTGCGCGCGCCAAGAACCCCGGGCTCATCGTCTCGATGGAGCGGATGTTCGCCGAGTTCAAGGTGGCGGTGCGATCAAGCGACGTGCGTGCCGCCGAGCGCACGCGCGATGCCATCGAGGCCACCTTGCCAGACGTTGTCGCGCTGATGCGGCCGGCGGGAAGCGGAGCGGAGGCGTTCTGGCAGTCGTTCCTCATCATCGTTCGGGAGGGATTCGAGGCGATCCTCGTCATCGGCGCGATCGTTGCCTTTCTCATCAAGACGGGAAACCGCGACCGCCTGCGGAACATCTGGTTCGGGGTGGGTGTGGGCCTGGCGTGCAGCGCCATCACGGCCGTGGTGCTGCGAACCATCTTTGCCGCGATGCCGGCGAGCAAGGAGATCGTGGAAGGGGTCTCGCTCCTGCTGGCCGTGGCGGTGCTGTTCTCCGTGAGCTACTGGCTCATCTCCAAGGTGGAGGCGGCCAAGTGGCAGCAGTTCATCAAGGAGAAGGTGAGTGCGGCGCTGGAGCACGGCGGCGGTCGGGCGCTCACCTTCGTGGCGTTCCTCGCCGTGTACCGCGAGGGTGCCGAGACGGCGCTGTTCTACCAGGCGCTGTTCAACGAGGGGCCGCAGGTCGTGACGCCGATCTCGCTCGGGATCGTGGCCGGACTCGTCGCGCTGGCCGTGATCTTCACCCTGTTCTACCGATTCGGCGTCAAGATCCCGCTGCGACCCTTCTTTTCGGTGACGAGCGTCCTGCTGTACTACATGGCGTTCGTCTTCATGGGCAAGGGGATCAAGGAGCTGCAGGAGGGCAACGTGGTGCCCCTCACGGCCATCCGGGGCTTTCCCAGCATCGACTGGCTGGGTCTGTTTCCCAGTTGGCAGGGCGTCCTGGCACAGCTTGCGCTGCTGCTGCTCTTTGCCTTCGCCGTGCTCAAGACTTTCTGGCCGAAGCGGTCCGTGTCGCTGCCCACCGTGATGCCGGCGACGCCGGCGCAAACGGCGGCCACGGACCGGGTGACGCAGGTGCTCGCCGAGAACGAGGAGCTGCGCCGTCGCCTGTCCGCGCTCGAGGATGCGCTCGGGCGGGAGCCGATCCGCGGCTGAGTCCAGCGCGGCACGCAATCAGGCGAGGAGGCCGATGTCGCGGATGCGGGTGAACGCGTCGCAGATGGAGATGTTCGCGACGCCCATCCATGTGGAGTCGCTCGACCCGAAGCAGGCGATCGGGTCGGGCACGCGCGTTGATGCGCTCTGGCGGGTGAGACTGGACGACGGCAGCGGCACGCACCTCGTCTTTCAGGATCGCCACGGCGTCTACTGCTCCGAGCACGGCGCTCGTTGCCGCGCGGTGCGCGAGGTGCTGGCCCGCTAGGTCAGGCGGGCGCCGCCGCGCTGGCGTAGATGCCAGGCCTGCCGGGCCCGGTGCGCGCGCGCAGTAGCATGAATGCCACGCCCATCCCGACGAACGCCAGCGCGATCACCTGGGCGTACGTCAGCCCGATCAGCAGGTGGTCGTCCTTGGCACGAAAGAACTCCACCACGAACCGCTCCAGGCCGGCGAGCACGCAATAGACGCCGAACAGCCATCCCTCCGCGTGCTCGTGGTCGCGCATGCGCCAGAGAATGGCGAACATCACCAGCCCCGCCGCCACCTCGAACAGCTGAGTGGGATAGACGGAGAGCACCGCTGTCGGCAGGGTGCCGGCGGGGACGGCGACACCGAAGTCGCGCGCCATGATCGCCGCGGTCGACGGAGGCACCCCGTCCGGGAAGGCGACGGCGAGCGGCCCGGTCCACGGACGCCCGTAGTCGTCACCCACCGCCCAGCAGCCGGTGCGCCCCACTGCGTACGCTGCGGCGAGCGCTGGGGCGCTCACGTCGAACACCTTCATCAGACCGTAGCGCTTCTTCGCCAGCAGCGCCATGACGGCGAGCATCCCGCCAATCAACCCGCCCCAGAAGACGAACCCCCCGGTGGAGAAGAGCGCGTCCCAGTGTCGCAGCACCACCACGTAGTAGAGCTTGGCTCCGGCCAGCCCGCCGATCACCGCGGCGAGCACCATGTCCGTCACGGGCGCCGGGTCATGACCGCGCCGCGCCAGCTCGCGCTCGGCAATCACCTGCGCCACGAGAAAGCACATCAGCATCGCCAGCCCGAATCCCGTGATCTGCACCGGGCCGAGGTCGTAGGCGAAGGGATGGTGAACGATGGGACGCTGGATCATCACGAGTCGACGAGACCGGGGAGTGGTTGAGAGGCGAAGGCGTTGAGGCCGAGCGGGGCGCGTTCGCCGCGTGCGAGATGGAACAGCCCGGCACGCGCGATCATCGCCGCGTTGTCCGTCGCCAAGCGCACGCTCGGCGCGTAGACGTCCGCATGGAGCCGGCGCATTCGCTGCTGCATCGCGGTGGCGAGCGTGCGATTGCCCGCGACACCACCGCCCAGTACCACTCGCCGGCGATCGTACTGCTCCACGGCGCGTGCCGTTTTCTCCACGAGCGTGTCCACGAGCGCGTCGTGGAAAGCGCGAGCGATGTGCGGGTAGTCGCTGACGTCCGCGGTGCGGACCGCGTGCAGCACCGCCGTCTTGAGCCCGCTGAACGAGACGTCGTAATAATCGGCGTCGCCAGGCTGCTGGCTGCGCCGCAGCATGGGCCGCGCGAAGCGAAAGCGTGTCGGGTCGCCGGTCGCGGCGAGGCGTTCCACGTGCGGCCCCCCCGGGTACGGTCCGCCCAGGAGCTTGGAGACCTTGTCGAAGGCCTCGCCCGCGGCGTCGTCGCGCGTGCGGCCCAGCATCCGGTAGCGTCCCCAATCCTCCACGTCCACCAGCATCGTGTGCCCGCCGGACACGAGCAACGCCGTGAAAGGCGGCACGGCGTCGGGATGCTCGAGCGAGGTGGCGAACAGATGGCCCTCCATGTGGTGCACGCCGACACACGGAATGGTCCGCGCGAACGCGAGCGCCTTGGCGAAGCTCACGCCCACGAGCAACGCCCCCACCAGGCCCGGCGCATTCGTCACGGCCACCGCGTCCACGTCCGCGATCGTCATGCCCGCGTCCGACAGCGCGCGCGAGACCACTGGCACGATGGCCGTGAGATGGTGTCGTGAGGCGATCTCGGGCACCACTCCCCCGAAGATCCGGTGGACGTCCTGCGAGAGGATCACGAGCGAGTCGAGCCGCGCCGCGTCGCCGACGCTCGTGACGACGGCCGCCGAGGTCTCATCGCACGAGGTCTCGATACCGAGGACCCTCACCGCGACCTCGCGGGGTGGCGGCCATCGGCGCGCGGCGCAAAGTGTAACGTGACGCTCCGCGGCTGGATGTCGAGCACGCGCAGGTCGTCCGAGAGATCGCGCGAGAGGCGCAGGTCGGCAGGCGACAGTTGCAGCACGATGGAATCGGGCGTGGATCCGCCAATCGTCTGGTGAATCACGGGTGGAGCGGCGAGGAGCCGAACGAGGCTGGCCGCTCGGCCCGCGACGAGCGCGCGCAAGCGTGGCGGCGGCTCTCGCAGCACGGCGGAGTCAGGGAGGACTGGTTCGAGCGAGAGGTCCACGTACATCTCGGCGGGCCGTCGCGCTTCCACCACGAGCCAGAGGAGAAGCGACAAGAGCAGCGCCGCTGTCTTGAGTCCGAGTCGCTCGGTAAGCGCCGCGCGCATCACCGCGCCCCAGTCGCGACGCTCGCCTGATGATCCGGCCATCTCGACCGCGTCCGCTAGGGGGACGCCGTGGCCACGCCGAGCAGCTGCCGCACCAGCGCACGGTTCGCCTCCGAACTCCAGTCGGCGGCGCCGATGATCTTCTTGCGAATCGTGCCGTCGCGCGCGACGATGAAGGTCTCGGGGTAGCCCGTGAGCTGGAAGCCCGGCTTGATCTCCGACTCGCGGCCGTGCAGCACCTCGAAGGTGATGCCCGTCTCCTTGACGAAGGCGCGGATCTGGTCGCCGGCGCCGGCGTCGTCCACGCTGATCGCCACCACCGCCAGGCCCCGCGGTCCGAACTCCTGATACAGCTTCTCGATGCTCGGCATCTCCACGCGGCATGGCTCGCACCACGTTGCCCACACGTTCACGAGCAGCACTCGCCCCTGGTAATCGGCGAGGCGCCTGGTGGTGTTCTTCCCGTCCACGCTCACGGCCGTGAACGTGGGCATCGCCGAACCGACGCGCACGGGGAACAGCTCGTCACCGAGGAGATGCGTCGCGGCGGCGAGCCCGGCGCCGAGGAGCACCACGATGGCGAGCACCACGCTCCATTGCTGACGGGCCGTCATCGGCTCACGCCCGCTCGGCGCACTGACGGCGAAGCGCGCCGATTTCGGCGCGCGGATCCGCGGCGCTGAACACGGCGTTCCCCGCCACGAATGCATCGGCGCCGGCGCGCCAGCAGTCCACGATCGTCTCGCGGTTGATGCCACCGTCCACCTCCAGCGCCGCACCGCTCCCCGCCGCGTCGAGGAGACGACGGACGCGCGCGATACGAGGGATGGCGTTGTGGATGAAGCGCTGGCCGCCGAACCCCGGATTCACCGACATGACGAGCACGAGATCGAGCCCCTCGACCACGTCTGCGATCGCGCTCACGGGTGTGGACGGATTGAGCGCCACTCCCGCCTGGCAGCCGAGCTCGCGAATGCGGCCGAGCTGCCGGTGCAGGTGCGGCGACACTTCCTGATGGATGGTGAGCATCGTCGCGCCTGCCGCGGCGAAGTCGTCGAGATAGCGCTCCGGCTCCACGACCATGAGATGCACGTCGAGCGGGAGGGTCGTATGGCGGCGCAGGGTCTCGATGACCTTGGCGCCGAAGGTGAGGTTGGGCACGAAGCGCCCGTCCATCACGTCCACATGCACCCAGTCGGCGCCGCCCTCCACCATCATCGCCACCTCGTCGCCGAGGCGGCCGAAGTCGGCGCTCAGAATCGACGGCGCGATCCTCACGCCGCTCACGGACTGTCGCCCGCCACGCGAAGCTGCACCGATGCGCCGGGCAGGATTGTCGAGCCGGAGACGGGAGACTGTGCCACCACCTCTCCACGGCTGGCGACCGCCATCGGATCGAACACCACCTGCACGTCGCGCACGCCAAGCTGCGTCAAGGTCCGTCGCGCCACATCGAGGGCCACGCCCGTCAGCTCGGGCATCTCCACCGCGGCAGCGCCTCCGCTCACGACGAGCGTGATCGTGGTCGGCACGCTCACCTGTGCGCCCGCCGCGGGACGAGTGGAGATTACCGTGCCGGCGGCCGCGTTGCTCGGAGTCTCCGTCGCGTCGCCGATGGTGAAGCCATCCTTCTCCAGGAGGGCCTGCGCCTCGATCTTCGACATGCCCGTCACGGTGGGTACCGTGACGATGCGCTGCCCCCCGCTGATGACGAGGATGACGGTGCCACCGACCCCCTCTCTGGAGCCCGGCGGAGGCGACTGCGCGAGCACGGTCATTTTCGGGGCCGAATTGTTGTAGCGAGACTCGCCCTGCTCGGCCATGAAGCCGGCCTGGGCGAGCCGTTGCGCGGCTTCGTCGTACCCGAGCCCCGTCACGTTCGGCACCTTCACGTCGCGCGGAATCACGCCGGCGGGAAACACGACGAACGCCACCACGAGATACGCCAGCGCGAAGCCGGCGACGATGCTGACGAGGTAGACGAGCGAGGTGCGAACGCGCGAGCGCCAGCTCATGCGGCAACTCCCATGTCCGGGCGGCGCAACCGCGCGGCGAAGGCTCCGTCGGTGCCGTGGCGCTGCGGCAGCACGCGCAGACGTCCCGCATCGAGCACCGTGGCCGGCACGACACCGGCCGGGGGCGGATCGATCGTCCAGCCCGGGTGTTCACCGAGGAAGCGGTCGATCTGCTCGTCGTTCTCTTCGGGCTCGAGCGAGCAGGTGCTGTACACCAGCAGGCCGCCCGGTCGCACCGCACCGGCCGCCGCCGCGAGAATACGTCGCTGCAGCGAGGGCAGGATGGCGAGGTCGCTCGCCTTCAACCGCCACCGGGCGTCGGGATGGCGGCGAAACGTGCCGGTGCCCGTGCACGGCACGTCGATCAGCACCATGTCCATGCCGCTGATCGCGGGCTGCGTCGCATCGCCGATGAACGGGATCACGTTCTCCGCGCCGAGTCGCTGCAC
>JBKJIY010000044.1:0-9878 GCA_046598315.1 Gemmatimonadaceae bacterium
CGACGATGACCGCGTTCGCCTTCATCGGCGTAGCGGTGACGAGCGCGACGATCGTCATCTTCGGCAAGGCCGAGTGGGATCCCGTGGTGCTCGTGACGCGGATCGGGGGGACGGCGGTGATCATCTTCGCCACGCTGGTGGTGCTCGCGGCGCAGTTGCACACGAACATGGCCGCGAATGTCGTGTCGCCGTCCAACGACTTCTCCAACCTGAACCCCAGGAGGATCAGCTACGTGATGGGCGGGCTGATCACGGCGGTGGTGGGGATTCTCATGATGCCGTGGAAGCTCTACTCCGATGCCGGCGCGTACATCTTCACCTGGCTGGTGGGATATTCGAGCCTCATGGGTGCCATCGGCGGCATTCTCATCGCCGACTACTGGGTGCTTCGGCGGCAGAAGCTGCTGCTGCCCGATCTCTTCCGCGTGAACGGCGCGTACACGTACCGCGGGGGAGTGAATCCGCGGGCGATGATCGCGCTGGTGGTGGCCGTGCTCCCGGTCGTACCCGGTTTTCTCCATGCGGCCACGACCCCCGGCGGAAACGTCGCCAACCCGGGGTTTCTCGATCACCTGTACCAGTATGCGTGGTTCGTGACGTTCGGGTCGAGCTTCGGGATCTATCTCGCATTGATGCGGCGCGACCCACGGCCAAGCGTGAGGAGCGGATCGCCCGAATGACCCCAGAAGTGCCGAATGCTCCTCTCGATCATTCGGCAGCTCTCTCGTTTCATTTATGTCATTCGCTCCTCCCGCTTCTTCTGGCCAAGCAGTCGACACACCACACGGAGCATGTATGCCCCAGATCGTGAAATGCGCCCTGATCCAGGCCACCAACGCCTGCGACACGAGCGAGAGCATCCCGAAGATTCGACAGGCCAATGTGGACAAGCACGTCCCCCTGATCGAGCAGGCGGCAGCGCAGGGCGTGCAGATCCTCTGCATGCAGGAGATCTTCACGGGTCCGTACTTCTGCGCGGAGCAGAATCCGCGCTGGTATGAAGCGGTGGAGCGCATTCCCGACGGCCCCACGACACAGCTGATGCAGGAGCTGGCGAAGAAGCACCAGATGGTGATCATCGTGCCGCTCTACGAGGAGGAGTCGCCGGGGGTGTACTACAACACCGCCGCCGTGATCGACGCCGACGGGAGCTACCTCGGCAAGTACCGGAAGAACCACATCCCGCAGGTCGCCCCCGGCTTCTGGGAGAAGTACTACTTCAAGCCTGGCAACCTCGGGTATCCCGTGTTCCAGACGAGATACGCCAAGGTTGGCGTGTACATCTGCTACGACCGGCACTTCCCCGAGGGAGCGCGCGCGCTCGGCCTGAACGGCGCGGAGATCGTGTTCAATCCGTCGGCCACCGTGGCCGGGTTGTCGGAGTACCTGTGGAAGCTCGAGCAGCCGGCGCACGCCGTGGCGAATGCGTATTTCATCGGCGCGATCAACCGCGTCGGCCGTGAGCAGCCGTGGAACATCGGAGAGTTCTATGGCCAGAGCTACTTCTGCGATCCGCGCGGGCAGATGCTCGCGGTCGGCTCGCGCGATACCGACGATCTCGTGATCGCCGATCTCGACCTGGACATGATCCGCGAGGTGCGCAACACCTGGCAGTTCTACCGGGACCGGCGGCCGGAGACGTATGACGCGCTCTGCAAGTTGTAGGCGTCAACGGCAACCGTGTCGCGGATTGCGCGGACCAAGGGCGAAACGGCGGATCGTGCAGATCGACGCTCGCCGTCGCACCGAACTTCATCGACATGCGGGCTGTTCCCTCCAGATCTCGCACCTGACGACGCAGAACCCGCCGCCATGAGCGAGGACAATCTCGAGCGCATTCTGGCCCATCCGCAGAGCATGGTGTGCAGCGACGGCGGCTCCTTTGCCATTGACGGACCTACGCGGGCGTTGCACGGCGCATGAGCGATCACTCGGCCGACGGGACGTTCGTCCGCGCGTTCATCGTCGCCGCCTGCGCTCCCCTCGATGCGCCGCACGCCAGCGGGACACTCGACGAGGCCGAGGCGATGCTGCGTGCGCAGCCCTGGCTCGGCACCGCGAGCATCCACACGGCGGCCATTCTCGGTGACGACGAGACGGTGCGTCGCTTCCTCGCGCTCGATCCGTCCGGCGCGAAAGAGACGGCGCCACCACACGGGTGGGACGCACTCACGCATCTCTGCTTCTCGCGGTATCTGCGGCTTGATCGGCCGAGGAGTGCCGGCTTCGTGCGCGCCGCCGAAGCACTGCTGCGCGCGGGGGCGAGCGCGACCACCGGATGGATGGAAGAGAATCATCGACCGAGTGCCGAGTGGGAGAGCGCCCTGTACGGCGCCGCGGGCATCGCACGCGACGCCGATGTCGCGCGGCTGTTGTTGACGCACGGTGCCGATCCGAACGAGGAGGAGGTCGTCTATCATGCGCCGGAGGGCTACGACAACGCCGCGCTTGCGGTGATTCTGGAGACGGGGCGCCTCAGCGCCGAGAGCCTCGCGACGATGCTCGTGCGGAAGTGCGACTGGCACGACCTGGAGGGAGTGACGCTGCTCCTCGGCCATGGTGCTGATCCCAACTTCACCCGGTCGCGATGGCACGTGCCTATCAACCATGCCGTGCAGCGCGACAACAGCCTGGCCATCGTGGAGCTGCTGCTCGATCATGGCGGCAACCCCACTCTGCGGTCCGGCGGTCGCACCGCGGCGGAGCTCGCCGCCGGACGCGGGCGCGCCGATCTGCTCGACGCCTTCGAGCGGCGGGGCTTCTCGACTGGGCTGAGCGGTATTGCCGGACTCGCCGGTGCCTGCGCGCGAGACGATGCCGGCCACATCTCGACGCTGGTGGCACAGGAGCCCGCGCTGCTCGGCAAGCTGGTGGCCCACGGCGGCGAGCTTCTGGCCAACTTTGCCGGCGCGGGGAACGTAGCCGGACTGGAGCGGCTGCTCGCGCTCGGTGTGCCCGTGACCGCGCGGTGGTCCGAGGGCGACGCCTACTTCGATGTGGCCTCGAACAGCTCGGCGCTCCATGTGGCCGCCTGGCGCGCGCAGCACGAGGCCGTGCGATTGCTGATCGACCGCGGCGCGCCGATCGACGCACTGGACGGCCGAGGTCGCACGCCGCTCATGCTCGCCGTGCGCGCGTGCGTGGACTCGTACTGGATGGCCCGCCGCTCGCCCGCGTCGGTCGAGGCCCTGCTCCGAGCCGGCGCAACGAAGCGCGGCGTCGCTTGTCCCACCGGCTACGCCGCCATCGATTACGCGCTGTGCGACTAGCGCGTTACTTCTTTCCCTTCATCACCGAGAGCCCCGTCACGATTCCCTCGGTGTTGTGCGCGAAGCGGAGGCCGTACAGGCCGTCGGTGGACTTGAGCTTGCCCGCCGCGACGAGCGACGCCTTGTCGTAGCTGCCCACCGTCTTGCCGTTGATGGCGCACTCCACCTTGTCGCCCTTCACGGAGACCGCGATCGTGTTGGTGACCGGCTCGCCCTTGGCCGCCGCCTTGTTCACCGACTCGCTCACCTCGCCGCGCCGGCCGTTCACCTGGAAGGGAACGCTGCCGCTATCGGAGGCGCCGAAGCCGCGGACGATGAAGCTGCCGTTGCCGTTCGCCGCGCAGTAGAGGTAGCTCGCCTTGTCCGTGCCCAGGTCGTTGCCCGCGACCACGATGCCGTACGGGTGCGGATGGTCGTTGAGGTTCATGTACTGCGGCTCCTTGAACGTCGCCTTCACCGTGTAGTTGCCCTTCGCCTTGTTTCGGGGACTCCAGTAGGTAACGGCCGGGCCGGTCGTGACGCGGATGCCCTTGCCTTCCTTGGCGAACTTGGCGCTACTGAGGGCCATCCCCGCCTTCTCTTCCTTCGCGTCGATCTTGCCATGCCAGCCGGGAACGGAGATGCCGCCGCCGGAGACATTGCGCGTCGCCTCCATGGCGTCCTGGGCGGAGCCGGACTGCGGGGCAAGGATGACTGCGGTGACTGCCAGCGCGAAACCGTATGTGCGACGCATGGGACGTGTGCTCCAGGAAGAGGGGACTGCGGGAACGATAGCGCGCGGAAGGCCGGTTGCGCCAGCATGGCAAGGACGACTTGGATGTCATTGTCAGCGCAGCTCCCGGCCGATGTCGACAATTCGTCGAGCCGGACCGAAGGTTCGAGAATGCGCGTCGCCTCCGTCACCCCCCGTCCAGCGTCTCCCTCACCTTGTGCGCCAACTGACTGGGCGTGAACGGCTTGGCCAGGAACGGCGTGCTCGGATCGAGCAGCCCCACCCGCACCAGTTCGTCCGTGTGGCCCGACATGAACAGCGCGGGCAGCGCGGGCTTCCGCTCACGCAGCGCGCTCGCCACCGCCGGCCCGAGCATCCCCGGCATCATCACGTCGGTGATGAGAATGTCCACGTCGTTCAGCTCGGAGATCGCCAGCGCCTCGCGTCCGTCGCGCGCCTCCAGCACTCGGAAGCCGTGCATCTCCAGCGCGCGGCGCGCCACGCGCCGCACGGCCTCCTCGTCCTCCACCAGCAGCACGAGCTCCTTGCCCGACACCACCGTCGGCACTCCGATCTCGGGAGTTGGCGCGGAGATCCGCGCCGCGGGCAGGTACACGCTGAAGGTGGATCCCGCGCCCGGCGTGCTCTCCGCCCAGACGTATCCGCCGCTCTGCTTGACGATGCCGAACACGGTGGCCAGGCCGAGTCCAGTGCCATGGCCCGGCTCCTTGGTGGTGAAGAAGGGGTCGAAGATGCGCGCCTGCGTCGCGCGATCCATCCCCACACCGTTGTCGCGCACGTCGAGGCGCACATACGCGCCGGGCATCGGCTCCACTCCCCACGCGACGAATTCGCTGGTGAGGCTCACGTTGCAAGTGGTGATCACCACTCGGCCGCTCGGCCGACCCTTGATGGCGTCGCGCGCGTTGACGGCGAGGTTCATGATCACCTGCTCCACCTGCCCCGGATCGGCGAGCACCCTCGCTGCCGACCTGTCCAGATCCAGCATCAGCTGCCCCTCGTCGCCCATGAGCACACGGAGCATCTGCTCCAGACCGGTCACTCGGGCGTTCAGGTTCAACGGCTCGGGCCGCAGCAGCTGCCGGCGGCTGAATGCCAGGAGCTGCGACGTGAGCGCCGCGGCGCGGTCCGCGGCCTTGCCGATCTCGCCGAGGTACTCGGACGCCTGGGCGTTGGCGTCGATGGTCATCTCCAGCAGCGCGGCGAACCCCTTGATGGCAGTGAGGAGATTGTTGAAGTCGTGCGCCACTCCCCCGGCCAGCAGTCCCACGGCCTCCATCTTCTGCGCCATGCGCAGCTGTGCCTCGAGCTTTCGCTGGTCGGACACGTCGGCGAGCATGGCGATGATTCCTACCACACTCCCCGATGCGTCGCGCAGCGGCGCGGTGGACACCTGGACGTCCAGGACCCCGCCGTCCTTGCGCCGGCAGCGCGCCGAGAGCCCGCGCGCGGACTCGCCGTCCCGCGCCCGCTGCCGCATGAGATCGAACGCGGCACGCTCCTCGTCGGGGATGGTGGGGAGCTCGCCGCCCAGCACCTCGTCGGCGGTCCACTGGAACATCGCGGCCGCGGCGGGATTCCATCGCTGCACACGCAGCTCGTTGTCGTACGCGATGATGGCCAGCGGCGCACCATTGACGAGATCCTCCAGCCGACCGCTCGTCGCGAGCAGCTCGGCATGCTCGGCCACGTCGGCGAGCTGCTCGCGGGCGCGCACGGTGATGTCGCGCCAGAAGATGCCGAGCCGGTCGCCGTACCGGGCGACATCGATCTCCAGCCAGCGCCGAGCGATGGGCTCGTAGTATTCGAAGAAGTCCGGCGTGCCCTCTTCCTGCACGCGACGCATGGTCTTCTCCACATGCGATCCCTTCGCCACGGGGAACACCTCCCACACGTCCCGGCCGATGACGGCGGCCGTGTCCACGCCGGACGACCGCAGGTGCTCCAGGCCACACTCGTTGACGTACACGACGCGCCACTCCGCACCGAGCAGGAGAAACGGGTCGCGCAGGCCCGCCATGAAGGTGAACTCGGCCGGCACGGGAACGTGCGTCTTGTCGAAGGGCTTGGTCGCGGTCATCGTGCGTATGAAAGGTACTGTTGCCGGAAGGACGACTGTCCGGGCGCCGGCGGCACGGACGCACACCCCCCAGTGCTTGCCTGAGCGGGAGCGTCGCTATAGTTTTCGGGAGTAGTTCACAACCGTCCGTCGTGGCGATTTCCAGCAAATTGCGGCCACGTTAATCCCCTGCTAAAGCGCGAGCCCTCACGCCAATCGCGTTTGGGCTCTTTTCGTTCAGGTGCATCCAGATATGTCCGACCCGACCGCCACGTCGCAGCACCCCTACCTCCGCGCCCTCGCGGACCGCGTCCTCGTCTACGACGGGGCGATGGGCACCAACATCCAGCTTCACAACCCAACGCCGGAGGACTTCGGCGGCAAGGCGCTGGAGGGCTGCAACGACAACCTGGTGCTCACGCGCCCGGACATCATCCAGGCCATCCACGAGTCATTCCTCGCCGTGGGCTGTGACGTGGTGGAGACGTGCACCTTCCAGAGCACGCCACACCGCCTGCGTGAGTGGGGGCTGGAAGACAAGACGCGCGAGCTGAACGTGCAGGGCGCCCGCCTGGCCCGCGCGGCGTGCGACAAGTACTCCACGCCGGAGCAGCCGCGCTTCGTCGCCGGCTCCATCGGGCCCACGGGCATGCTGCCAAGCAGCAGCGATCCTGCCCTCTCCAACATCACCTTCGAGGAGCTGGCGGAGACGTACTACTGGCAGGCGAAGTACCTGGTGGAGGCCGGCGTGGACGTGCTTCTCGTGGAGACGGCGCAGGACATCCTCGAGGTGAAGGCGGCGCTCACGGGGTTCGAGCGGCTGTTCGTCGAGCTGGGCCACCGCGTGCCGGTCCAGGCGCAGATCACGCTGGACACGAGCGGGCGCATGCTGCTCGGCACGGACATCGCCAGCGCGATCACCACGCTGCAGGCGATGCGCGTGGACGTGATCGGCCTCAACTGCTCCACGGGGCCGGAGCACATGCGCGAGCCGATCCGGTTCATGACGGAGCATGCGTCGATCCCGATCTCGGTGATCCCCAATGCGGGGCTTCCGCTGAACACGGGCACGGGCGAGGCGATCTATCCGCTGGAGCCGGTCCCGATGGCGGGGATGCTGCGCGAGTTCGTCGAGGAGTTCGGGGTGCGCATCGTGGGCGGCTGCTGCGGCACCACGCCGGCGCATCTGTCGTCCATCGTCGCCGCGGTGCGCGCCGCCACGCCGGCCGTGCTGCCGCCGCATGGGCGCGAAGCGCTGGTGAGCAGCGCGATGCGCGCCACGATGCTGCGCCAGGAGCCGGCGCCGCTGCTGGTGGGCGAGCGGGTGAACTCGCAGGGCTCGCGCAAGGTGAAGCGTCTGCTGCTGGCCGACGACTACGAGGGCATCCTCGAGGTTGCGCGCGAGCAGCAGGAGAGCGGCGCGCACGTGCTCGACGTCTGCGTGGCCCTCACCGAGCGTGGTGACGAGGCGGAGCAGATGAGCAAGCTGGTGAAGCTCATCTCGATGAGCGTGGAGACGCCGATCATGGTGGACTCCACCGAGGCGCCGGTGATCGAGGCGGCGCTGCAGCACATTCCCGGGCGCGCGATCATCAACTCCATCAACATGGAGAACGGCCGCGCGCGCATCGACAGCGTGGTGCCGATCGCCAAGCGGCACGGCGCGGCGATGGTCGCACTGACGATCGACCCGATCGGCATGGCCAAGACGCGCGACCGCAAGCTGGAGGTGGCGCGCGCCATCTACGACATCGTCGTGGGCGAATACGGGCTGCGCGCCGAAGACCTGATCTACGACGCGCTCACCTTCACGCTCGCCACGGGCGACCCGGAGTGGATCGACAGCGCGCACGAGACGATCGAGGGCATCCGCCTCATCAAGCGCGAGCTGCCGGGGGTCTTCACCATCCTCGGCGTCTCCAACGTGAGCTTCGGGCTGGACCCGGCGGCGCGGCATGTCCTCAACTCGGTGTTCCTGCACCATTGCGTGGAGGCGGGGCTCGACGCCGCCATCGTCAACCCGGCGCACATCAAGCCGTATTCCGAGCTGACGACGGACGAGCGCGCGCTGGCCGACGACCTGGTGTTCAACAAGCGCGAGGACGCGCTGCAGCGGTTCATCGACGGCTTCTCCAACAAGTCGTCGCTCGACGCCGCCAGCGAGAAGGAAGATCCCACGGCAGGCATGACGCCGGAGCAGAAAGTCCACTGGATGGTCCTCCACCGAAAGAAAGAGGGCATCGAGGATGCGCTCGACCTGGCGGAGGTGCGCGACGCGCCGGTGCGCGTGCTCAACGAGGTGCTGCTCCCCGCCATGAAGGAGGTGGGCGACAAGTTCGGCGCCGGCGAGCTCATCCTGCCCTTCGTGCTCCAGAGCGCGGAGGTGATGAAGAAGGCGGTGAAGCATCTCGAGACGTTCCTCGAGAAGGCCGAGGGCTACACGAAGGGCAAGGTGGTGCTGGCGACGGTGTACGGCGACGTGCACGACATCGGCAAGTCCCTCGTCAACACGATCCTCAGCAACAACGGCTACACGGTGTACGACCTGGGCAAGCAGGTGCCGGTGAACACGATCATCGAGAAGGCGCTGGAGGTAGGCGCCGACGCGATCGGGCTCTCGGCCCTGCTCGTCAGCACGAGCAAGCAGATGCCGCTGTGCGTGCAGGAGCTCGACAAGCGGGGCATCCACATCCCGGTGCTCATCGGCGGCGCGGCGATCAATCGCCGCTTCGGCCGCCGTGCAATGTTCGTGGAGGGCGAGCGCGCCTACGATGCCGGCGTGTTCTACTGCAAGGACGCGTTCGAGGGACTGGAGACGATGGACGCGTTGCAGGACAGCCCGGAGCGCCGGCTCGCCCTCACCGAGAAGCTGGTGGCCGACGCGCGCGCCGACGTGTTTCTGCACGGCAACGTGGGCAAGGACGTGCGCGCGGGCACCGACAGCGGCGCCAGATCCGACGTCTCGCAGGACCACGCGGTGCCGGCGGCGCCCTTCTTCGGCCCGAAGGTGCTCAGCGACATCCCGCTGGAGGAGGTGTTCGAGCTGCTCGACCTGGACGAGCTGTACCGCCTGCAGTGGGGTGGGCGCGGCTCGGGTGCGGAGTTCGACAAGATGGTGAAGGACGAATTCGAACCGACTCTCGCGAGGCTGAAGGCCGACGCGAGGCACAACGGCTGGATCGCGCCGCAGGCGGTCTACGGCTACTACCCCACGCAGAGCGTCGGCAACGACATCGTCATCTACGAGCCGGACGCGTATGCGCTGGACGGCTCGCTGGTGGAGCAGACGCGATTCCACTTCCCGCGGCAGGACGGCCGCGAGCGGCTCTGCATCGCCGACTACTTCCGCTCGTCGAAGAGCGGCGACGTGGACGTCGTCGCCTTCCAGATCGTCACGGTGGGCGACGAAGCGACGCGCAAGTTCGAGCAGCAGCAGGCGGCGGGCGAGTACAGCGAGGCGTTCTACGCGCACGGACTCGCCGTGGAAGCGGCGGAAGCAGTCGCCGAGTGGATGCACCGCCGCGTGAAGCGCGAGCTGGGCATCCCGGGCGGGCGCGGCAAGCGCTACTCGTGGGGCTACGGCGCCTGCCCCGACCTCGAGGACCACGCGCAGCTGTTCAGGATTCTTCCGGCCGAGGAGGCGCTCGGCATGGAGTTGACGTCGGCATATCAGCTCATTCCCGAGCAGAGCACGGCGGCCATTCTGGTGCACCACCCGCAGGCCAAGTACTACGCCGTGCTCTGCTCGGGGATGAGCTGATATGCCGACGTCAACTCCATGCCGAGCGCCTCCTCGGCCGGAAGAATCCTGAACAGC
>JBKJIY010000115.1:0-15443 GCA_046598315.1 Gemmatimonadaceae bacterium
TCATGTCGGCGGAGTTGAAGAACGTGCTCGACCAGACCGGCCCGCTCTGGCAGAAGGGGGCGCTCGTGAACAAGGTGGGAGCGGCTTTCACGTCGGTGACGACGCAGCACGGCGGCCACGAGACCACGCTCTGGTCGATCATGACGCCGATGGCGAACCTCGGGCTCATCATCGTGCCGCCTGGCTACTCCGACGCGGCGATGTTCCAGGGAGGAAGCCCGTATGGTGCCACGGCTACCACCGGCGCCGGCGCACCGGGGGAGAACGATCTCGCCGCGGCGCGCCATCAGGGAAAGCGCGTGGCCGAAGTGACCGGGTGGATCACGCACGCCCGGTCGCATCAGCACTGAACCGCGACGAGGCGCTGAGCCGGACTGTCGATTTGCGCGGCAGCCGCCGATACTTTGCGTGATGTCCGACGACGACCGTTACCGCGCGCTGCTGCAGCATTTCCCCGATCCGATCCTCACGGTGGACCGGGACGCCCGGGTCATTGCCGCCAATCCCGCGGCCTGTCAGCTGTTCGGGGCCAGCGAGGCGGCCCTGCTGCGTACACAGATTCTGCAACGCGTGCCACCGGAGGAGCAACGCGCCGCGGCGACGCTGCTGATGCGCGCGTTCCAGGGACGAAGCGCCGAGGAGCGCATCTCGTTTCTGTGCGACAGGGAGGCGACGCACGTGGTTCAGATGCGCGTCGTCCCGATTCCCCAGCGCGGTGGCACCCCGATCGTCACCATGCTGTTGCGCGACCTCGGCGACCGGGAGCGGATACTGGAGCAGAGTCGGCGCGGGGCCCATCTCGAACGCACGCCCGGGCAGTTCGTGCTCACCCTCGATCTGTTCGCCAGGATCGTCCACGCCATGGGGCTGGAAAACGCGCTTGGGCACGCCGACGACGCATGGGCGGGTCGCGACGCGCGTGAGTTGCTGGAGTCCGGACCGCATCGCGACGCGATCTTCGCCAGTGTGGAGATCGACCTGGCCGACGTCGGCAGTTGGGCAGGCGTTCAGCTCTGCATGCACCAGGACGGCACGACCGTACCCTTTCATCTCTTCGCGACGCCGCGCGTCGATCCGGATACCCAGGAGCCGCTCGGCTGTTACCTGAGCGGGATCGCGATGATCGCGCGAGGCACGGAGTCGAGCCCTGGCATGTCGCATCAGGCCGTGGAGTCCCCAACCGTCCACGCGACGCTCTTGCCAGTGGCGCCGAACGCGCTGCCCACCGTGCTCGTCATCGAGGACGACGACCAGATGCGCACCCTGTTGCATCGCTATCTCGAGCGCGCCGGGTATGGGGTGGTGGAGGCGAAGAGCGGACGCGAGGGAATGCGCATCCTGCGCGATGGCACCGCCGTGCACTTCGTGGTGACCGATCTCAAGATGGCCGACGGCAGCGGCGGTTGGCTGATGGCCCAGATGGGGTACGAGTTTCCACCGCTGCTGCCGCGCACGATCGTCATCTCCGGGGAAGCGGATGGCGCCGCGGCCGCGCATGTCGCCGTGCGGTGGAAGTGCCCCGTGCTGGCCAAGCCGTTCGCGGCGGCCGATCTGCTGAACACGCTCAGCCGGCTCGCCTCGGCCTCGGAATCGGCGGCCTGAGCGGCGCTTCCGCGCTCAGACCTGCAGGTCGTCGAGAAACACGAGCGTCTTTCTCCGCAGGACCACGCGCTTCAGCGCGGAGAAGACCGTGGGATCGAGGAGCTTGCCCACGTGATTCAGCTCGAGATATTCGATCGTCTCGCGCGGATCCATGGCTTCGCGAAAGGCGCGCCGCGAGGTGAGCGCGTCGAACGCGTCACAGGCGGCGAGGATCCGTCCGCCGATCGTGATCTGCTCGCCGGCGAGGCCGCGCGGATAGCCTGATCCGTCGAAGTGCTCGTGATGATCGTGCACGTACTCCAGGGCGATCGGGATGTGCTTGAGCGGCGCGAGAATCTCCATGCCGATTCGCACATGCTCCTTCACGTGCTCGAACTCCTCTGCCGTGAGCGCGCCAGGCTTGTTGAGAATTTCCTCGCGGATGCCGATCTTGCCCACGTCGTGAAGACGGCCGGCAAGGCGAACGTTCTCCACGAGATCGGGTTCGAGGCCCATCGCATCGGCCATCGACGCCGCCAGGTCGGCGACGCGGCGTGAATGACCGCGGAGGTAGACGTCTTTGGCCTCCATCGCGTTGATCAGCGCATCCGCCACGCCCAGTGTGAGCGTGTGCAGCGCGGCCCGCTCCTGTTCCAGCTCGGCGGTGCGCGCCACCACCTCCTCCCGGATGACTCGCTCCACCTGCCTGCGTTCGATCTCCAGCTGTCGCCGGTGCGTTGCGCGCTCGACGGCGCGCTGCAGGTCGGCCAGCTCGATCGGCTTCACCAGATAGTCCATCGCGCCGTGCGTCAGGGCCTCGGTCGCCGTGCCGGCGTCATTCACCGCGGACAGCATGATCACGGCGAGATCGGCGTTGAGGCGAAGGGCACGCGGGAGCAGCTCGAGGCCCGTCATGTCCGGCATCCTGACGTCGCAGAGCATGACGACGAAGCGCTCCTGCTCCAGCTGCTCCAGCGCCGCGGCGCCCGATCCCACGGCATCCACGAGGTAGCCTCGGCTGCGGAGAAATCGCGACAGGGCAAAGCGAATGGCCTCCTCGTCGTCGACGACGAGGAGGCGCTGCGGCTCGTCCTCCTGATGCGCGCGCAGTGTCATCGAGTCGCGCGACATGAGTGGCCTGACTGGGGGAGCAGCGAAAAAAGCGGGCGGCGAGTCAAGCGGTCAGCACGCGAGAGGGATGCCACGGGACGATCGTGGCGCGGCGCTCATGTGTCCGAGCCCAATGGAGTCAGTCCACGAATTCGACGGTCACGGCGCGGGAGATGAGTCCGCTCTGAACGCCGCGGTCGAGGAACAGGCGGACCGCCTCACGCCCTCGGGCACCGTAGTCGAGCGTCCAGTCGTTTACGTACATACCGACGAAAGTATCGGCTTCGGACCGATCGAGCCCACGCGCGTACTGCATCGAGTGGTCGAGGGCGGCCGAGCGATGATTCAATCCATACGCGATGCTGTCGCGTAGGTGACGTGAAACCTGCCTAGTTAACGCGTCACCGAGGTTTTTCCGTACGACGTTGCCGCCGAGGGGCAGCGGGAGCCCAGTCTCGGAGAACCACCATTCGCCCATGTCAGCCACGAGGTGCAGGCCGCGCGTCGCGAACGTGAGCTGCCCCTCGTGGATCAACAGGCCCATGTCCACCTCGCCGTTCACCACGGCGTCTTCGATCTCGTCGAATGGAGTGAAGACGGGGGTGAACTCGGGCTCGTACATGCGGAGCACGAGGTAGGCGCTGGTGAGCGGGCCGGGAATGGCGATCCGTTTTCCCTTCACGGCATCCCGCGTGACAGGCTCCCGGGCGACCAGCCGCGGTCCGTAGCGGTCGCCCATGGACGCGCCGTGCGGGAGGAGCGCGTAGTTGTCGCTCAGATAGGCATACGCGTGGATCGACACGGCGGTGACTTCCAGCTCGGCCTTGAGCGCGCGCTGGTTCAGCGTCTCGATGTCCTGGAGCTCGTGCACATAGGTGAGCCCCTCGGTGTCGATCTTTCCCGTGGCGAGGGCGTAGAACATGAACGCGTCATCGGAGTCGGGGCTGTGCGCCACGTGGATCGTCGTCATCGGATTCGTCTAGCGGGAGGAGCGAGCCGCGGCGAGCGCGACGTCGATGTCATTCTTGTGGAGCAGATACTCGGGGAGCGCGGCCGCGCGCTCGCCAGACTCTGCCGCGAGCAATCGTGCGTCGAGCTGACGAGCCCGTGACGCATCCTTGGCGGCGCGCGCCGCGCGAGCGGCGAGGATGAGGCCGAGGAGATGGGTGGGCCGGTCGCGCAGGATCGTGTCGCCCTGGGCGCGCATCAGCGCGGTATCGCCTCCCACCTCACCGATGCGGGCCAGATCGTATCGCTGATCGAGATTCAGGGGCGCGAGCATCTCGTACGCCGCCACGGCCATCGGCAGGAACGCCCGCACGTTCTCCGGCTTGCCCGCCTCGTTCTCCCGCATGATGCGGTCGTACAGCCGCTCGGCGCGCTGCGCCGGGGTGAGCTGGCTGATGTCCGGCGCGCGCGGCATCCCGCTCGGCGGAGGTGCGCCAGGCGCGGTGATCACCGTGGACCCCTGCGCGTTGGCGCCGTCGAGGACGTCCACCGTGCCGGGGTTCGTACCGCGCGCTCCGAAGCGCTGGCCCACCACGAGGGCAATCACGGAGACGAGCGCGAGCGCAGCAACCGCCCAGGGGAGCGTGGCGGCGAACCCACGCGACGACGCGGCGGGCGATGCGCCGGCCGCCGTGCCGCAGCGATGGCAGAAGCGCGCGCCCGGCGTCATCGCCGCGGAGCAGGTGGCGCACACGGCGCCAGCGAGGGCGGTACCGCAGCTGGAGCAGAAGCGTCCGGACGAGTCGGCGCCACAGGACGGGCAATGGTGCGCGGAACCGGACGCGCCGGCGGCGGGAGAGATCGGGGTGGACATCGGGGAAAGATAGTACAGGAAGACAGGAAGACAGGAAGACAGGAAGACAGGAAGACAGGAGGTCACTGTCTTTCTGTCTTCCTGTCTTCCTAGTTCTGATGCGCTCCGCCGGGCTGCGAGATCTGCTCCATCGTACGCTCCACCTTGCGGTCGTCGCCTGCCTTCCGCACCAGGTCGGCTTGCGAGACGATGCCGACGAGAGAGCCGCGCGCATCGACGATGGGAACCCGCCGGATCTGCTCTCGTCCCATCAACTCCAGCACCGTATCCACCGCCTCGTCAGGCCCGCACGTCTTCACCCCGCCAGACATCACGTCGCGCACCATCACGTCTCCCGAGCGACCTTCGGCCACGACGCGCACCGCGATGTCACGATCGGTCACCACGCCCACGAGCCGGCCGCGGGTCTCCGCGCCCCCGACGCGTTCCACCACGGGCACCATCCCCACGTCCTCCTCTTTCATGAGCTGCGCGGCATCGGACACCGGCGTCTCCGGCGTGACGGTGCGCGGGTTCCTGGACATGAGCTCCGAGATCTTCATCGTCTCCTCACAGGTGGCTGGCGCGACACTCGCGCCCGAGCACGCGGGGCAAGCGACGTGCCCGGTTCGCTCTGTCTTCCTGTCTTCCGGTCTTTCCTGCACTGATTGACACTGTGCCCTCAGCCGACGAGCATTCCCTCGTGACTCACTCCCATGCCCTCGTACCTGATCTCCGCGGCGCCTCCGCGACGGACGTACTCGACCTGGCCCGCGCCCTGAACGTCCGATTTCTCCGCCTCCAGTTCACCGACATTCTCGGCGTGAACAAGAACGTCGAGATCCCGGCATCGCAGTTCGCCAAGGCGCTCGCCGGCGACATCATGTTCGACGGCTCGAGCATCGAGGGCTTCGTGCGCATCGAGGAGAGCGACATGCTCCTGGCGCCGGAGCTCTCCACGTTTCGTCTCTTTCCATGGGGCGATCCCGAGAGCCGGGTCGGACGTCTCATCTGCGACGTGAACCTCGCCGATGGCTCGCCGTTCGCCGGCGACCCGCGTGGCGCGCTGAAGCGCGTGATCGCCGACGCCGCCAGCCTGGGGTTCACGATGAACGCCGGGATGGAGGCCGAGTTCTTCATGTTCAAGCGCGGCCCGAATGGGGAGACGACGACGCAGACGCACGACGTCGGCGCGTACTTCGATCTCGCGCCGGTGGACCTCGGCGAGGACGCGCGGCGGGCCGTGGTTCAGGATCTGGAGCAGATGGGGTTCGAGGTGGAGGCCGCGCATCACGAGGTGGCGCACGGACAGCACGAGATCGACTTCCGATTTGCGGATGCCCTCACCACCGCCGACAACATCGCCACCTTCCGCTTCGTCGTGAAGGTCGTCGCCCAGCGATTCGGCCTCGCCGCCTCGTTCATGCCCAAGCCCATCGCGGGCCAGAACGGCAGCGGGATGCACACGCATCAATCACTGTTTCGTGGAAAGACCAACGCGTTCTGGGATGCGTCGGCGAAATGGGAGCTGAGCGAGACCGCGCTGCACTACATCGGCGGCCTCCTGCGCCACGCGCGCGGCACGTGCGCCGTCACCAATCCGCTCGTCAACTCGTACAAGCGGCTGGTCCCCGGGTTCGAGGCACCGGTGAATGTCGCCTGGAGCATGCGCAACCGGTCGCCGATGCTGCGCATCCCGGAACGGCGCGGCGTCGGCACCCGCGTGGAACATCGCGTGCCCGATCCCGCCGCCAACCCGTATCTCGCGCTCGCGGTGATGCTCGCCGCCGGCCTCGACGGCGTGCGGACCCGGGCGGATCACCGCGAGCCGGTCAACGAGAACATCTGGGAGATGTCGCATCGCGAGAAACGGCGTCTGCGCATCGACGACCTGCCGCGCGATCTCGACGAGGCGTGCGACGAGCTGGAAAAGGACGACGTGATCGTCGCGGCGCTCGGTACGCACATCGCCGAGCACTACATCGCGGCCAAGAGGGAGGAGTGGCGGGAGTACAGCGCGCAGGTGTCGCCGTGGGAGCTGGAGCACTACCTCGCGAAGTACTAGAGAACCCGCCACGGCAAATGCGCCGTGTGTTCCTTCAGGCGCTCCAGCATGCCCCGCTGGCGAAAGGTGGCCAGCGCGATCTCGTCGGCGTGCTCCAGATCAGCCATGAAATGCTGCTCCACCGTCTTCGCCGTCGCCCCATGCAGCATGAACAGCACGGTTTCCTCGTTGAACGAGAGCGAGCGGTTGTCCGCATTCATGCTTCCCACCGCACTCCACTGCGTGTCGACGACCAGCGTCTTGGCATGCATCATCGTGTTGCGATACTCGTAGAGGCGCACCCCGCCTTCGAGCAGGTGCTCGTACCGCGCCCGTCCGGCGTACAGCGTGCTCTTCACGTCCGTATTGATCCCCGTCGTGAGCACGCGCACGTCGACCCCCCGTTTGACTGCCTCGAGCAGCATGTTGCGAATGTCCTCGTGCGGCACGAAGTACGAGTTCGTGATGTAGAGCCGCTCGCGGGCGCCCTCGATCGACAGCGCGAGAAACCGCTCGGCGGTGCTGCTGCCGATGCCCGGCGCTCCGTGCATCAGTCCGGCGAACGCGCCGTCGGTGCTCGTCGGCTCCACGTGCGGAAAGATGACATCGCCCACGAGCAGGTCGCCGGTCGCCTCGGTCCAGCAGGCGACGAAGGCCGACTGGAGCTGCAGCACGGCCGGTCCGGTGAACCGCACGTTGGAATCGCGCCACTGGTCCGTGTCGCGCCCGTTGCCGAACCACTTGTCAGCGATCCCGAACCCACCGGTATAGCCGAGCCGGCCGTCGATGCACACGACGCGAATGTGCGCGCGGTGCTGGGTCTTGTGCGCGCTCCAGAAGCGAAGCGGACGAAACTTGGCCGTGCGCACGCCGCCGGCGTCGAGGGACTCGATGTACTCGTCCGGCAACGTCGACCCGAACGCGTCGTAGAGGAAGTACACGCGAATGCCCGCCCGCGCGCGCTCCAGAAGAATCTCGCGGAAGGTGTCGGCCATCCGGCCCTTGTCGCAGAAGTACAGCTGGATGGTGATGGACTCGCGTGCGGCACGCAGGTCGTCCCACAGACGGGGATATGTCTCGTCGCCATTCATGAAGACTTCCACAGCGTTCCCCGGCGACAGCGCCGTGCGGCTGACGAGCTCCATCGCGCGAGAGAACCCCGGATCGCCGACCGCTGGTCCCACGCCCCCCTCCGTGTCGGTGACCTCCCGACAGGGCGAGCTCCGCACGCTTCCCATGATGCCTGCGAGCGCGAGCAGGCCGACGACGAGGCCGAGGACCCCGAATCCGATCAACGCGTAGTTCATGGGTTGCCCGCCCTAGCAAGAAGCGTGTCGCTGGGACGAGCCTCTAGCGGCGGTCCGTGCTCCGATCGTCGTCCGCGTCGTCCCTGCCCAGCATTCCACCCTTCGCCACGAGCTGCGCGGCGAGCACGGTCTGGATCACGCTGGCGATCTGATTCGTTGCCGAGTTGGGGGCTCCGCCATCCTCGCTTCCGGAGATCGTGACGAGCCGGGCCCGCGCCAGCGCGTCGGCGATGGCGGGAGCGATCGTGGGCAGCATCTCGATCTGGCGATAGCGGAAATAGCTCTCGCCACCCGCGGCGATGGCCTTGTTGACCTTCTCGATGCTCTCCGCCTGTGCCGACGCCACCGTCCGGATGCGGATCGCTTCCGCCTCGGACGACGCCTGCGCCTCGATCGTGACTCGCTGCGCGTCGGCGCGGGCCTGGGCGAGCTGGGTCGCCTCCAGCTCGGCGATGCGCTGGCCACCCATGGCCTCCTGTCGCTTGGCCTCCGCCTGCGCGATGAGCACGGCGTTGCCGGCCCGCGTCTGCTCCAGTTCGCGCTGCCGGTCGGAGATGATGCGCTCGGCCTCGATCGTTGCCTCCTTGGCGCGCCGGGCCTGCTGTGCCGACACGATGTCGGCCGTCGCCGAGGCCTCGGCCGCCGACATGCGGCGGCGTGCATCAGCGACTTCGCTCTGCACGACCTTGATGTTGAGGGAATTGAAGATCAGCCCCAGGTCGGTGAGCTCGCGCGAGCAGGCCTTGCGGATGATCACCGCGAGCGGATCGTCGTCGTCCTCCAGCGTATCGAGATTGGTGGAGCTCAGATTGGCGGGGAGTTGATGCGGCGCGGCGACGAGCGCCGTCGCCGGCGACGTGCCAGCACCGAGCGCCCGCGAGGCGACGGGAGGCAGGGTGCGCGAGGGACCCTTGGCCGAGAAGAGCTGATCGTGCGTGAGCAGGTTGATGGCGCGCCGGGCCGAGCTGGAGAGCAGATCGGTGAGCGTGTTCACCTGGTCGGCCTCGGGCTTGGCGAAGAACCGGTTCGCCGCCGTCTTGATGAGCTGGTCGGTGTCGCCCACCGAGACGATCGCGCTGGCGAGCACGCGTACCTTGATCGGCTGCGGCGTGCCCCCTTCGTCGAGATCCGCCGTCTGGTCGGTGATGTCGAGGTCGACGTTGATCACCTTGCTGGAGATCGACGTCCCGATCGTGAGCAGGGGAATCTCCTTGGACTTGCCCGGTCCGCGATAGATGACGCTTCCGCCATTCAGCCAGCTGACGAGGCGGATGGTGCCCGCGTCCACGTTGCGGAGAAAGGAGGCGACGATGGCGGGAATCACCACCATCACGCCGACGAGAATTGCGCCGATCCAGAGGAGAGTAGACATGAGAGGGAGAGAGGGAGGGCCCGTCAGCGGTCGGTGAGACGGACGACGCAGCGGTTGCGAGCGGTATCGACGCTGGAGACCTGCAGCAGATCGCCGCTGCGGATGCGCACGCCCCGCGCGCGATCGTCCGCGCTCAGCGTGCCGAGGAGCTGCACGACCTGGCCATCGAGGTCGAGGGCGACGAGGCCGCAGCCGTCCCGGTCGAAGCTGGACACGGCGCGGGCATCGTCCTCGATGGCACTGTCGAGCGTGGCGGCCGGCGCGGACTCGAAGCGGAAGAGGAAACGCCAGAGCGGCCCCACCAGCAGCGTTTCAAAGCCGGCGGCGCCAAGGATCGCCGCGCCGGCGCGCCAGGGCTCTCCCAGCGGCAGCGCGAGCATGCCCCCCGCGCCAAAGCCGACGAGCAGCGCGAAGATGACGCGCGGCGACAGGAGCATGAGCGCCCAGTTGCCACCCTCGTGGCCGGCATGATGTCCATGCGTGGCCGCAGCACCCTGTGCCGAGGCATGACCGTGGTGCGCGTGACCCACGTCGTGGCTGGCATGGCCACCGTGTGCACCGTGTCCCGCATGCCCGTCATGGCTCCCGTGCGAGAGCCCGCCCAGCGCCATGGCGCCCAGTCCCGCCGCCCCGAGTGCGAGCGAGAAACCATAGAGGTCCATGACGGAGATACTACGGATGCGTGACGCTGATGGTAAGACGGCAAGCAGCGTCGGCGACATGCACTACTACGAGAAAGGCACACCGAACCAGTTCCAGTGTGCCCCCCGTAGCGTGTGCAGTGACTGTCTTCCTGTCTTCCTGTCTTCCTGTACTACACCGGAAACAGCATCTCCCTGTACTTCGGCAACGGCCAGCGCTCGTCGTCCACCTTGAGCTCCAGCGCATCGGCTGCCTCGCGAACCGCCGCCATGCTCTCGGCGCCCGCGCTCGTCAGCAGCTTTGCCTGTTTCGGCAGGTCGTGATGCATCCCTTCGGCCTTCTCGATCGTCGCGATCAGGGCGTCCTGGCCCGTGCGCAGCGCCTCGATCATCGCGCCGATCTCGTTGGCGGCGGCGACTTGAGGAACCGACGTGATCCCCGCGGCGACGGCATGTGCCGCAGACTCCGCCAGCGAGCCGGCGTAGCCGAACGCCGCCGGCAGGATCTGCGTGTCGACGATCTCCTTCAACGTGTACATCTCGATGAGCATGTCCTTGATGTAGCGCTCGAGCCGGACGTGGTAGCGCGATTCCAGTTCCGGCTTGGTGAAGATGGCCAGCTTGGTGAGCAGTCCGCGCGACTGGCGCGTGAGCAGCTGGTCGAGCGCTTCAGGCGAACGGCGCAGGTTGAGCAGGCCGCGCTTGTCGGCCTCCACCACCCATTCGTCAGAGTAATTGTTGCCCTCGAAGCGGATCGCGGCGCTCGCCTGGAACGACTCGCGCACCACGGCGAGGACCACGTCGTCCACCGACTTGCCGCGCTTGAGCCTGGAGCGAATCTCCTCGGTGATCTCGCCAAGCGACTCGGCCACCGCGGCGTTGAGCAGCACGATGGGGAAGGCGATGGATGCCGACGAACCGACGGCGCGGAACTCGAACTTGTTGCCCGTGAACGCGAAGGGAGACGTGCGGTTGCGGTCGGTGTTGTCCCGCTCGATCTCGGGCAGCCGAGCAACGCCGAGCTTGATCATCGCCTGTGCCGCGTTCGACGAGCTCTTGCCGTCGGCGATGGCCTCGATGACGCGGGTGAGCATGGAGCCCATGAACACG
This sequence comes from Gemmatimonadaceae bacterium, assembly GCA_046598315.1. Taxonomy (GTDB): domain Bacteria; phylum Gemmatimonadota; class Gemmatimonadetes; order Gemmatimonadales; family Gemmatimonadaceae; genus AG11. Next base: position 10,967 of record JBKJIY010000115.1, read on the forward strand.
GAGATGATGGCCGGCGGCGCCTCGTTGGCACCGAGCCGGTGCTCGTTGCCGCTTGACGCGATGCCGGCGCGCAGGAGACCCGCGTGGCGGTGCACGCCCTGCAGCACCGCGGCGAGGAACACGAGGAAGCGCAGATTCTGGTGCGGTGTCTTGCCGGGCTTCAGGAGATTCACCCCGTCCAGTTCGGGGCTGTCGCTGGCGACGGAGAGCGACCAGTTGCAATGCTTGCCCGATCCATTGATTCCGGCGAAGGGTTTCTCGTGCAGGATCGCCTGGAGATCGTGCCGCAGCGCCACCTTGCGCAGCGTGGCCATCACCATCTGGTTGTGATCGACGGCGATGTCCGTCTCCTCGAACAGGGGCGCCATCTCGAACTGCGAGGGGGCCACCTCGTTGTGCCGCGTGATGATCGGCACGCCCAGCTTGTAGAGCTCGTGCTCCACCTCGGCGATGCATGCCTGGATGCGCTCCGGGATGCCGCCGAAGTAGTGATCCTCGAGCTGCTGGCCGCGCGGTGGCGGTGCGCCCACGAGAGAGCGGCCCGCCATCACCAGGTCGGGACGCATGGCGAACAGACGGCGGTCGATGAGGAAGTACTCCTGCTCGGCGCCCATCGTCGTATAGACGCGCTGTACGCTCTCGTCGCCGAGAAGGGCGAGAAGCTCGATCGCCTTTTCCGAGAGCACGTCGGAGCTTCGGAGCAGCGGCGTCATCTCGTCCAGCGCTTCGCCATTGTAGCCGATGAAGACCGAAGGGATGCAGAGCGTGCGCGTGCCGGCGGACTCCACGATGAAGACCGGGCTCGCCGGATTCCACGCCGTATAGCCGCGCGCCTCCCACGTGGCACGGAGACCGCCGCTGGGAAAGCTCGACGCGTCGGGTTCGCTCTGGATGAGCTGGGCCGCGGTGAACGCTTCCATCGCGCGCTTGTTGTCGTCGAAGTTCAGGAAGGCGTCGTGCTTCTCGGCGGTGAGTCCCGTCTGCGGCTGGAACCAGTGCGTGAAGTGCGTCACGCCGCGGCTGATCGCCCACTCCTTGATGACCTGCGCGACGACCGGCGCCACGTCGAGATCGAGCTTCTTGCCGTGCCGGACCGATGCGGCAAGCTTGATCGAGACGTCCTTCGGCAGCTTGTCGCGCATCTGGCGCGCGCCAAAGGTGTTGATGCCGAAGTACGCCGAGGTCTGCACGTGCGGCGACGGCTCGCCGCCACCGTTGCCGAGTGCGGGCGCGCCGGAGGTGTGGGCGATGAGATCCCGAACCGTGGACTTGCGCGAAGAGGGAACCGAGGAGCTCATGGAATCCGGCGTGAACGGTGAGCAGACGTGGCCAGATGGCCGAGTTTTGACGAGAGAATATTGCGCTAAATGCAAATCCTTGAACGAAAAAAGCACCATCAGCCAGAAAAATGCAATAAATGACCGAATATTTCTGCTGTTTCGGCAAAACCAAAGAATTGTCGTTGCTGGATTGGTCGGGACGGCCGGACTGCTCCGATGCAGCTTTCTCCACCGAGAGCGCGAAAGTCTCCATTGCTACCAGCCTCGTCCGTTCACAATCTTCTATAGCATCAGCATCGCGAACGGTAACCGAGGGAAGGCCCATGGGTGTCTTGCGGGCGCTGGCGCCGCACGAAGGATGCCCGCCACACCGATGATCTCACGCGGTTCACGGGCTGGTAGACTCTCGACGACGCGTTCGCGGGGCAGGAATCGTCCACCGTGTCGCGACGACCGCTCCAGTGTCTGGGATCGAGGACGAGGCACGCAGGCCGCGGTCGCGCCGGGCCAACGGGCCTGCCGCATCGGTTGACGTGTTTGCTGGGCGTGAAAGCCGAGCGCTACATTACCAGCCGAATGAATCCATCTCCTTCGCAGCCGCCGTACTCCTCCTCGAGCGCGCTCGCCTCCTCAGCTGCGGCAGAGGGTGGTGCCGTGTCCGACGCGTCGCTCGTGGGGCGCATGTCAACGGGCGACGAGCTGGCGCTCGCTGCGTTGTACGACCGATGGCACTCGCTGGTCAACGCCGTCGTCGTGAAGATCCTCCATCAGCGCGACGACGTGGAGGATGTGGTGGAGGAGGCGTTCTGGCAGGCGTGGCGTCAGGCGGGGCGATTCGATCCCGCTCGCGGATCGGTGCAGACCTGGCTGCTCACGATTGCCCGCAGCCGCGCCCTCGACAGGGTGCGTGCGGTGAAGCGGCTGCGCGAGGAGTCGCTGGAGGGGGAGGATGGAGAGGTGGCCGCCCAGGTCGTTGCGGTGGGAGATCCTGGCCTGGATGCCGAGGCGAGCGAGAGACGCGTCATCGTGCTCTCGGCGTTGGCAGAGCTGCCGGCGGAGCAGCGCGAGGCGCTGGAGCTGGGCTATTTCAGCGGATTGAGCCAGACCGAGATCGCGGAGCGAACTGGGCAACCGCTGGGCACGATCAAGACGCGAATGCGGCTGGCGATGCAGAAGTTGCGGGGACGCTTACAGATTCTGCGCGAGGATGCGCGATGAGCCACGGCATGACACACGAAGACGCACGCGATACGCTGGAAGGCCTCTCGCTCGACGCGCTGGACGCGACGGAGCGGGACGCCGTGCTGGCGCATGTGGCGAGCTGCGAGACCTGCCGTGAGCATCTCACCGGACTGCGCGATGCGGCGGCAGCGCTGTCGTACGCCGTGCGTCCGCTGCCGATGTCGCCGGCGCAACGCGACCGGGTGCGCGCTCGCCTTATCGAGCGTGTCCAGGCCAGCCGCACGCCCACGATCTCGCACACCGAGCGTCCCGCTGCCGGCGCGGTGTCGGCCGTGACGCCCATCGGCTCGGCCAGTGGCCGCTCGCGGCGCTGGACGCACGTGAGCAACTTCGCCGCAATGGCGGCGAGCCTCATCGCCATCGTCAGCCTCGGCCTCCTCGTGCGCACCCGCGACGAGCGCGACCGACTGCGCGCGGCCGTCGCGGAGTCCGCCGTCACGCGCGGTCTGGCGACGACAGCGCTCGATTCGGCGCGCGGCTCGCTCGCCGACCGAGACCGGCTGATCGCCAATCTCACCGGAGCGGACGTCGCCGTGATGACGCTGGCGTCCACCGGCGAACGCGCGCCGTCGGGGCGGATGTTCTGGGACCGTTCGGTCAATGCGTGGACCTTCGTGGCGCACCATCTGCCGGCGAGCAAGCCAGGCCGCACCTATCAGCTCTGGCTGGTGACGGCAGGCGACAAGATCAGCGCGGGGACCTTCACGCCCGAGGCCGACGGCCACGCGGTGGTGCGCGCGACGTACGCGCTCGACCGGAACGCGCTGGCCGCCGTCGCCGTCACCGACGAGCCCAGCGCCGGAAGCGCGCAGCCGACTACGGTGCCGATCATCGTGGGGAAGTCCGCGACGGACTAGCTCACCCCGGCTCGGCCGGCGAGGGCCGCTCCTCCATATCGGCCGAGGCGCCGCGCCGGCGCGCCAGCGCGATCGACGCCTCCAGCGTGGCCATGCAGAAGGCCGACCAGGCGAGCCCCACCACCACGCCCCCCAGCACGTCCGAGGGGTAGTGCACGCCGAGATAGAGGCGGGTGAGGCAGATCAGCGCGATGAGGATGAAGGCCGCCGTGAGGGTGGCGACGCGCGACAGGGTGTGCTTCTGCAGCCGCGCCACCAGGTAGGCCACCGTGCCGTAGACGACCGTGGCGCTCATCGCGTGACCCGAGGGAAACGAGGAGCTTGCGGCGTGCGTGCCCCACTCCACCACCTGGGGACGCGGACGCGAGAAGGCCAGCTTGAGTGCGCCGTTGAGCAGGATGTTGCCCGCCGTGGCGGCGAGGAGCAGGCGCGCCGAGTGCTTGTGCTCCGTGTGCCAGAGAAAGAGCGCCGCCACGCCGACGATCGCGAGCACCACCATGCCTGTGCCGAGCGGGGTGATCTCGACCATCGCCGTGGTGAGCATGGAGCTCTTGTGCGCGGCGATCCAGCGAAGGATGCCCTCATCGAACGCCTGGGTGGCGCCGCCCCGCACGTAGCGGCCGAGCGCCGCGAAGCCGATCACGCCGGCGATGGCGACGACCGTGCCGGCGACGAGGAAGATGCCGACGGCGGAGTAGAAGCTGTTCGCGTGGCGCGCGAGGAGGCGCAGCATCCGGAACATGAAGTTCCAGAAGAGCACGATGTGGTGGTTGCGGGAGCGCTCGCGGCGCTCGCCGTGGAGGTTCGGGGGAGTGCCGGGCGGAGTGGCGGGCGATTCGGTCATGCGGGGAAGATGATACCGGGAGGCGTCTCTTCGCGAGCGGGAGGGGTTGGATGACTGGCGTGGGACGCCGTTCGCTCGGCGCTCCGGACCGCGTTGCGCGGCCCGTGACCGGCGCGTTTGTGCCGCCCGGGTTGAGGGCAGGCGTCTCGCAGGGTTAGGTTAGACGAACGGCGCCGTGGCCAAGTGGTAAGGCGGCAGACTGCAAATCTGCTATTCGTCGGTTCGATTCCGACCGGCGCCTCTCGCGTAACTCG